>JBIIAI010000134.1:0-8694 GCA_044239965.1 Akkermansiaceae bacterium
GGCGTCACCGCAGCTTGCCCGATACCGCCAATATTCCTGGCCTCGGCGTGAGGCCGATCCAATTCAGCGAGTGGCCGAACTACGGCTTCGATGAATGGTTCCAGCTCGCCGCGCTCTACCCACGCCTCGTTGAACGCGGCACACTCACCTTCATCCCCAGCGATGCAAGATCACTGCTGTTACCCATCGACATCGAATACTGCATGTGGGCTAACCCACGCAGTGAAGCGGTGTATTTTTAGGAAGACACAAGATTTTCAGATGCAAGACGTAAGACTTGAGGTAAGGTTCTACTGCGCGGCACGCACATCGGTGATAACTACCTGAAGGCTAGTCACTCCGCGGAAGGTATTGCGGTCGATCGTGAATGCGATGTCCCACGGTGGATCAGGCAATTGCCGTTCGCCACCGTTGAAAAACATCGCGGATTGCTCGTTGAGCCCGCCTTGGCCTTGACGCAGGAAAAGTCGCAGGTGCTTGTTTTTCAAATGCATCGGCGGTCGGCTGAGGAAGACATCTCTCGCAAAAAATACCGGCTGCGGATTGCCGCTGCCGAAGGGTTGAAGAAGCTCGTAGGACTTGAGAAAATCCAGCGATAACCAATCGAACGATAACTCGGCATCCAAATGAATGCGTGGCGCCCGTTCTTCTGCTGTTGTATGAGCCAGCACGTGCTCGGCAAAACTTTTTCGGAACTCGGGCATCATGTCCTCGTTGATGGAAATCCCCGCCGCCATCTCATGGCCACCACCAGCTAACAAAAGATGTCGCGAGTCCGCGATCGCTGACACTAACGAAACACCTTGGATCGAGCGACCTGATCCCTTGCCCACGCCATTTTCATCGATGGATATGACAAAGGTCGGCCGATGGTATTGACGCATCAACCGCGAGGCAACAATGCCGACGACACCCGGATGCCAATCACGCGAACCTAACACAATGACTGGATCATTTTCGTAATCCTTCATCATCTCCAGAGCCTCGCGACGTGTGCGTTCCTCCATGGTCTGGCGCTCGCGATTGAAATCATCGAGCAATTGCGCCAACTCCTCGGCTTCGGTCGGATCCTCGCACATTAAGGTGGCGAGCGCCATTTCGGGCTGATCCATGCGACCTGCCGCATTCAGACGAGGTCCGATGCGGAAACCCACATCCATGGAAGTGGCATTGCCATTCATGCCCACCGCTTTTTGCAGTGCGCGCAGACCAAGATTGCCCGTAGTAGGCAAACGCTTGAGCCCATGACGCACGATCAGGCGATTCTCGCCGACCATCGGTACGATGTCAGCAATGGTTGCGACACTGACCATATCTAACAAATTTTTCAGATCATACTGTGCCAGCGGGCGCTTCTTAAGCATCGCATGTGCGACCTTGAAGCAGACGCCAGCCGCGCAAAGGTATTGAAATTCCGTGCCGCACTTCGGGTTCACGAGAGCCACCACATCTGGTCTCCCTCGTGGTCCAGGCTCGTGGTGATCAAGAACGATGACATCGATTCCACGCGCGACGAGTCCGGCAATTTCATCCACCGATCCGGTGCCGCAGTCCACTGCGATCAATAGATCCGGCTCGCCACATTCTTCCATGCAGCGCTTGAGTGCCGCTTCACTGAGACCATAGCCCTCGGCACTGCGCTGAGGCACAAAATATTTCGGCTCCACGCCATAGGCACGCAAGATCGAACGCATCACCGAAATCGAAGTAACACCATCGACGTCGTAGTCGCCAAAAATGCTGATCGACTCGCCGCGATCAATTGCCTCGAACAATCGCTGCACGGCAATCTCCATGTCCGGCATGCGAAAGGGGTCAGACAAATCCTTGAGCTTGGGATCGAGAAAGCGCTCCAGATCATCAGAACCGACGATATTGCGCTGGCGAATGAGATGCGCCAAAATCGCAGGGAAATCCGTGGCAGAGCCGTTTCCATCCATTTGAAATGACTCGCCGCGGATCACCCATTCGACTGGTGGTGTGGTGCTTTCCTGCATGCTCGTGGCCAGAGTAGAAGCAGAATCGATGCCTGACAAGCACAGAGCCTGAATTTTTTTGTCAGACCGATCATACTGCGGCTTTTGCTCCGCATCTCGCAGGTTTTCACTCGCTCTCACGCAACACGCTAAAGAACTTGCGCGGCATAGCAGGGTCTATTGCCTGCGAGAATGTCGCATGGCCACCCTGCACAGCGCTGGCGACGTTTTCCGCTGGGGCCCAGTAATCCAGATCCGAGCAAGTCCATAGACTTTCACGGTAATTTGCTAAATCAGGAACACTGAGAAAAAAATTCGCGTTGACGATGCCATGCGTCACAGGAGCGACACTACTCAATGAAGAAAAATCGCTAAAGTTAAACCGAAGTCGATCATAGCGCGCACGCTGGGTGACATTGAGCCCAGTTCGACCTCCAGCGAACAGATTAGTCGTTTCCGCTGGATCGATCTGGAGATCATAAAATTCATCGTTACCCGCATTGGAACGCACCAGTTTGTAGCGATCATCGCGGATGATTCTGCCACCCACCACGGCATCACTTTGATCAAATTTTTCACTGTAAAGACGAGAGCGAGTCGCATTCGATTGATTGCCCAGAATGGGCACCATGCTCCTGGAATCGAGCGTGCTCGCAGGAATGGCAACGTCTAACATATCCAAAACCGTGCGAAAAATATCCACGCAGTGAACGAGCGCATCCGTCGCACGCCCAGCTTGATTGACGGAAGGACCGCGGATGATCAATGGCACACGCACACCGCCTTCGTAGAGCGAATCCTTAGCATGCGTGCTGTCGTAAGGAGGACGGATTACCGAACTAGGAGTGCCATTATCACCGATAAAAATCACATCCGTTTCGGTGAGATTCACAGCTGCTAGCAGTCGGCCGATTTCCGTGTCCATTGCTTCCACCGCAGCCTGATACTTGAGCAAATTGGTAGCGGGGGCGCCCCCATAGCTATGAAGCGAAACAGGCGGAGTGTGAAATGGCGTGTGTGGCGCATTGAACGCCACCCACGCCATCCAGCGCTGATTCGCCACCGCGCGTGCTTGAATCCATGAGACCGCATCATTTACTACATCCGTAGTAGCATAGACCGTAGAGGTAGAGGTCGTTCCATTGGTGGTCTTGGTCCAACTGCTATAACTGCTAATCACCCCCGCCGTGGAGCCAGCATAATGCGGCCAACCACCAATGGCATTCGGAGCATTCGCGATCTGCAAAGGACCACCGCTGCTCAAGTGCCATTTGCCAAATGAAGCACACTGAATGCCGAGCGTAGAATGCGCTGCTATGGCCTCGGGCAAGGTAATCTCTGCAGCAGTCAGAGCATTCCCTGCCGCTGAGCTCACCACATTTCCCACCCCTGTGCGGAATCCATACCGGCCCGTCAGCATTGCGGCACGCGTTGGCGAGCACACAGGGCATGCATAGGCATTGGTAAAACGGATTCCATTCACAGACAAGGCGTTAAGGTTAGGCGTTGGCGCGCTAGCTCCCGCAGTCGAATTGTAGAGTCGCAAGCTATCCGTGCCTAGATCATCAGCGATGATCAACAGCACATTACGAGCAGCAAATGCGGGCATACTCCATGCGAGAAAAATCCAGACGAAGTAGTAGGCTCTGAGATTCATGTCGATAGATCCGCAGACGAGGCGCATGCACCATTGAAGCCGATCTGCTTGTCAGTTGGCGATGGGAATTTTGTAAAGATTGCGTTAAGCGCGATAAGAAGGCGCAGCTTACCTGCTCGCTGCGATTTGTTTTTTGTTCTGGTAATCAGGGCAGATTTTCAGCGACACTGAAAGGTCCTGAGATGAGAAAACGTAATTGATTTTATGTTTTCACGTTTTTTTGTTAGTTTACTTTGCATCGCCAGCATTTGCGCGGAACCCGCAGGCTACAACATGCCTGATGCGGTGACTGCGACAATGCCGGCCGATGCTGTAATGAAAAAAATGGAGACGGCGGTGAGTCCTCAAGTCTTGGCAGCTTTTCAAGCACAGCACTCACAGCAGCGTTTTTGGGCATTCGGCGAAGATCGGCAATATGCGGTGCGCAAGAATATCATCCCAGCTCACTGGTTTGAAAATGGCGCGCGCCAATTTCAGCAGTTTTCCGGTCAAGCGCAGCCAGGAGAGTTTTATGTATTTCAGGTTTGCTTGATCCAATCGAACACAGCACTAGACCTCGATTGCGCCGTAGATTTTTCCTCGCTGAAACAAGCACAAGCCAAGGTGATTTCTCATCCTGCGATGATGTCAAACCAAGCGAATGCGGTGACGAGCATTTGGATCGGGATTCAGATTCCGTTAGATGCAACAATGGGAACATATGCGGGAAAAATTCGCTTTCTTGAGAACGCGAACACTACTGCCGAGAAGAAAGAACTACCTGAGCACTTAGATTTTTCGATTCGGGTGGCTGGTGCTGCTTTGGCCGATGGCGGAACCTCAGAGGCGTGGCGATTGGCTCGACTCAAATGGTTAGACTCGACAGTCGGCGAGAGTGACACCGTGGTGACGAGACCGTTTCGCGCAATTCAGTTTGACCGTGCAGCGCGGACGATCGATTTGCTAGGTCGTCGCATTTCTCTGGGAGAAAACGGCATTCCCTCGCAAATGACTAGTTATTTTTCTGCGAGCAATACGAAGATTGTGAAGCAGGGCAGAGAGGCTTTTGTCGAGAGCCCACGATTGGATTGTGTGATCGCAGGAAAAGAGGTTGTCTGGTCACCAGGAAAGCTCGAAGTCATGCAGCAATCGCCGACTGTGCTGAAATGGCGCGTCGTCAATCAGGCGGATGATTTGACCTGCACTGTGAGCGGTGCGGTGGAGTTCGATGGCAATTTACAGCTATCGATGCAACTCCGAGCGAAAGACGAGAACGTTTCACTGGATGATGTGCGCTTCGTGATGCCATGGCGCAAAGACGTTGCCAAATACGCCATGGGTCTGGGCCTGAAAGGTGGACTGATGCCCGCAAAACACGAGTGGAAATGGGATGTTTCCAAGCACCAAGACGCCATCTGGATCGGCGATGTCAATGTAGGGGCGATGCTTCGATTCAAGGGGCAAAATTTTCAGCGCCCACTGATCAATGCCTACTACGATTTCCGCCCGTTGATGCTTCCTGAATCATGGGGCAGCGGTGGCATCCATTGGCAACAGATGGATGCGAGCACAACACTCGTGGCGCATAGTGGACAGAAAAAACTCGCCAAAGATCAAGCAGCACTCGACTTCGCAATCGATTGGTACATCACGCCCTTCAAGCCCTTAGATCCCCCAAAGCACTTTTCGGATCGCTACTTTCATGCGAAGCAGGGAGCACCTGTCGAAGACACGGCGATGCTAAAAAAAGAAGGCGCAACGATCCTGGAAGTGCATCACAATCGCTTGTGTAATCCCTACATCAACTACCCATACAACGATGATTCGGTCGGGCACCTCAAACAATTCATTCAACAAGCGCACCAAGACGAAATGCGTGTAGCAGTTTACTACACCACTCGAGAACTCACGCAAAACATCCCCGAGTTTTTTGCCTTAAAAAGCATGGGCGGCGAGATCATTTTACCTCGACGTGAGGGCGTGGCATGGCCTGTGACCAATGGCAGCGGCCCACACCCATGGTTGATCGAACACGTTGGCGATGACATTGTGCCTGCGTGGAGAGAGAACTTGAAATTTCCAGATTACAAAGAAAAGCTCGACCTCGCCGTGATTACTACGCCTGATTCGCGTTGGAACAATTTTTATCTCGAGGGATTGGATTACCTCGTGAAGCAGGTAGGCATTGATGGTCTCTACATTGATGATACCGCATTGGATCGGAAATCGATGCAACGCGCGCGTCGGATTCTGGATGCAGATGGCAACACCTCTCGCCGCGTCAGCATGCACTCGTGGAATCATTTTAATGGTCTGGCCAAATGGTCGAACAGCTCCATCGCATTCATGGAATTGTATCCTTATTTCGATGGTCTGTGGCATGGCGAGGGATTCAATGCGAACTCATCGCCCGATTTTATGCTAGTCGAAATGTCGGGCATTCCCTTTGGCCTGATGAGCGAAATGTTAGATCACCCTAACCCGTGGCACGGCATGGTTTTTGGTATGCGCACACGTTGGCCATGGAGCGGAGACCCGCGAGCGCAGTGGCAACTGGAAAAAGACTTTGGCATCGCAGACGCAGAGTTCATTGGTTGGTGGGATCCCGCTTGCCCTGTCAAATCGAGCAACCCCGATTGCAAGGTGTCCGTGTTTCAGAAATCGGGGAAAACTTTTGTCGCCATCGCGAGTTGGGCGCAGCAGAAAGTTAGTCTTTCGTTAGAAATTGATTGGAAAGCTCTCGGGCTTGCTCCCAAGCGCGCTTCGTTGTGGGTGCCGCCTTGCAAAGGACTGCAGGACGAGTTGGTCTATGCACCAGGTTCGGCGATCCAAGTAATGCCTAATCAAGGAGTTTTTTTGATCCTCGACGAAGAACCTCGCGAGGTAAAGATGCCTGAACAACTGAAAAATCCATCACTCGGTTTATCGCCGCTGTCATCGGTGGGTCCGTTTGAGATCCGAGTGCCTGCGAATGTCAGCAGCACCAAAGATGCTCCTTGGCCTGAGGGTGCGACGGTGGCAATGGCCCAAATCGATCCACAACAAGATGCCGGCCAGTCGTGGGGTATCGGCATGGCCGTTGGGTGGGCGGATGGCAAGTATCTGCAAATCAATGCGCGCACTGATGGCCGATGGGGCATTCGCAAAAACGGTGCTGAATTGCTAGAGGGTCAGCATTTGCCTCACCAAGCGGCAGTGGTGGCTCTTCGCTTGAGCGAAACCTCGGTGCAACTCATCGCGCAGCAGCAAGAAGGCAACTGGGAGCTGATCAAAGAATTTACTCGTGCAGAATTCCCTGGTATTCCGAAGACGATCCGCTACGGAAAAATCGGCCAGCAGTGGCAAGGAGGCAATCACAGTGATCCGGCTGGAACGACGCCGTGTCGGGTGGATTGGTTGAAATGTTTCGGCCCCAAGAGTTAGCCGAGTGCTCGTTTTGGCACGAAAAAAGCAAATCCGCCATTTACCTGAGGGCATTTCCGCGCTATGGATGCGCGTCATGTCCGATATTACCATCACACTCCACACCACCGCAGGCGACATCCGCGCCACTCTTTTCGCCTCGAAGGCACCACTGACCTGCGCCAATTTCCTCAACCTCGCCCAACGTGGCTACTACAACAACGTCGCTTTCCACCGCGTGATTGATCGCTTCATGCTCCAAGGCGGCGACCCAACTGAAACAGGTCGTGGCGGCCCAGGCTACAAGTTTGCCGATGAATTCCACCCCGAGCTCCGTCACAACAAGCCAGGCATTTTCTCGATGGCCAATGCTGGCCCCGGCACCAATGGCTCGCAGTTTTTCATCACCACCGTGCCCACTCCTTTCCTCGACAACCGTCACTCAGTTTTCGGCGAAGTCACTTCCCCTCTTGACGTTGTTGGCAACGTAACCGGCAAGAACAACACCGGCGAGCCAGGCTGCAAACACAATGGTGTCGGCGACAAGATCACCTCGATCACCATTCACGACGATACCACCGCTCTCTTCGAATCCCAAAAGGACAACCTCGAGCATTGGAATTCCATTCTCGACAAAAAATAATCACCTCTGGTGCCCCCCCCACAACTGTTCCTGATCTATCCCGTTTCCGCGACCATGCTTCTCACAACTGCCATCGACTACACCAACGGCTCGCCACACATCGGCCATGCCTACGAAAAAGTCCTCACTGATGTCCTCGCCCGCTACCAACGTCTGCGCGGCAAGCCCGTCTATTTCCTCACCGGAGTGGACCAGCACGGCCAAAAAGTCGAGCAGACCGCAGCCAAAGAAGGCATCTCGCCCGAAGATTACGTCGAAAAAGTCACTGCGCGCTTCACTGCCTTGTGGGATAAAATCGGCATCGACTACGATGGCTGGGCCGCCACCACCGATCCTCGTCACAAGCGCTGCGTGCAGGACATTCTCACCGCTCTGAAGGAAAAAGGACAGCTCTACAAAAAAGCGTACAATGGCCACTACTCCGTGCGCCAAGAGCAATTTCTCACCGATCGCGATCGCGATGAACACGGAAACTTCGGTGCCGAGTGGGGAGAAGTCGTCGAGATTCAGGAGGAAAACTGGTATTTCAAACTCAGCGATCACACCGCGTGGTTGCAGGAGTTTCTCGAAAAAAATGACGTCATCCAACCGCAGTTCCGCAAGGCCGAGCTGATCAATGCGCTCACCCGCAATGCCGGCATCGATCTCTGCATTTCGCGTCCCAAGGATCGCTTGCGCTGGGGCATCGAAATCCCCTTCGATACGGATTACGTGACCTACGTATGGTTTGATGCTCTCATCAACTACGTCAGCTTCGCAGGCTACGGTGGCAAGGAAAGCAGCCTACCAGATTTTGCAAGCACCTGGAAGAACACCGTTCATGTCATCGGCAAGGACATCATGGTGCCCGCGCACGGCATTTACTGGTATTGCATGCTGCACGCGATGGGTCTCACAGATGAGCAAATGCCGACCTTGCTGGTTCACGGTTGGTGGAACATCCGTGGCGAAAAAATGTCGAAATCGTTAGGTAACATCGTTGACCCTAGCGAATTGGCCGACTCCTTTGGCGTCGATGCTTTGCGTTATTACTTGGC
>JBIIAI010000305.1:0-2551 GCA_044239965.1 Akkermansiaceae bacterium
CCGAAGATCAAATCATCGAGCTTTCCTCACTGCGCAAAATTATCGCCAGCCGCTTGTTGACTTCCAAGCAGACCATTCCTCATTTCTACCTCCACATCGAGGCCGATGCTGCACCGCTGATGAGCCTGCGCAAGCAGATCAACGACCAAGCATCCACTACCACCGGCAACAAGTATTCGGTCAACGACTTCATCATGAAGGCCTTGATCAATGCAACCATGGCGGTGCCTGCGATCAATTCGTCTTTTGCTGGCGATCACATCGTGCGCTTCGGTTCTGTCGGTCTCTCCGTGGCCATCGCCATCGAAGACGGCCTCGTCACTCCCGTAGTGAAAAATGCCGAGACCAAGTCCTTGCTGCAAATCTCTCGCGAGGTGAAAGATTTCGCGGTACGCGCCAAGGATCGCAAACTGCGTCCTGACGAATTCGACGGTGGCACGATCACCATCTCCAACCTCGGAGCATGGGGTATCGAGTCCTTTGATGCGATCGTCAATCCGCCACAAGCCGCAATCCTTTCCGTTGGTGCGGTCATCGAAAAACCCGTCGTGAAAAACGGACAAATTGTCGTTGGCCAACGCATCAACCTCGGTCTCTCCTGCGACCACCGCGTCGTAGATGGTGCCATCGCAGCGTCCTTCCTGAGTGAGGTGAAAAAACTCATCGAGAGCCCAGCGCTGATGCTGGTTTGATGGTTCACTAGTCACTGGTATGAAATGTTCACAGATTTTTCGCTCCGTGAGGAAGGGATTTTCTGAAGCAAAGAAAGACCGGATGGAAGAATGGTCAGGGTTAAAAACTCGGGGTTTTTGGTTGGGATGGTCTAAGGTAAACGCGTCCTGGCCGATCATTTTTCTTTAGTTCACATGGGCTTTGCTGCGTTCAAAGGTGAGCCATCGATGATTCGTGCTGCAGGACAAGGATTTTGTGTTGGTGCATTATTTATGCTATGCATGGCCTTGGTTGACGCTGTCATTTGGTACATGCGCGAACGAGAGTGGCGCAAGTCCTAGAGCAATTAGGAACGAATGATTCTTTGAGCGTACCTGATTGAGGATTTTAAAATTTCACCGAAGGCTCATCGGGATCGCGGGTATCGTAGGATGGAGTTCGCAAAGCCATGCGCAATCCAAACCATGTGAGCAACACGCCGACGATGAAACTGGCTGCTGCGCCTGCGACTAAGGGCCAAACATCGGGGTGATTGGGCAATCGTTCGGCAAGTGGTTTTGTATGCGCGAGCCATGCAGCATAGGTCGATAAACAAGAATACACGAAGAGCAGCACTCCGAAAAATAGGGAGAGAAAACCTCCAGGAACGGATTGGGTCGGGCGCGACATGGGATTAAGGAAGATCGAGAATGGACCAACGATGCATCGTGATGGGCGCATCAAACCACGTGTTTTGATCGTTGCGGCCGTGTAAGGTGGCAACAGCGCCAATGCCGGGATCGGCTTGAATCCATTTGCCTTCACCGAGATAAACCATGGTGTGAATGCCACTCTTTGTCACCGCAAGATCGCCTGCTTGCAGAGTGGAGGGTTCGATCGATTGAACTGTTCCCTCGATAGCTAAGTTTTTGGTGAAGCTGCGGTATCCTTCACCTAAGGCTTTGGCACTGGTATCGTAGTACCATTGCTCCGCCGCCAAACGAAATGCTTTGCCATTTGCATGGGCGATTCCATATCGCAAGAGAGCATCGCGCAACGAACGACGAGGCAGGCCTGAGCAGTCGATGCCGCGCTTGTTTTCTCCACCCCAGTAGTAGGTGCTACCCTCGTAGCGCGTCAGTGCTTGCAAGTAGTTAGCACGCAATTCGGTGGCATCGATCGCCCGACTAGGTAGAAGAAACGGAATGCAAGCAAGTATGGGAAGTACGATGAGTATCGTACGATAAACATAGTATTTACGCAAAAGAATCAAAGAGCACATCCAACAGGCACCGATACTTCCGAGCAGAGCGAGCTTGGTCACGGAGCTGTGAAGCGGATGAAAGAAAGCGGCCATCGCACAGAGAAAAAATCCGACGAGGAAAAGCTTCAGAAGCCGATCGAGGGAAACGAGAGATTTCTTTTCTGTGTTCATGAAAATAGGGAGCGTGATGGTGAGGCAAAAAAATCAGAGAATACCCGCTTCCAGTTCTTCCAAATAAATAAAGTTCGGAGCCTTCACACCAGCTTGCTTGCGGATCTCCACAAGCTCGGGCGATTCGAAAAACTTGCGTGCATCAGCAGTAGAGGTCCACTGAGAGAAGTGAACGATCTTGTTAGCATCCTCCTCGTAACGCAGGACTTGATAGCTCCGTTCACCTGCATTCTTGCGAATGGTCGATGCCTGATCAAAAATGATTTTCCATGCCGCATAATCGGCAACTTCGTGAATGATGAGAACGTAGGGCACGGTGGTTGGGATATTAGAGATAAATCCGTTGCACGCGCGGGGTGATGCCGGTGTAAATATGCCAGGGGATTGTTTGGGATTGGGCAGCGAGTTCGGTGACGGAAACGTGGGGGCCGAAGAGTTCGACTTCATCGCCCTCTTGGATTTCGG
>JBIIAI010000308.1:0-2550 GCA_044239965.1 Akkermansiaceae bacterium
CACATTGGCGGTCGTTCCGACACCTTGACTGGTGATCGTGCCGATATTGTTGATTGGGTTGGCACCACTCAGGGTGACCTTGCCAGTGCCGGTGCTTAGGTTGTTGATGAGCAGGTTGCCCGTGCCAGTCACGCCACCGGATAGGGTTGCGTTTGCCGTCGTGCCAGCGCTAAAGGTCCGCACACTCAGATTAGCTCCATTCAAGGTGATCGACCCGGAAAGGTTGAATGAAGAGCCAGTGCCATTCGAGCCGATGATTACCGTGCCACTGTCAGGAGCATTGATGACGAATGGATTCGAGTTGTTCTGCCCGGTGATGTAAGTGACCCCAGTCGAGCCGGCGCCGCCCATAGTGACCGTGCCCGTGCCCAAGGTGGTAGTGGTGGTCTTGCTTTCCAGTGTGCCGTTCTTGATGGTGACTCCACCATTAAAGCTGTTCGAGCCACTGAGCGACAGCGTGCCGGAGCCAGACTTGACCAAGCTACCGCTGCCGCTGAGGATGCCTGCGAGGGTGACGGCGCCAGGAGCTCCAGTACCTCCGCCAATCTGGACATTCAAGCTACCGCCCAGGGTGACGTCGCTGTTCAAGCTGAACGCTTGCGTGGCCACATCGTCGTTGTTGAAAATAACTCCACCCGAGGTTGGTAGGATGACGTTGCTGAGCGTCGCCGCCTGGCGCAGCGACAGGTTCGAGACAGAATTGAGCGTAATGCTTTGAGCGAAGGTGGGGGTGCCGCTGGCGTTCAAGACAAAGGAGGCTCCGTTGTTGACCGTAACCGTAGTGTTGGGAGAGAACGCAGCGCTGTTGGAAATGAAAAGACGGTTTTGGTTAACTGTAGTTGCTCCATTGTAGGTGTTGGCTCCGCTCAGGGTAAAGTCCGTAGCGCCGGTCTTGGTCAGAGCCAGCGTGCCGCCGGTGTTCTGGATGGTGCCGGTGGCATTGCCGCCAGCGATGGTGCCCACGGTCAAGATGGAGGTGGTGGCAGCTGCTGTGTTATCCACTGAGCCGATGCCGCTGAACCCATTGATCGTTTCCGAATTACCATTGAGATCGAGGGTGCCGTCAACTGTAAGATTGCCCGCGCCGGAGCCATCCGGCAGCACATTCGAAGAACCGAGCTTGAGCGTGGCACCAAAAGCCACCGTTACAGGTGCGGAGCCGGCAATCTTATTGCTAGTAGTGCTTTGCAGCGTGTAATCACCACTGTTAAATAGCACTGAATACGGTGTTACATCCGCTCCCGTGATGTTCACGATCTTGTTCGTAGGCGTGTCATCGAACACTACTGCGAAGTCATTCGCGTAATCAGCCGGACTACCATCCAGAGCCCAGTTCTTTAAACCGGCGATGGTAGCCGTACTCCACTCGCTGGTTTGCTCGCCGGTCCAGGTATAAGCGCTAGTAACCACCAGTTGCACGACGCTACCGGTATCATCCAGGGCGTAGGTTTTACCCGCAGGCGTGGTGCCGAGAACATAGGCACTGAAACCGCTGCCCTGCAAAGCACCGCTGTAGGTGATCAGCGGGTAGGTGCCGTTGGCGGGCGCGCTGCCGGTGATATTGATGGTGACGGAACCCGCTGCGCCGCTATTCGTAACGCCATTGGAGTCGCTGACTGTGAGGCTATAGCTGCTGGCGACATTGAAACTGAGCGTGCCAGTGGCGCTAAAAGTCAGCTTCTTCGCGGTGCTGGAGCTGGTGCTGAGTTCGAGAGCAGCCCCGTTGGCGACCGTGACTGAACTGGAGTTGCTCACGGCGTTCACATTGCCGAGCGAAAGTGTGCCAGCGTTGACGTTGGTCGGGCCGGTGTAAAGATTTGCTCCTTGGAGGACGAGTGGGCACGGGCCGTTTTGGATGACGCTGGTGACATTGGCGCCAATCACTGCGCTGATCACGTTCGCGGTCGTGCCGACACCTTGATTGGTGATGGTGCCGATATTGTTGATCGGGTTGGCTCCGCTCAGAGTGACCTTGCCGGTGGTGGTGCTTTGATTGTTGAGGAGCAGATTACCAGTGCCTGTCACGCCACCGGATAGGGTTGCGCTGGCCGTAGTACCAGCATTGAAGGTACGCACATTCAGATTAGCTCCATTTAAGGTAATCGGCCCGGAAAGGTTGAATGAAGAGCCAGTGCCATTCGAGCCGATGACGCTTGTTCCGCTATCGGGAGGGTCGATCCGGAAAGCGTTGCTGTTGAATTGACCAGTGTGATAGACAGCTCCGGAGGAACCGGTCCCTCCCATAACGACCATGCCCGTGCCCAGTGTGGTTGTGGTGGTCTTGCTTTCGAGTATGCCACTCTTGATGGCTACCCCGCCAGAAAAAGTATTTGCGCCGCTCAGAGTCAGCGTACCGGTTCCAGTCTTGGTCAGGGTTCCGTTGACAGCACCGTCATCTGAAAGAATGCCAGAGAGAGTGATATTGCGCGCTGTAGTGGCTGCGTCCTGCGCCCGGATGGTAGTGCCGCCGCCCGTGTTGCCGAGTTTTATGTCCAGAGAGGATGTCCAGGCTTGGGACGCCCCTAGGGTGCCGCCTTGGAGCTGGATGGT
>JBIIAI010000306.1:0-2529 GCA_044239965.1 Akkermansiaceae bacterium
CGGCGATTTGATCGGAGATCGACATCGCCTCGCCCTGATCATGGGTGACGTAGAGGAACGTGATGCCTACCTCATCGTGAATGGCATCGAGCTCGACGAGCAATCGTTGGCGCAATTTCAGATCGAGTGCGGCAAGCGGTTCATCTAACAACAGCACGAGTGGTTTGTTGATCAGCGCCCGTGCGATGGCAACGCGTTGCTTTTGACCTCCAGAAATCTGCGAGATTTTTTTGTCGGCATGAGCGCTCAGGTCGATGAGATCAAGCATGCGCTCGACTTCGCTATCGATCACTTGCCGCGGCGTCTTGGCGATCTTCAGGCCGAAGGCAATGTTCTCGCGAATGCTGAGATGGGGGAATAGCGCGTAGTTTTGAAACACCGTGTTGACCTTCCGGTGTTCAGGTGGGAGATCGGTGATGTCGATGCCATCGAGAAAAATCCTTCCGCTATCGGGCTTTTCAAATCCAGCAGCCATGCGCAACAGCGTGGTTTTTCCACAGCCTGATGGCCCCAGTAACGAGAAGACCTCGCTTTTACCAATTTCTAATGAAATGTGATCAACAGCCGTAAACGAGCCGAAGCGTTTGGTGACATTTTCAAAGCGCAAAAAAGACATAGCCGCACACACAAGCTATGCCGATGTGGAAGCATTGACAAGCGCATAGCTCTTATCGTGTACACGCATCTTCATTTTTTGCATAAGCGCAAACCGATGCACCTTCTCGCGGTTCCTATCCGACAAACCCAATATAAAATGATGATCAGGCATCGCGAGCAGGATTATACAAGGGATGTTGATAGAACGAAGCGCAGAGATGCAGAGTTCGCTGAGAAAAACGCGGAGAATATAGAGGGGGTGATTGAGAAAAAACTCAGCGTTCTTCTTTGCGACCTTAACGACTTGCTTTGCGGTTCGTTGATTTCATCCGCTGAACCACATCAGGCTCTTGGCGCTTATTACTTCAAGTCTTATGTCTTAAGTCTCACAATCTCATGTTTCTGCTCATGATCGAGGCTTCGTAATCGTCTCCCCAGCAATCATGGTTCCGCGCACCATGGCGGACAGCGTGAAATCATTGTAGGTGGAAATGTCTTCCAGCCAGTTGCTGAGGGTTGTTGCCAGTTTGTCGATCGGGTGCTCGAAGTGCGTGGGGATGGGCGAGAACCAATCGGCCGAGTGATCGTGACTGAGACAGATCAAGGAAATGTCCTTTGGCACAGAGAGTCCTTTTTTCTGCACATAGCACAACGCGGCAATGTATTCGCGCCAGTCGAGACAGACGATCGCAGTGGGTGGTCGCACGGCAAAGGCGCGATCCAGGCAGTTGCGGAAGCTCTCAACGCCACCGTCATCGGAGGCTGGCGCATTGAGCTCGGAAATGAAATCATGTCCAGCTTCGACAAGCTTGCGACTGATCGTTGACTTTAGGTTCGCCGCGAAGGAAGGTGAACGCTCGCATAATGGCAAGGTGATGTCTTTGTGGCCAAGTGAAATCAGTTGTGACAGGGCATCCTCGAGCATCATACTGGAAGAAACACCGACCATTGGCACGGAGAAATCGCCTAGTGCTCCACCGCAGAAAAACATCGGCACTTTGACGTCGCGCGCCCATGCTGCCATGGCTGGAGTGCCCAAGACTGCAACCACCGCTTGCGGTTTTTCGAGTTCCACGAGTTCGTCCCATTGCTTCTGGCGGCGTTTGCCAGACGCGTAATCATCGAGGTGAAAACGAATGCTCCAGCCTTTCGGTGCGAGTAATTCCCAGAGTTGGAGCAAGATTTGTGAAGTGCCGCGAGCCGGCTCTGTGCGGCCACTCTTCGGTGCGAGCAGTAGCAATGTTCGGAGCACGGCTTCCCTTCCTTTCGACTTCAAGATCACCTCGCGGTGAATCACAAATCGACGGCGCACACCTTCATTGCTGATCCAGCCATCGGCACGAACGCGGTCCACGGCCTTGACCATGGTTGCAGGGCTGACGCCGAATGAAGTTGCCAAGGTGCGAATGCCTGGGACAAATTTTTCCCAACTCCCCGAACGCAGGTTGCGACGCAGCGCAATTTCTGCCTGCAAAACGCGACTATCCTTTTCCACTGGTCCAGCAAGGTGGGCCGACAGATTTTCCATTGGATTCGACTTTTTTTTGCGTTTGCGTTTCTGTTCCATGCGAGCGAGATAGTACAGAATGATAGATGTATGACAACAGCAGAATCGATTCATGACATAGTTTTTTCAAGCAGTGCTGCCGAAAGGTGCAGAAAATTTTGCTGAATGGCACAGATTGCAGCAATCTCCGCAACAATCCGAGGTTGACGTATGCCCACATCAGTGAAATGTTTCCGCCGCTATGGCAATTGATACTTTTGCAAACCGCTTTGTCTGTGATTTGGTGGCCTATGAGCCAGGAAAACCAATCGATGAAACCGCTCGCGAGCTCGGTTTGCAGCCAGAGGATATCATCAAGTTGGCTTCGAACGAAAATCCCCTCGGCCCTTCGCCGAAGGCCAAGGAAGCCATGCGTTTGGCGCTCG
>JBIIAI010000255.1:0-3674 GCA_044239965.1 Akkermansiaceae bacterium
CAGCGACATCCGCTTCACGCCAGCGGCTTTGATTTCGGCAAAATCCGCATGCAGCAAGCGCTGCGTCGCCGCAGGGCTCAATCCCACGTGCAAGCCTGCCGCCGTAGCCTCGCGCACCAGATCGAGCACATCACGGCGCATCAAGGGATCGCCGCCCGTGAGAATCAACATCGGCGGTTTCCACTCGGCGAGTTGGGCGATCAATCGACTCGCCTGCGCGGCATCCAGTTCCTCAGGATGACGTTTCGGCTGTGCCTCCGCACGACAGTGGCGACAAGCCAACGCGCAGGATCGCGTGATTTCCCAGAAAATCAAAAACGGCTTGTCGGCAAAATCATAGCCTTCCATCGAGGGCATTCCCGAACTAGTAGGATGCATGGTGCGTTGCGACATGTGACAAAACATATGGGGTCTTTGCGCCGCTTGCTTTGCCCGTCCTGCGCAAAACTATGCATATTTTGCTGCCGCAATCGGATGATGCTCTAACGAAACAAGCTTTCCCTCCACGAATTGCCATCAGAAAAAACATTTTTCCAAGACAAGTTTGCCAAGTGGCGGTTTTTGTAAGACAAGAGTCTTGTCACCATGATGGAATTACTGATAGCCCCCGCACGCCGCACTGGCTGCGATGATCTTGCAAACTTGGAAAAAGTGATCGAGGCCTCCTCGCTTCGCCAACGTTCTCCCTTGGATGACATCCTCGATGCCAACATCGTCGATGAGGAAAAATACCTTCGTGAGCTTGCTCATGACATTGGCATGACATGGTTGGAGAGCATTCCTCCCGTCGAGCATCCCTTGCCACTCCGCGAACTCTGTGGCCCCCGCATTGCGCTGCGCCATCGTCTTTTGCCCATCGCCATCACCGAGGAAGGTGACAAAAAACGACTCACTCTCGCGACCTTCGATCCCTTCAATCTTGTCGCCCGCCAAGCCGCGGCACAAGAACTCAATCTGCCCATCGATTGGTGCATGGCCTCGCGCCGCCGCATCCACGAATCCCTGCGCCGCCTTTACGGTGTGGGTGCTGATACCTTCGAACAAATTCTCGAAGGCCGCGATCTCGACTACGAGCGCCTCGAATCCCACGATGAAGCCAACGTTATCGACAACGACGACGATGAAGAAGCCAGCGTGGTGAAATTCGTCAATCAGATCATTCGCGAGGCATTGGAGCAACACGCCACTGACATCCACGTCGAGCCGCTCAGCACTAATTTGCGCATCCGTTACCGCATCGACGGCAAGCTCGTCGAGGTCACCGTGCCGGAAAACATCAAGGCCCTGCAAAGCTCCGTAATCGCCCGTCTCAAGATCATGTCGCGCCTCGACATCGCGGAACGCCGCATGCCGCAAGACGGTCGTATCAACCTGCAATTCGAAGGCCAGACCATCGACGTCCGCGTCGCCACCGTCCCCACCGTCGAGGGCGAAAGCGTTTCCCTGCGTTTGCTCAACCAAGAGAAATTCAGCTTGGAAAAACTCGGCATGGAATCCTTTGTGCGCAAACGCATTGAGGCCCTGCTCCACCTTTCCAACGGCATCATTTTGATCACCGGCCCCACTGGCTCCGGTAAATCCACCAGCCTTTACAGCTTCCTCACCGAGGTCAACCACCCGGATCGACGCATCGTCACCGTGGAAGACCCCGTGGAAAACAAGCTCCCTGGCGTGATGCAGATCGCTGTGAAATCAGAGATCGGCCTGACCTTCGCTACCGCCCTGCGCTCCATCCTCCGTGCCGACCCGAACATCGTGATGATCGGGGAAATTCGTGACCTTGAGACTGCTGAGATCGCCATCCGCGCTTCGCTCACCGGTCACTTGGTTTTCTCCACTCTCCACACCAATGATGCCCTCGGTGGCCTCAGCCGTCTCATCGACATGGGCGTGGAACCTTTCCTCGTCGCCGCCGCCGTCCGCGCCTTCCTGGCCCAACGTCTGGTGCGCCGACTCTGCCCGCATTGCAAAGTGCCGCGCGAACTCACAACACTCCAACGCGACGAATTCGGCATCCCGCACGACATTGCCGGCCAGGCATACACGCCCAAGGGCTGTGACCGCTGCCGCAATACTGGCTACTCGGGCCGACTCGCCATCTACGAAGCCGCGATCATCACCCCCGCGATCCAAGAAATGGTCACCCACCGCGCCCCCGCAGCCGAAATCCGCGCCCAAGCCCTCAAAGATGGCTACCTGCCGATGCGCTACTACGGATGGCACAAGGTCATGCAAGGTCTGACCACCATCGAAGAAATCATCGCCGTCACCTCCACCGACATTCAAGACGACTAATTTTTGCATCTTCAAAAATTTTCAGCTTTTCCGTTTTCAGCCTTTCAGCTTTTCCACCAAAATGCCCGTTTTCACCTACAAAGCTCTCAATAGCAAAGGCAGCGTCAGCACTGGCGACATCGATGCCATTGATCGCACCGAGGCTCTGCGTTTGCTCGACAAAAAAGGCCTGCAGCCCGTTTCCATCAAGGAAGCCAGCGCCGTCAATGCCGTTTCTGCCAAGCAAAACAAGGCAAAACCTGCGTCCAAGCCTGCGGCAAAACCTGTTGCACGCAGTGGCGGCAGTGCCTCTGCGGAAAAGGAAAAACCAGCGGAAAAAACCGAGGGCTTGCTGAAAATGAAACGTGCCGAGGTGGTGATGTTCACCGAGGAGCTTTCGGATATGTTAGGAGGCGGCCTCCAGCTGGAACCCGCCTTGCTCGCCATGGAAAATCGTCAAGAGCTCGGCAATCTCAAAGCCATCGCCACCCGCCTGCGCCAAGACGTGCGCGATGGCATGAACTTCTCCAATGCCCTACGCCGCACCAGCGCAGGCTTCGATCAACTCTATTGCAGCCTCGCCGCCGCAGGTGAAGCCTCCGGCGCGCTCGATACCATTCTCCGCCGCCAAGCGCATTATCTCAAGACGATCCAAGAACTGCAATCCAAGTTCATTCTCGCCCTCATCTACCCCGCTTTCCTTGTGCTTTCTTGCATCGGCGTCTCGATCTTGCTGGTCACCACGCTCATTCCCCAGCTCACCTCGCTGATCCAAAGCACCCCTGGCGCCAAGGTCCCTCTCGGTGCACAAATCATGATCTCGGGCTCCGATTTCCTTAAGCAATGGTGGCATGTCATCACCTTGGTGCTCGTCGCTGGCGCGATCTTTTTCAAAGCCTGGAAAGACAATCCCGAGAACCGCTTCGCCTGGGATGGCATGAAGCTCCGTATGCCGCTCTTCGGAAAACTCATCTCCAGCCGCTTCTACGTGCAATTTCTCGAAACCATGGCCAACCTCGTCGGCAATGGACTGCCGCTGCTGCGTTCGCTCGAACTCTCCCGCGATGCCACAGGCAATCTGGTCATGCGCAAAAACCTCGATACCGTTATCGCTCAGGTCGGTGATGGTCGCTCCTTCACCAAAGCTCTCACCCGCGTCGGAGCCTTTCCGCCCTTGCTCATCGACATGATTGCCGTAGGCGAACAGACCGGCAAAATCGACACCTCCCTGCGCCGCGCCGCCGAACGCTACGACCGCGAAATGTCCAAAGACATGCAACGCCTCATGGCCCTCGTCACCCCCGTCATCCTCGTGATCATGGCAGGCCTGATCGGCAGCATGATGTATCTGATCTTCACCTCGATCTTCCAAACCATCTCCGGCCTCAGCGGCGGAAGAT
>JBIIAI010000030.1:0-25271 GCA_044239965.1 Akkermansiaceae bacterium
TCTCGCGCAGAGAATCAGAGAAGCAGAGTTTTTTGACCGAAAAAATTTCATCATCTCCCTTCTTCCTCCGCGTCTCTGCGCCTCTGCGCGAAACAATTCTTCTCCTGGCTCGGCAGAGACCCGAGGCAGAAAAGCCCGCGCCCCGAAAAAACCGCCATTTCCCCTAACAAACCCGAAGTATTTTTCGCTATGGAGCAGAAAAATTGCATTTTCTTCATCCAATCCTTTACAAACACGCGAGTAACTGCCAAATCCCTGCGAGTTTACACACGACACGCCCGATTATGCCTAGAGATACTTCGATCAAAAAAATTCTGGTGATTGGCTCCGGTCCAATCGTCATTGGACAAGGTTGCGAATTTGATTATTCTGGCGTGCAAGCCTGCAAAGCCCTTCGGGAAGAAGGGTATGATGTGATTTTGGTCAACTCGAATCCGGCCACGATCATGACCGACCCCGAGTTTGCGTTCCGCACCTACATCGAGCCGATCACGCCCGAAGTCGTGGAAAAAATCATCATTCGCGAGAAGCCCGATGCCCTTTTGCCCACTCTCGGTGGCCAAACGGCACTCAATACTTCCATGTCACTCTTCAAGTCGGGTGCCCTCGACAAACACGGCGTGCGCATGATCGGCGCCAATGCCGATGCCATCGATAAAGGCGAAGACCGCCAGCGTTTCAAAGACGCCATGCTCAAGATCGGTCTCGATGTGCCCCAGTCCGGCACCGCACACACCATGGAGGAAGCTCGCTCCATCGCCGAAATGATCGGTCGCTACCCACTCATCATCCGCCCGGCCTTCACCCTCGGTGGTCAAGGTGGCGGCATTGCCTACAATCGCGAGGAGTTCGAGGAAATCATCACTCGCGGCCTCGATCTCTCTCCCGTCAGCGAAGTGCTCGTCGAGGAATCTTTGCTCGGCTGGAAAGAATTTGAAATGGAAGTCATGCGCGACCATGCGGACAACTGCGTGGTAATTTGCTCGATCGAAAACCTTGATCCCATGGGCGTTCACACCGGTGACTCGATCACCGTTGCGCCGATCCAGACGCTCAGTGATCGCGAATACCAAATCATGCGCGATGCCTCCTTCGCCGTGATTCGCGAAATCGGCGTGGAAACCGGCGGCTCGAACATCCAGTTCGCCACCGACCCGCAGACCGGACGCATGATCGTCATCGAGATGAATCCCCGCGTCTCCCGTTCCTCCGCCCTCGCCTCCAAGGCCACGGGTTTCCCGATTGCCAAAATCGCCGCCAAGCTCGCCGTCGGCTACTCTCTCGACGAGATTCGCAACGACATCACCCGCGAGACGCCCGCCTCCTTCGAGCCGACCATCGACTACGTCGTCACCAAGATCCCACGTTTCACCTTCGAGAAATTCCCGACCGCCAACGCCGTTCTGACCACCTCGATGAAATCCGTCGGCGAGGCCATGTCCATCGGCCGCACCTTCAAGGAATCGATGCAAAAATGCCTGCGCTCCTTGGAAACAGGACGCTGGGGCTTCGGCTTCGACAACAAAGACCCGCAAGCACCCAGCCGCGAGGAAATCGAGCGCAAGCTGCGCGTGCCGAATGCCGAACGCATTTTCTGGCTCCAGACCGCCTTCGTCGCCGGCTACAGCGTGGAAGAAATTTTCACCATCACCGCCATCGATCCGTGGTTCCTGCGTCACTTGGAAGAAATCGCCAAAGAAGGCATGAACCTCGCCGAAACTCCGCTGAAAAAAGCCAAAAAACTTGGCTTCTCGGATCGACAAATCGCCAAAGCACGCGGTGTGAAAGAAGACCAAGTCCGCGCCGAGCGCAAGGCCGCTGGCATCATCCCGACCTATCGCCTCGTCGATACCTGCGCCGCAGAGTTCGAGGCCTACACGCCGTATTTCTACTCCTCCTATGGTGATGAAAACGAAGCGCGTGAATCCGACAAAAAGAAAATCATCATCCTCGGTGGCGGCCCGAACCGCATCGGCCAAGGCATCGAATTCGATTACTGCTGCGTCCACGCCTCCTTCGCGCTGAAAGAACTCGGCTACGAGACCATCATGGTCAACTCCAATCCTGAGACCGTCTCCACCGACTACGATACCTCTGACAAGCTGTTCTTCGAGCCCCTCACTCTTGAGGACGTACTCAACATCTGCGATCAGGAAAAACCCGATGGCGTCATTGTGCAGTTCGGCGGTCAGACTCCGCTCAACCTCGCCGCTGACCTGAAACGCCACGGCGTGCCGATCATTGGCACCTCCCCAGAGTCCATCGAGCTCGCCGAGGACCGCAAGCATTTCTCCGCACTGCTCGACAAGATCGGCCTGAAGCAAGCCGAGGCTGGCACCGCCGTCTCTGCCGAAGAAGCTCTCGTCATCGCCAATCGCATCGGTTACCCCGTGCTCGTCCGCCCCTCCTTCGTGCTCGGTGGTCGCGCCATGATGATCGTTTACAACGACCAAGAATTGGACCGCTACATGCGCGAGGCCGTCACTGCTTCCCCTGAGCGTCCCGTGTTGGTTGATCGCTTCCTCGACAATGCCACCGAGGTGGACGTTGACTGCATTGCCGATGGTACTACGGCCGTAGTAGGTGCGATCATGGAGCACATCGAGCAAGCAGGCATTCACTCCGGTGACAGTGCTTGCATGATTCCAGCCTTCTCGCTGAGCGCAGAAATTCAGGAGAAAATCGAAAGTGCCGCCGTCAACCTCGCCAAAGAACTCAACGTCAAAGGCCTGATGAACATTCAGTTTGCCGTCAAAGACAACGAGCTCTACGTCATCGAAGTCAATCCGCGTGCTTCCCGCACCGTGCCCTTCGTTTCCAAAGCCATCGGCGTGCCGCTCGCGAAACTCGCCGCCAAAATCATGGTGGGCAAGACCCTGCAAGAACTCGGCTTCACCAAGCGCATCATTCCTGCTCACTTCAACGTCAAAGAAGCCGTATTCCCTTGGAACCGCTTCCCTGGTATCGATATTGTGTTAGGCCCTGAGATGAAATCCACGGGCGAAGTCATGGGCATTGATGCCGACGCCGGCATGGCCTACGCCAAGGCGCAGATGAGCGCCTTCAACCCGCTGCCGACCAAAGGCAATGTGTTCATTTCCGTTAGTGATCGCGACAAACCGCGCACCGTCGCCATTGCCCGTGATCTCGCCGAGATGGGCTTCACCATTTTCTCGACAGGCGGCACCCATCAACTCTTCACCCAAGAAGGTATCCCGAGCGTCCGCGTTTACAAGATCCTCGAAGGTGCACGCCCGCACTGTGTGGACTTGATGAAAAACAACGAGATTCACTTCGTCATCAACACCCCGAGCAGCCACGAATCTCGCGCCGATGAAGTGCAGATTCGCGCTGGTGCAATCGCGAACAAAATCTCCTACGCCACCAACCTCGCTGCCGCCGAGGCCAGCGTGCGCGGCATTCGTGCGCTGCAAAATAATGAACTCACCGTGCGTTCCATCCAGGAATTCCACAATCTGGTTTGATGGGGATAAGAGGCAGTTTTTTACCACGGATGGCACGGATTTGCACGGATCAAAGCAGGTGTAACGACACAACATCTTACACAAAGCAAAAGTCTAATCCGTGATGATCCGAGAAATCCGTGGTTGAAAAACTAACATATTGCAGAAAATTATCTGCCCCGTGTTCGTCAACGAGTTGATTCGTTGATAGTCAGTAGCTGAACTACTACTTGCATTTAGCGTTTTTTTGTGGTGGATCTAATTTATTACAGCTCATCATCGAGCTCTTTCCAAATTGCAGCCAAGCCTCTCAATCGATAACGCTTCATGGCTTGTGTGATGGCCGAGCGATCATGATCCGGATTGCGCTTAAGTAGCTCAATAACATCTCCTTTCGCTTTGTATCCACCGGCATATAACTTCAACGCGATGAGCTGGGTAATTGGCATCAGGCGAAGTGAGCTATGAGAATTGAGTAGTAGTTCGGCTTCTATCAAAGAGTCTTGAATCGCTGCGGGGAATCGATCCGCAAAACTAATGATTTGCACGAGACCAAACCTTCCAGAGACATTGATCACACCACCGAGAGGGTCATCGATGTTGGGCTCAAAAAAAACCACATCATATCCCGCATGAGATAATGTTTCCGTATGTTTGCGCATCAGTTTTACATCAGCATCAACGGCTAAATCGAGATCGTGCGTGAAGCGAATGTAGTGATGCGCGGCTAAAGCTACTGCGCCAATGACAAGAGATGGTGAACCATTCTCTGCAAGAATTGCTGAAATATTTTCGGCAGCAAGTAAGAGATCACTTTCCATTTTTAAGAGAAGGTAGTTCCTGCTGATTCATGTTTAGCCAAGGGTGCTTGTGGCGTAGGGAGAGGCATTCTTCGACACGTTCTTGGATGGTCATTTTTTTGACTCGCTCCATTTCTGCCTGCAACGCCTGTGCCGCGCTGGCACTGCGTCGTGGACGAGGAAAGGAACGTGATGCGTTTTTCATGTTGGTAGAAAGTATAGCAGCACCCATTCTGACAGGCAAGGGACTTATGGGAAGTTTTGTGCTTAACCGTTAAGCTGCGAGATGGCTTCGAGCGTTTCCCAGCGGGTGTAGAGGGCGGCGCAGTCGGCTTTTGCTTTTTCTAAGGACTCGAGCAGCGCAGGAATTTCTTGGAAGCGGTTGATGTGGAAATCGGGATCGTTGAGAGTGGCTTCGAGCTCTTGCACTTTTTCCTCGGCGGCGAGAATGGATTCTTCCATGCCGTCGAGTTCTTTGCGCTCGGCCATGGTCAGCTTGCGCGGTTTTTCGGCAGCCGTGGGGGCCTTTTTCTTGGCAATTTCTTTGGCCAAATTTTGCGCGTAGAGTTTGTCGCGCTGCTCACGAGCTTTGCGTTTTTCGAGGTAGTAGGAGTAGTTGCCGGGCTGGACGAGAACGTTGCCGTCCTCGAAGGCGACGATTTGATCGCAGATCCGATCGAGGAAATAGCGATCGTGAGAGACAACGAGCACAGCGCCATCGAAGTCGGCAATCGCTTCTTCGAGCATGCGCAGACTGGGCAAATCGAGATCGTTGGTCGGCTCGTCGAGCACGATCAAGTTGCCACCGTGCTTGAGGACCTTCGCGAGCATGAGTCGCGCTTTTTCTCCGCCGGAGAGGAGATCGACGCGTTCGTTGATGCGTTTATCATCGAACAAAAACCGGCGCAGGTAGGCGCGGGCGCCGAGAGTTTGGTCGCCAAACTGGACCTTTTCGTTGCCATCGGCCACTTCATCGAGCAATGAGCCAGTGCCATCGAGCTGCATGCGCGCTTGGTCGATGTAGTTGACGCGGATTTTTTTGCCGATCTGGACGATGCCTTCATCGGGTTCCAAATTACCCAAACACACCTTGAGCAAGGTGGTTTTGCCGACGCCGTTGCGCCCGACGATGCCGGTGCATTGACCGGGGCGAATCGACAACGTGAGATTGCGAAAAAGGAATCGGCGCTCGTCTTCTGAGCCGACGGCGACGGAGACTTTTTCGAGTTCGACAGCGATGTTGCCGAGCTCAGGCGCAGGGGGGATGAGCAAATCCATCTCGCGTTCTTCGGGTGGCGCTTCGAGATCGGCGACGGCGTAGAATTGATCGAGCCGATGCCGCGACTTGGTGGTCCGCGCTTTCACGCCGGCCCGCACCCATTGCAATTCCTCACGCAGGAAGCGCTGGCGGCGGCGCTCGGTTTGCTCGGCGATGGATTGGCGGATCGACTTGGATTCTAGGTAAGCGGTGTAGTTGCCCGGATGGGAAAAGGCGCGACCGTTGTCGATCTCGATGATCCGTGTGGCAATTTCATCGAGGAAATAGCGATCGTGAGTGACGAAAATCACGGCACCAGCGAAGCTGCGCAAAAAGCCCTCCAGCCAGGCGATGGATTCGGCATCGAGGTGGTTTGTCGGCTCATCCAGCAGCAAAAGATCCGGTTGTGAGGCCAGCGCACGACACAGCGAGACGCGGCGTTTTTCTCCACCTGATAAAGGGCCTACGGGCGAATCCATGGGCGGACCGTTTAGCGATGTAGCGAGCGACTTGATGCGGGCGTGCAAGTTCCAGCCATCAGCGTGCTCGATGATGTGGAGCAGATCGGCGAGCTCGCGCTCGGTGCCATCGCCGGATTCGTAGCGTTGCATCGCGGTGATCAGATCGGCCGCGCCTTGCTCGATGGTCTCCATCACCGTGAGCGCGGGGTCCATCTCGAATTCTTGCGGTAGGTAGCCGATGCGTAGATCGCGACGCACCGAAATCTCCCCCGAGTCGGCCTGTTGCTGGCGGGTGAGAATTTTCAACAAGCTGGATTTGCCGCAGCCATTGCGCCCAACGAGGCCGACTTTTTCCCCCGCGGCGACGGCGAGCGTCACACCATCGAGCAGATTTTGGTAGCCGTATGAGAGGCGAATTTCGTTGGCGGAAAGAAGAGCGGACACAGCGCGGGACGCTAGCGATCAAGCAAGGGCAGGGCAATCGCAATCACCTCCCAGAACGAGAAAAAGGCCGAGAAATCGATGAACAGCGCGGTGATGACAAAAAAACCGCCGATTTCCACGAACTGGTGACGTTTCTTGTGTCTTACCCTCCGCCCTTTTTCCTTGCTGTGCAGGGGCTTTCGTGCTTGGTTACCTGTGATACAAACTGATATGAAACCACAACATCTCCTTTTCGGCGTCATTGGCTTAGCTTTACTCGGCGGCGGTATTTACTTGGGAACTACCATGGGCAAGAGCAATGGCACTGATCCGGCAGCGGCAGCAGCCAGCGCCAACGGTGCCAATGCGGTGGCCTCATCGGGCAATGGCAATGGTCCTGCCGCAGGATCTAACACCTCTTCTACACCACGCAGTGGCGACAATGCATGGGCAGCGCTCAAGGAAAAATATGGTGACGGTCGCACCAAGCTCTCGAAAAAAGTTTCCGAAGACATGGCTGGTCTGCTCAAGGATGCCGTGGAACTCGCCGACATGGGAGCCAAGCTCGGCGGTGCCGAATCCGCCAAGGAACTGGCCGCACGACAAGCGACGGATGCCTTGACCAATCAACTCGGGCTCTCCGATGAGCAGAAGGAAAAAGTCAGCGCGCTTGTCGCTAGTCGCGTCAGCGAGCGCATGGATGCCGTGAATGAATTGGCCAGTGCCATCGAGGCTGAACCGACAGGCATGATGGAAACGATTCTCGCGGGCGATGCCCTCTCGCGCGGCGAAATGACCCAAGAAGAATACGATGCGGTATCGGCCGACACGTTGGCCGTGATGCGCAACGTCAGTGGCTTTGCTCTGTCTGGCCGCGGTGGAAGCGACCTCAGCGACCCAGTTCTGGCCGAGCAGCTCAATTCCGTGCTCAATGCCGAGCAACAAACCACCCTCGCGGGCATTGTGCAAAAAGCCACTGAGCGCGCACAAAATTCCAATCAACAAATGCCCTTCCAGAACGGCAACCTGCCCGTCATGGAATTAGAAAAACTTGATCAGACCATGCTCTCAGCGCAAAAACTTACCACCGGGTTGCGTGCCATGATGGAAGGCTTCCAAGGCATGAAGGAGCTCAATCCGCAACCGGAGAAGTAAGCTCCGCGGCTCCCCCCTCAACAAAACCCAACCGTTTCAAACCCATGAAATTTCGCATTCTCCTTGCCTTGCTGTGCCTCAGTCGGGCTACGGCTGCACCCATCACGATTCCCGATTTTTCGTTTGAAACGGGGGATCCTACAGGACCAGGGTTTACTAACACAATCACTCCGTGGCTGAGATCGAATAACAATGCGGGCGCATTCAAGGAGCAAATCAGCGGCTTTTCTTCGCATGGTTCAGATCACCTCGGACTCGAATTGATGCAAGAGGGCCAGCAGTCAGGGCGGAACATTTACCAAACAATTACCGGTATCACTTATCAAGCGAACACTACCTACACTCTAACTGTAGCAGTTGGTCATCGTCCCGGGAATACCAGTTCGGGAAACATTTCGCGTTATCGGCTGGCGTCTAGCTCTACCGTATTCGCTACCGGTGAGTACGACGCTTTTGTAAATGTTGCCGCTGGCACCTTTGCGGATGCGCCACCTCTGGTTTTCAATACTGCAAATAATGCCGCTGCCGTAGGTCAAACCATTCGCATCCGTCTCGAAGCTCGCGGTGCAGGTCGCAGTCACTTCGACAACATTCGTCTGGATGCTACGCCAAACACTCCCGTTGGCACACCGACTGTCACCAACTCCGCAGCGAGCAGCATCACGCAAAACTCTGCCACTCTCAATGGCACCATCACCAGCATCGGCAGCGCGGCTCCGACGGTGACGATTTTTTATGGGCCCACCAATGGCGGCACCACGGCAGGGAATTGGGCGAACTCGGTCAATCTGACTGGCACTTTTAGCGGTGCGTTCTCGCAGTCGATCAGCGGACTCAGCCCGAACAGTTCGTATTTTTTTACGGCTCGTGCAACGAATGCATCAGGCACGTCTTGGGCCGCAACATCGCAGAGTTTTGATACAGCAGCCGCTCTTGCCACCATCTCGCAATCCGCCGCAACAGCGATCACCATCAATTCTGCGAGCTTGCCGATCTCCGTGGATTCCACAGGCGGCAATGCGCCCACGGTGACGATTTTTTATGGCACGAGTGATGGCGGCACCAATGCAGCTGTTTGGTCGAATTCCCTTGCACTGGGAACGCAGACCGGTGCGGCAACGGGCAATGCCACGGGGCTCACGGCCAATACGACCTACTACTTTCGTGCTCGAGCCGTGAACAGCGCAGGCAGCTCGTGGTCGGCTGCTAGCTCGTCGTTTAGCACTCTTGCCATTACGCCGCCCGCCATCAGCAACTCAGCTCCTCTCGCCGTCAGTGGCACCAATGCCTTGCTTGCGGGGCAAGTCACCGCGACAGGAAATCAGGCACCTACTGTGACGCTCTACTATGGTCTCACCGATGGTGGCACCACCGCAGGCGCATGGAGTAATAACATCGTTCTCGGTCCGAAGTCTGCGGGCTTCACCCAACAAATCAGCGGCCTGAGCCCAACCACGGCGTATTTTTTCCGCTTCTTCGCCAGCAACAGCGCTGGCTCGGCGTGGGCGGCAGCTAGCGACACCTTCACGACCACCACCTATGTGCCGCCTGCACCTGTGATCAATGAAATTCATTTCGGCCCCGCCGATGATCCAACCACGGGCCCGACCCAGCATGAGTTCATTGAAATTTTCAATCCCGGTGATGATCCTGTGGACCTCAGTGGATGGACGCTCACTGAAGGCATCACCTATGCTTTTCCCGCGGGCACCATTCTCAATGCTGGCGCATATGTTTGCGTCGCCCAGAACCCGACCGCATTCCAAGCGAAGTTTGGATTTCTCCCGCTGGGGCCCTATGTTGGAAAACTCTCGAACGAGGGCGATCACATCGTCCTGAACAATGCCGCGAATGTGATCCAAGATGAAGTCGAATACCAATCGGGATTTCCATGGCCGACATCGGCGCGCGGATTGGGCCCATCGATGGAATTGATTCATCCGAGTCTCGACAACAACCTTGGCGGCTCATGGCGCTCAGGCGGCACCTTCGCCAGCGCGGAAGTGGTTTATTTGAATGAGGCAAGCAACTCATGGAAATACTTCCGCGGCACCGAAGAAGCAAGTGATCCAGTGAGTGATTGGCGGCAATTGGTTTTCGATGACGCAGACTGGACGACTGCGACCACACCCGTAGGCTACGGTGGCGGCTATGTTGTCAACACAGCGATCACAGGCATGCAAGGTCAGCACTCGACGATGTATTATCGCAATGCATTCACCATCGCCGCTGGACAAGTGCCCGAGTCGCTTTCGCTGCGCATCAAGTATGACGATGGAGCGATTGTGTGGATCAACGGAGAAGAAGTGGCGCGACTCAATGTGGCCGCAGGTGAAGTACCATTCAACGGAATAGCTACCAACGATCATCCCGTTGGCGATTGGGAAACCATCACGCTGAACAATGCGGATGCTTATCTCAATGGCGGCACGAATGTGATCTGTGTGCAATCGATTAACCTCTCGAGCGGCAGCGGCGATTACTTTTTCGATGCCAGATTGAGCAACTATACCAATAGTAGCAGCGCCGTAACGCCGGGTGCGCAAAATTCCATTTACCAAACACTAGCAACAGCACCGCCAGTGATTCGCCAAGCCACTCACACGCCGAATGCCCCTGCTGCGAACGTGCCTGTGCTGGTGACGGCAAAAATCACTGATAGCGATGGCATGGGTGCGGTCAGCCTTGCCTATCAAACGGTGGACCCCGGTGCCTACATTCGCAAAACCGATGCGGCGTATAGCACCTCATGGACAACAGTGGGGATGGTCGATGATGGAACCAATGGCGATTTGCTCGCCGGGGATGGCATTTACTCCGTGACTTTACCGGCGACGGTGCAGGTGCATCGCCGCTTGGTGCGCTACACGATCACCGCGCTCGATGCGCTGAGCAACACGGTGAAAGTCCCGTATGCCGACGACGAACAGCCGAACTTCGCGTATTTTGTCTACAACGGTGTGCCTGCGTACACCGGAAAATTTCGACCAACGACGTATGCGGGATTTCCGGCAACTACTGACGTTACGTTTGACTCTGCGATGATAGGTTCATTGCCGCCGTATCATCTTGTCGCAAATGGCACTGATGTGGAAAATTGCCAATACAACGGCAGCTTCAATGGCGTGCGGTTTTTTGGAACTCTGGTCTATGACGGCGTGGTCTATGATCACATCCAGTTCAAAAACCGCGGCATTGGCTCGACGTATAATACGGGCAAAAACAAGTGGAACATTTTCTTCAACAAAGCACGTGATTTGCAAGCGCGTGACAACTACGGCAACAAATACAAAGAGACGTGGAACAACTTAATTCTCAATGCAAACGCCTGTCCATGGGCCTCGGCGAACCGTGGCAGTGCTGGCATCGAAGAAGCCGCCTCTGCTCGCATGTATGAGCTTGCGGGGAACACCAACTTTAGAACACACAATGTGCATTGGCGCGTGATCGATTCCGCCACAGAGCAATCGCCGACCAATCAATATGATTCGGATTTGTGGGGCTTGTATTTGGGCCTAGAGCCGACGGAAAGCAACATGCTCAATGAGCGTGGATTGCCGGATGGTAATATTTATGCGATCGAAGGCAATGGTGGCGACCAAAAGCATCGGTCCGAAGGGCAACCGGGCGATGGCTCAGATTGGAATGCGTTCCGCACCGCAATGTTCAATGGGGGACAAACCGTGCAGTGGTATCGCGAGAACATGGATCTCGACAAACTTTACACCTTCCTCGCGTTGAATCGTTTGAATGGCAACGTCGATGTTCGCCCTGGCGACAACTACCGCTACTATCATCGTAGTAGTGACAACCGTTGGGAAATTCTCGCCTATGACTTGGACATGCAATTTATCGCCGCGCACCACTGGGGTGGCACCATCGATGGCGTATTTGTTTCCGGTCAACCGAATAGCATTGTGCCGATTCTGCGTCACCCTGAATTGGCATTGGAGTATCGCAATCGATGCCGAGAGCTACTCGATTTGATGGCTTCTGATGGATCGGCAAATGGTGGGCAGATCGGTCAGTTGATGGATGAATATGCGCGCTTGGTTGATCCTGCGGGAGCGAATGGGAATTCGTGGGCCTACCTCGATGCCGTACATTGGAACATGCATACGCGGACGTCGGGCAATGGTGCGAACAATGGACAAAACAACTCGCGCGGGAATTTCCTGCGCACTGATTTCCTCGACGGTTCACGCGGTGCTGGTGGTTCTGTTTCTACAGGCTCATGGGTGCGGACCTTGGTCAATACCGGCGGCGTGAACCTAGGAGGCACGGGATTTTCGGACTTCCAAGCGCGGGTGAATTGGTATGTGAATTTCGCCACCAACACCTATCCGACGGGCGCGGCTCCATGGGTGCGCAAGGCAACCAACACTGCAGGCGGAGGCACCGATAGCGATGTCAACCGTCAGAAGGGCTACGGTTACAAGTATCTTGAATGGGAGTCGTTTTATGGTGGCTATGCCAATTCGCAGGTCGAACCAACTCAGGCAGCTGATACGAATTTCCCGAACAAACCTACGATCACGTATTCGGGCAGCGCGAACTTTCCGGCCAACGATGTACGCTTCACCTCTGGCAGCTTTAGTGACCCTAACGGAAATGGCACTTTCGCTTCGATGCAATGGCGCATTGGTGAAATCTACGCACCGGGGATCGCCGGCTACGTAGCAGGCACACCGCGCAAGTATGAAATCGAAACCGTGTGGCATTCGGGAGACCTCGCCAGCTTTTCCCCCGAAGCACAAATCCCTGTCGCCGAGCTTCGCCCCGGAACAACGTATCGCGCTCGAGTTCGTCACAAAGATTTGACGGGACGCTATTCAAATTGGTCGGAGCCCGTGCAATTTACCGTCACCGCTCCCGATGTCACGGTATGGCAGAACAATTTGATGATCACCGAAATCATGTACAATCCTGCGGCACCTACGCCGACAGAACTTGCTGCTGGAGGATCGAACTTCAACAACGACTACGAATTCATCGAACTGCGCAACATTTCCTCAACGCTCACGCTGGACCTCACCGAACTGCGCTTTACCAAAGGTGTGGACTTTGATTTTACAGGTTCCGCAATCACATCGCTCGCGCCAGGTGCCTACGTGCTCATCGTCAAACATTTGCCCTCATTCCAAGCGCGCTACGGCACAGGATTACCCGTCGCCGGTGTTTGGGATCCGCTCGACAACCTCTCGAACTCGGGTGAACAAATCAAACTTTCCTATGGAGCAGGAACGGCCATCCACGACATCAATCCTCTCGCTGCACGCTACGATCAAGCACCTTGGCCCACTGCGGCAGATGGCGCTGGTCCATCGCTCACCTTGATCAGCCCGAGCAGCATCCCCGATCACAACGTGGCGACCAATTGGCGTGCTGCTTTTGTCAACAATGGTTCGCCTGGCACCGTCGATAATTTGGTGGCAGTCAACTTGAGTGGACTAAACCACACCTACGATGGCACGGAAAAATCGGCATCGTTCAGCACCGTGCCTGCGGGCAAAGCGGTGAGTCTTTCCTACAATGGATCGCCCACGCCACCCACCGATGGCGGCTCCTACACTGTGAGTGCCACCGTAACGGAACCGGGATTCGAAGGTACTGCTAGCGCCACCTTAGTCATCACGGCAGCCACGCAGACCATTGATTTCACGGCACCTGCAAGCTATCCACTTGATGGAGCTGGATTAAGCCTCAGTGCCACTGCGAGTTCTGGATTGCCAGTGAATCTTGCGTTGATTTCTGGCGTCGCTAACTTCGAGACCAATCAACTCATTCCCCTCGTGGTCGGACCTGTGACCGTGCGTGCTACCCAAGCAGGCAATGGCAATTTCCTCGCAGCAGAGCCCGTCGATGTAGTGATCAACATCACGCACACCTATCTCGCATCTTCATGGCGCAATCAATACTTCAACGCCACACAGCTTGCCGACACCAGCGTTTCCGGTCACTCCGCTGACCCTGATGGCGATGGCTTAAACAACCTGCTTGAGTATGCCTTGAATCTCGACCCCTTGACCGCAGGGTCTTCACCTGTGGTAGCGACACGCGTCACTGAAGGCACGAGTGAATACCTCGCCTTGAGCTTCCGTCGTCGACTGAAAGAAGCTGACATCGACTATGCGCCGCAAATTTCTGATAGCCTCGATAGCTGGAACGAAGAAAGTGGCACTCCGTATTTGATAGAATTCGGCACCGCCATCAACAACAACGATGGCACTGAGACGGTGCAGTACCGCAGTTCGGTTCCCTACGGCACCAGCGAAAAAGAATTCATCCGTCTCAAAGTTAGCGCGCCCTAATATTATATCACTACCTCATGGCTCGGTTACTTTCATGCGGAAAAACTCCGCGTGCTGAGGATCAGCCATGGGCTTGCGGCGGGTGATCGTCTCGCTGATTCCATCGGGATTGGCCAAGACTTCTTCCTCACCCGTCCAAACGCTCGCCGCATTGATCCACGGTTCGAGTGTGTGCGATGTTTCAGCCACATAACTCAATCCGTGATTGCCGAGAAGTCGACGATAGCGGAAAACAACCTTGCGACTCCCATTGTCATCTTCCCATTCGAGTTTCGGCAGTCCCTCACGCGAGGAAACAAAGGGATTCATGCCAAAGGCATACTCTAACAAATTTACCACACCATCACCATCGGGATCGGACTGTGCAGCACCTGCAGCATTGGCCAATTGCAGATCTGTAAGAGCAAAGCGAGATGCTTGCCAATGCGCGAAAGGACTGGCAGCAGGCGCTGGAACGAGCAAGCCACGCGCGTTCGAACCTCCACTCATCATCGTCGTGAGCGGGTGACCTTGCGCAAAAATATTGGCACCTACAATCGCACCCGTTACGCCATCACGCTCCTCAATGCGTCGAATGCCTGTGATTAAATCGTTAGGTAAAATACAGCCCCATCGACCCGTTTGCCCGAGGACTTCATTGCGATAAAAAGCCGCATGACTGGCATCGGCTAAAATGCCGCTGCCCTCGACCACGCTAGCACCGATTGGTCGCGTGGCACCCACAAGATCTTGGTAGAATACCATCACATTGCGCGGCACTGCGTTAGATTGACCATATACGGCCGATCCTTGCGTTGACGACGAACCAAAATCTAACACTTTTATGCTTGGTGTCGCCGTCAGATGAAATGCCGTGACGTCGCCAGCATTGCCGTCGTTGAGCAAGATCCGCAGCCAACCTGTATTGCCTGCTGTGAAGCGAATGTTGTTCGTCGGCTCGATGAAAAACCAACCTGTGAAACTGCCTTGTGCATCGGTGATGAATTCCGCGTGTCGTGTGAGCAAATCGGCTGCCAAAAAACGCGGTGAGCTTGTGCTTCTGACAAAGGGAACACCCCGGAAGATCATATTTCCCGCGCCTTCATTTGTCGCAGGATCATCGCCATCAACAAATTGCGGCGCATAGCGATAGGTGGCATTCGGCAGCAATCCTTCGATGCGCAGCAACGACGCAAAGGGCACGCGCTGCGTATTGGTGGGCGCTTCCCCTTGCATGAACGCTGGCATCACCAGAGCGGTGATCTTCGCGACACGCGTGCTGAGCAATGATGTGTCGCTACTCAAGCCGCTCGATGTCACTGTCCATGTATAATTGCCAGGTTGGGTAATACTGAGGTCGTCAAAAACAGCAATGCCTTGCGTGGCCTGACGCGTCAGAGTGCCAAGCAAACCGCCGCCCGATTCCACCAAACCTAGTGTAATGCTACCGGTATAATCTTGAGCAAGCGCGCCACTGGCGCCACGCACTTCGACGACGACTGGCGGACAAGTGGAAGCTGCCTGCGCGTATTGCGGCACGCTGTTGAATTTCAGCGAGCTAGCGAGCACAGGTCCCGCATTGATCTGAATGTCATCGACGCGCAATCGTGCACGCGATCCGCTCGATCCACTACGATAATAGTATTTCCAACGGACTTCCACCAGTGGTTGATTTTCTGCTGCGATGGGCAAGGTCACAGGTCCGATCACTTGTGAGTGATTGGCTGTGGCATTGCGCACATACTCCACTGGTTGACCGAGAGAATCTAACACATCTTGATAGGCTCCCGAAGTGCCTACGCGGTATTGAAGTCGGATGCCGTAATCGCGCGTATTCGGTGCAATGGTGCCTCCCGTCCAAGTGACGCGGATGTCTTGCGTGCCGGTGGTATTGAGCGAAACTACAGCTGCACCGACGAATCCAGCTCCCGGTAATGCTTGCACGTCACCGGTATTCACAAACGCCACACCTTGCGAACCCATCCCGTTGATGCGACTTTGCGAAGGAAAATTGTAGGCGAGAGGCCACGGAGTATCCATCGACGCAGCCAAGGGTGGATCGATCAACGATGTTTGCATGAAACGCATGGCCTCGGGGAATTGACCTGCCGCATTGGTATCAGCCCATTCTTGGAAAACATAGGGGCCACTCGCCAAGGGATGTGCGATGAAAAACGATGCATCGGCGAGAGCACTCCACGCGCTTCCATTCAACAAGCGTGCTTTGACTTGTGCGTTTTGATTGATCGGAATGTTAGGCGATGATGAGGTCGTCAAAGAGGCATCAAACCAAAGGTCGGAACTGCCAGCATTCACTTGGTGAACTTCGACGGCGATTAGGTTGTCACCATTGACCAACAAGGAAGCAGGTATCGAGAACGGTAGGACGGTAGTTTTTTCTGCCGTAACTGTCGTACTCGCTGAGGTGCTATAGGCAATCGTGCCAGTAGGCATGTTTGAGCGCGCGACCTCGGTGCCATTGACATAGACTACGGCACCATCATCGCGGGCGATGCCGAGATTGACGGTAGTAATGGCAGTGACATTGGGGATGTTAATGACTTTACGGAAATAGGTCGTGCGATATTTATTATTCGTATTTGGCCCGAAGCTAACTGTTGTTGTCTGTCCACCACCATAGCCCAGTGGTGCAGCACCGCTTGCCCAGGCTGAATCGGAGTAGCTCATGGTATTCCAATTTGCAGCAGGCAAGGACCCTTGATCGAAGTATTTCCATGCATCACCCAAGTTGATTCGCGGGGTGGATGTGATCGTCGCTGTTTGCGCACCGGGAGCGATACCACCACCTGCGAGACGAGGATCACTGCCATCGGTCGTGTAGTAAATCGTACCCGTGCCTGAGTTTAATGTGACGACTGTTCCTTTTGCCACGCTGCCTCCATGTTGCGAAAGAGTCGGTGGATCGATCGTCGGATAGTAGTTTTGCGCTTTCAGCATCGTGAACAAATTGCTCGTTCTGTTAGGAAATAATCCCGTGCGAATGGTTTGCGCTGCGGATTCCCAATTGGTCGGTGTGCGGAAGCCCCATCGTGCGCATTCGGCAATGAGGCTATCCTGAATTTCCGTCATTCGTGCATTGAGTCGAGCCGTATTGCGTTCGGGAGTCAGTGCTCCGTTGTTGAAAAAATGCTTGTAGATGCGATCTGCCAACAGTGTTTTAAAATCGGGATGTCCTTCGGCGGCGAGCGCACCAAAAATTCCACCGGGACCCGTATTAGCTGTTCGATTTAAAGTCAGGGCCGACGTTCGCAAAAACCCATCGGCATCCGCGCTCCAAAATTTGTAGCCAGATCCAGGCTCGATCGATCCCGCACAGCGATACTCGCTTTCACAGTCTCCATAATACCAGACCAACATGAAGTCGATCAATTGTGATACGTCCACCCGATCCTTGATCGCGGCAAAGGAATTGCGATTTGCACGCACATACTCCCAGGAAGCACGATTTGGTGGCTCGGGTGTGCCAATAATGAAATTGTCACCCGCATTGTCATTGCCTCGCACATTCACATAGTCATCGGTTTTTCCACCGAGATAAGCTGCGAGAAAAGAATCTTCGAGTCGTTCGTGAGCGTTGTACTGCCCCCAATACACGCCGTTGATGTAGACGTGCACAAAGCGTCCATGCGGATTGAGACTGCCCATGTCAAGCATGGTGTCCTCCACAAATCGATTCGCCATGTAAAAGCCGCGCTCAAGCATGTCGTGGTTGCCAGCTGTGATATCGAGCGTATCAACTTTATCAGTTGCAGGGATTGTTCGGTCAAAGCCGCGGAATAAGGGGAGGTCGAGACTTTTCTGACCGTAGCCGGCACGGAAGCTGAGGCGATAACTTTTTTTCGCGAAATTCGTCCATGAGCCGCCAACGCGATTCAGTCCTGCATTGATCTGCACGGGCGGTGAGCCATCGGGCATGATCACTTCCAACGAAGCCTCGCGTTCGTTGTAATCATCGGGTAAGGTCGGCACACTGATGCACAAGGTAGGAAGTTGTGTCAGGCCATTTTGCAGACGGCCAGCGAGAGCTCCCTGTGTGTAAGTTGCATTCATCAAGGGCGAGGTCATTACACTTTGATGAAAAATGTAGCTATGCGTGGCGGTGCGTGTGGCGTGATAGCCGGGCGCGATCACCCTAGCGCGCACTGTGGTGCTTCCCGTGATGTTGAGCGGCGCAGTGTAAGGAACGCTTGGTTCACTGCCATCGAGCGAGTATAGTAACTGCCCGACGGAATTGGGATTGGTCAAGACTAACGAAAATGACGTGGTGTGAATGCCTCTGCTATGACTGAAGGTCGGAGCGGCAAGCCAACCCGTGTAGGTAGATCCATCATTCCATGCCGCGGGAGTCGGTTCCATCATCCGTAGGGAGCCATTGCGATCAGTGCCGTAGCTGATGTCATTATCCAGCGCAGGGAAATTCGTAATGGCATCCACCGTGGTCGTGCCATCAGGCGCGGTTAAAATGACAGACTCACCCGCAGCAGTGAGCGCAAAGTTCGCATGCAGATTTCCCTTAGGGTCAATGCCGTCATTGCGATTCGATGCGAACACCACTAAAGTCCCATGCGCGGGGATTGATGTGCCAGCGGGAAAAACCCATTTCATCGGCACGAGGGGATTATCACTCAAGCCATAGCCCACAAGCGACAAAGGGCTGGCATTCGGATTGCGCACTTCGATCCAATCGGATGGGTCACCATAACCATCGTCGTAGGAAAATTGATTGTTGGCACAGATTTCACTGATGCGCGGTGGCATTGCTTGACCATCCACCACGACGGCTAGATGGCGAACAAAGTTTTGATCATGATCGCGGCCGACTAGAGTATATTCGGTCGAAACACTTGGGCTTACCGAAAAGGTGCCAGTGCCATTGGCGAGAGTGGCTGCACCCATAGAACCATGATTCGGATGCAGAGATACTTCAAGAACATCATCCACCGCCCAACTCAAGTCCACAGTGCCGCCTGCCGCAATTTGTGCCTGGCTTGCTTGAAATTGTGCAATCCCTTCTTCGCCCAATGGACGGCCAAATGCCATCACTTCGCGCAAACGCAAATACCACTCGATGCCACCCGTGGGTGACGATCGCTCTTTGTTTTCAAAACCAATCCGCACGTATCGCGCTTGGATCGGCCCTGGCAATGCGATGTCAAACAATGGTGCAGTGCCGCTGAGATGTTGGGAGTAGATCGATTTGTGGTTTTCATCATACAGGCGCAAGGTCGCGTGGGACAAGCGCGCTTGATTTGCCGTCGCATCGAATGGCACGGCCCGCACGGAGTATAATGCTCGCGTGCTACCGAGGTCTGCTTCCCACCAACCATCGGTTGTCTGCGTCGTTGTCTCACTATGCGTTGCATAATTTCCATCATTAGCGAGCGATGCAGCGGGTAGCGTATCGACCAATCGCACCATGTAGGATGATGCATTGCGTGCGTAATTCTGCCCTGCGATCAAGGAAATGTCTGCGAAGCTAATCACATTGTCGCCATTGCCATTGAGGGCACCATTTTCCAGTGTGATGCGTATCGTCCGCACATTGGTCAAATTACTAGGAACATCGTAGCTCCATGTCGCGCTAGCGCCGGGATTGGTCAGCGTTGTGCTCGCAAGTGTGTTGTTATCATTATCGAGCACCTTGAGAGTCAGTCCACTCAAGCGAGCGGGTGTGGTGCCAGCATTGTTGATTTCGATGCGATCCAAGCGCCGTGCGCGATCGAGCTTGAGCTCCCAGAATGAGCCCGCCACGTTCGTAGTTTGCGCTAATGTTGCAGGATTCCCGTCGAGCGCATTGCTGCCGATGCTGCTGCCATTTACCGATGACTGCGTGACGGTTCCTATGCTGGCGAGATCGAGCGGACCAAACGCGGGCGAAGCATCACCGACCAGCTTCACTTCTGCGACTGCGATGCGGTGGTCGCCGAGTCCATTGGTCACGCCAGGTGGAAAATCCAAACGGACGATCCGCGCTTCCGTGCCTGCTGGCAAAAATGCCGCCCATGTGGCACCAGCAGCTAGCGATGATATGGAGTACTCGCCCACCAACTGGTCACGCAAATTGTAGATGCGCACACGAGCGCCATTGAGCACACCAGCCAGTAATGGTGAAGATGGTGCCGTGATCACCAAACGACTTGCGGTCACCGATCGGTTCAATTCCATTTCCCAATATGAGCCCGCAATGTTTTGTGTCTCTGCGCTGGTCGAGGTATTGCCATCAAGAGCCAATGCCGCGTCGGCACTTCCATTTACTGAGGAAATCGTCGGCACGCCCATTGTGGCGAGAGGTAATGCTTGATGCACGGGAGTGAGTGCTGGATCGGCAGTGTCAAAATTCCAACTGAGAGTTTTTGTGCGGTCAGCTTGATCCTGCACCGTTGCCACAGCCGTATAGTATCGTTGCGTCAAAAGCGTTCCTGTGTAGGTAACCGTGCGCTGCGTCGCGCTACCCCCGATGCTGAGATTTGCGGTAACATCCACACCATTGAGCGATAGGCTGATGTCGCTGGGATCAATTGCATTTGGCGAAACGGTGCTGGCAGTAAAACTCAAGCCGTTCGCAGGCGGATGAAAGGTTGCGTTTTCGTTAGGCACGAGTGCCGAAATGATTGGCGGCATTTGCTCTGCTGGCACGACGAGAGAAGCCGGCGTAGCACCTCCGTACAGCGCATTGATTTGGGTAGAATTCAGGGCGGTGCCAAATACGGCAAAGTCATCGATCCAGCCTCGGACGGTGCTTGTCGTAGCACCTGACTGAACTCCCACAAGCATTTCTGTCCAGTCGCTCAACAAGGCCGAAGCGCCACTAGCTTGCGAGACCAAGATTTGCCCATTGATCCACACTTGTTTGACACCTCCATTTTTTACCAAAGCAATGTGATGCCACGCCTGCCAATTGAACCCCGGATATAAGCTGGAAATGTTCGCGTTGATCCGTTGTCCAGGAGTCGCACAGCAGCCTGAGGTATCAAAATAGACCGTCCCGTCACCATAAGGCACATGCGATTGAAAGCCGCGGTTTGCTACGGAGGCGTTCGGAGATGCGAACCAGACCGATGAGCTATTCGCGATGGCGGTTGACCATTTTTGCCAAAACACCACCGTGAGTTGATCGCCCGCAAGATTGCTCTGGTTGACCAACCCCATGAAATTGCTATCGTTGACGCGAGCATAATTTCCGGCAGTGGTACCGAGATTGAGTGCGCGATCACCCACCGCACCGGAGCGTCCTGCCGCATCCGCACTGAAAGCTGCGGCACCCTGAAATACCATGGGCGTGCCGGTCAAGACATCGGCCGACTGGGTCGACTGTGCTGTCGAATTAAAATCCCAAATGCCGAGCGCATCACTGGGATCGATGTAGTTTTGCGAATATGTGGGCAGGCATAATGCCATCGCACACATTGCTGCTAGCGGGGTTTTTTTCATAGGGCTGAGAGATCGGGGGGGGGAATCGGGTTCAGTCGAGATAACTGGTATTATCACACTGCCGAGTCATAACCGATCTCCCGCAAGGTGGCGAGGAGGAAATGCGCCGCAATAGGGAAATTTCTCAATGTTTGTGCTGACGTTTGACATTTTCCCAGAAGTCAGGGAAGCGCTTGATTAGCTGCTTGCGGGCACTGTCTGAGGCACGACTCTCCCCGCTTTGCTTGACGAATTCACTCTCCAAAAACGTGAGGGCCATGCCATTGCTCGTCCCAGCATCGCCGACTGCTCCATAAATGAATCCCGTCCGCGCATCAATCATCACCGCATCCAATTGCGCCTGCGTTTTATGGCTTTCGGGATTGACGATTCCTAACGAAAACCACTGAAGGGGAGGTGCGACTTGCTTGGAGGTGGCCGAAACCGATTCGTCGCAGAGAAGAATCACATCGAGCCCGAGAAAGCGCGTGCTATCGATGATCTCAGCGCGTCGATGCAGCATATCGTTGAGTTGATAACGCCGCCCACTATCGACATAGGTATTGATTGGAATGATCGATGAAATGTCAGCTTGTTGCAAAAGTTTCAGATCATCCGATGAGAGTGAATGCATCGGGAAACGTGCCGAGCTGAGAATTCCCATGCGCGCGGGAACATGCAAGTTCGGCTTGCCGCTGACGCTGCGCACGCCCTTGTTGACGGGGACGGATTGTGATTGCGTCGGAGCGCTTACCGTCTCGTACGACCCGCACGAACTGAGACCCATGCTGAGAATGCTGCATAAGGAGAGGATGACTTTGGCTGGTAGAAGTTTTTTCATGATGGTTGCTTGGTGTGTTTGCGGAAGTCCACAACTCGGCGGACATACGCCCATCATAGCGATCATTCATCATTTGCCAAACTCATGAAATGAATTCTTGCATCAGAAAAACTGATGATGATTCAAATCGAAAATCGCCACACTTGAGGAGCCCATGTCGCGTTTTTCCATGCATCTGCCGTGCCTAGCTCGCGCACGATCATTTCATCGCCTCGTATCACCACATGAAGCACTGCCTGTGTTTGCGAGTGAAAATGCGCACCATTGTCTGTGTTCAAAAATGGTATCCCGCCCTTGACTTGATCACTTCCGCTGCCATCCCAGCGCACCACGCGTCGCGCATGCGTATGCCCGCATAGCGAGGCAGCTATGCGATAATCCTTGATCACTTGATAGTAGGCCTGAGCATCGCCAAAGTCCCATTCGTTCTGCATCGCTTTTTCGTCTGTCACTTCGACAGAGTAGCGATGGACGTCGACATGATGCATCAGCACAACAGGCTTGCGACTGCTGCCGACATGCTTCGCCAGATCTTCTTGCAAAAAGGGCAAACTGCCCAGCGGCGCATAGCGGCGCTTGCGCGTCACCGATTTCGCATCGCCGACGACAATGCCTAGTGCCACAAAATGCACACCACCCCAATCCCATGAATAGTGCAGACCATTTTCCGAGACCGATAGCAAACCCTTGCGACGCTGGTTGCGCGCGATGATCTCACGCACCATCTGCGTTTCGCCACGCGGACCATCATGATTTCCATGAATCTCGCGCACGGGCCATCGCAACAAACCTTCACCGCCATTCAAGCCCCAATCCTTCACAAAGGCCGCGCACTCTGTTGCTACCATATCATTTTTCGAGGGGCCCTTGTCGCCATTGTCTATGATGTCACCCAAATGCAATACTCCCTGCGGTTCTGGCACGAGACCACCACCGAGAGCATCAGGAAATTTCGTGCCCGGAATCTCATTGAGCCAACGCAAGAGCGCCCGATTGTTCGCTAGAGAAATTCCATCCATCTCCGAGGCATCGTCAGCGCGTGCGCAGTAATGCGTATCACCGACGACGAAAAAACTCACGTCCACAGGAGCCACGGGAGCATTTTGCCCCGCCAAGTATTGCGGCAGAGCCAATCCACAAAACGGCATTGCTGCCAAAAAGTTTCGCCGATTCATACGCACATTATTCATCATGATGGATACTTGTGATTAGACTCTTTGCTGTCAATCTCTGAAACGAAAGTCAATCATCGTAATGGCCTCTAGCTTGCGCAATGACCAATGCATCGCCGACAACTTGGTAAATGAGTCGATGCTCCTGATCAATGCGTTTGGACCACCAACCAGATAAATCACCGCGCAACGGCTCAGGCTTTCCTGTTCCCCCAAAAGGGTCGCGCTGCGTCTCCTCAATCAATCGTAACAAGCGCTTGGCTAGTTTGGGATTGATCTGAACCCAATACTGCAAATCCTCAAAAGCCTGCGGTTTAAATTCCAAGCGCATTTTTCACATCCTCTACCGAGTTGAAAACGAGATGCTTCGGAGTAGGGCTCGCAATTGCTTTTTTGAGCCTTTTCGCATTGCGTGACGAGGAGAGCAACTTCGACGTGGTATCAACAGAACTAGCATTTGACACCTCGGCAGAACCTAACGTTTTTGCCAAAATAAATTCCTTCATCGTCATCCCAGCAAAGGTGGCGAGCGTTTTGATTTGCCGATGCTGATCCGGCTCGATCTCGATCGTAAGTCGATTCATACACCCACAAAGTTGACAAGATTACTCATTTTGTCAAGATGATTGTTGCGCAAATAATTTGATTGGCAAGATCGATGATTCTGATACAAACATCGGAAAAAATGATGGAGAACGAAGCAATCAATTGGTATGCCGTGGAGTTATTTCTGACCGTTTGCGATGCAGGCGGGATCACTGCTGCCGTGCGTTCGGGCTTGGCTGGGATTAGCCAACCCGCTCTCAGTGCGCAAATGCAGGCACTGGAAGATGAGGTCGGCCATGCACTGTTCGAGCGCAAACCTTTTCGCCTGACCAACGAGGGGCAATTGTTCCGCAGCGAATTTGAGATGGTGCGCCGACGCATGAGAGAGTCGTTAGACAAAGTTAAAAAATCCAATCAAGGAATCCTGCGCATCGCAGCATCCGATGTAGTCATCAGCAAGCATCTGCCAAAATTGTTAGAAGCAATGAATTTTCCAAAATCGGCGCGACTTCACCTGCTCGATGCCTCTTCACATCAACTGCCCAATTTAGTGCGCGATGGCGAAGTCGATGTCGCCATCGGCGTGATGTCCTCCCATGCAAACAAAGGACGGCTGCCACTCGCCGAAACATTGCTGGAAGTGCCCGTGGGGGTGATTCGCCCCAAAGAAAAACGTCGTGCTTGTCCGACTTGGCAGGAACTCAAGCAGACCTTGCAAGGGTCCGATGTCCCTGGCTTGATCGGTCTACCGGCGCAGAATTTGATCAGCGATCACGTGCTTAGCTCGCTGCGCAAAAAAGGCATTGTCTGGCCGATCAGCATGGAGGTTTCCTCGTTGAGTCACGTAGCCAATTTCGTTTCGTTAGGTCTTGGTTACGGCATTCACCTCGCTCCTGCGATGGATGTAAAGCAAGCGCGACAACTCGATTGGATTGAATTCCCCGCCAGCATTGTGCCGCCTCTGGCCATAGGCATGTGGTACGGTGAACACCCGAACGATCTGGCGCGCAGCTTCTTGCAAGTGGCTCGAAATTACGCTCGTCACACGATTGCTACGATTAGGCCTCAATGAGTTCTTCGTCCGCAATCACGCGATGTTTTTTCGAAAAGATCGCATAAACAGCAGGCACCACAAACAAGGTTAAAAAGCCAGCTACGATCAATCCGCCGACTACGGCAATGCCTAACGATTTTCGTGAACTCCCTGCTGCACCCAACGACAAAGCGATTGGCAAGATGCCGAAAATCGTCGAGAGGCTGGTCATCAAAATCGGACGAAAACGACTAATCGATGCCTCTAACACAGCCTCCAGTTTCGCCATGCCAGCCTCGCGTTGCTGGTTGGCAAACTCGACAATCAGAATGCCATTTTTCGTCACGATCCCGATCAGCATGATGATGCCGATTTGACTGAAAACATTGAGCGTTTG
>JBIIAI010000307.1:0-2500 GCA_044239965.1 Akkermansiaceae bacterium
TGCAAATTAATATTTCCTCACGATATGCTTCGAGCGATTTCAAAATCGGCGAAAGCTTAAATCGCGAGCCATCCCCCTCCGGAGTCCAACGATCTGGACGCACACCATTCGGCATGTAAAGCATCGCGATGCGCTGCGGAATCTCCGCCGCGGGCGTAGCAGCATGAGCAGGCATCATCGCCTCCAACCAAGGCAAGGCCAAAGTCGCTCCTGTTCCCTTCAAAAATGCACGGCGTGGAATCGGTTTCATCAGTCGAGTGTAACGTTGTTAACGCATCAAACCTTACAGATTTTCCCCATAAAATCAATGAAAAAGGCAGTAGGCTTATTGGTTATTCGGAAAATCACTGCGTGAACCTTTTCTGCCCTTGAAAAAAATCCGTTCCATACGTAAAATCCGTCGTTTCTAATTTCTGGTTAAGTTTTCATCACCGCCCTGAAGCCCACTACCCAAAAATCAACTTCGCCTCAGGCTCCCACGAAAAGTCACGTTCAAACGGAAAAAGCGGACGTCTGCGTTTTTCATACTTCTGCTCCCAAAAATCCGCTCGAACTCCTCCCGCCGAAAGCACCAACATGTGCCGACTCGCCATCGCCTTAAGTTCTGGCTCCAAGTAACCGATTTTGACGATCGTCACATCCACGCACTCAGGGTCCAAACCGAGCTTGAGAAAATCCGCACGCAAGTGATACGGACGACGCTTCTCGCTCACGATCACATCTACTCCATCCACGCGCAAAACGCCCTGCGCATTTTCTCCCCCTAACAAAAAGCGAACTTCCCCTGTCACCTCGATTTCCCGACCATGCAGCGGATCAAGCTTGCCACCAAGAAAAACCGTAACCACCGAGCCCACCCCAACCTGTTGCATCACGCGCAGCGCAGTAGCATCGGGGATCGATGCAAAAATCACCGACTTTTTTTGCGGCCCATTCGCTTGCGCCTGCAATACCCGAGCAAGTGTGTCGGTCACATCCCCCGCCCCGCCCGCCGTTGGGTTATCGCCTGCATCACTGAGAAAAAATCGCCCAGCATCATCAGCGAGCACTTCTTGCCAACACTTCGCAAACTCAGCCGCCTCGGTGATGAAGGTAAAATTTTCGCGCTGCTCCCAGTAACGTTGCGCTATGCTTTCGGCGAGATGTTTCACCGCATCGGCCTCATCGCCAATCACCACCACAGCGGCTCCCACGCGTTCTTGATCCGCCCATGCATAGCCGACCCACAACGATGCATCCCAGATCCCTGCTTGTTGCGATTCCTCCGCCAACGGTGCATACAAGGACTTCCCTGGTTCATACTCCGTGCTCGACATCTCACCCGAAACGATCACCGGGATCGACACATAGGCGCGATGCGGCTTACGCCCCGTTCGCAGCCCCCGAAGCAACAAAGCCAGCGCTCGCTCGCGTGTTTCCATCCAATCCACATGAGGTGCGGTCCGATACGTCGTCATCACATCCGTCATGCGCCACAGCTTTTCGGAGACATTTCCATGCAAATCCTGACTGCAAGTGACCCAAGCTTCACTTGGAAGTTCTGCTCGTATCGATTCTAACAAATCAGCTTCCGCATCTTCTAGTCCTTCCACCGTGAGGGCTCCATGAACATCAAAATAAAAGGCATCCAGCCCTTCTGCGCAATCGCGCAGTCTCTCGATGATTTCCCCTTTCATCCGAGCGTAATCCGCTGCCACCAAACAGCCACCAGGCATCGCCCGAAAATGCACCAACGGAACCAACTCCACATCGTCAAAAGTTTCACTCGCTAGAAACGGATACCGCTCGCGCATTTCATCACCACGCAAAGTCAAAAAATCCTCCGCACGCGATCGCAGCGGCGAAAATGTCCCACTCTCGATATGGATGCCCGCAACCGCTACACGAAATTTCATGCACCCAAGCTAAATCATTCCCCTCACCAAACAAGCGCGAATCAGAGTGTAGCAAGCAAACTTTCGAAAAAAGTTGGATGAATGGAAATCCAATCGTTGCCCGCGAGCCCAGCGATTACGTTCTCTTTCTCTCTTCATCGACTCACATGTTGCAAATGGCCCCATTGAAGCGTCCCGCTGGGACGCATGCTTGTATTTTGGGGAATCGCGCACCCATGATTGAAATCATGGGCTAGCAATTGAATCGTTCCGTTTGAACGAAAAAGACATTGTCCCAAAGGGACATCTCATGAAAGAGCCCACGATTTAAATCGTGGGATAAAATGACACCATCAATTCCCGCGTCACAACGTGACGCATCAATCCCCCTTGATCGAAAAACTAGGACACAAAAAAAGCGGCCCAATCGATGAGCGTAGGAAAAACCCAAAACCTAACACCATCGATCGGACCGCCAGCTGAGGTGCCACGAATGACTCCTGCAACTACGGACCGTAGTCCGAAAACCTATGCGACTTCGCTCGCGAGACAAATCTCTTTCGCAATGTCAATCATATATACTAGAATAACGCCGCAAACTTTCACTTTTTTGTTTTTTTTCGCAA
>JBIIAI010000024.1:0-28741 GCA_044239965.1 Akkermansiaceae bacterium
CGCTCCTTGGAAGATCTTTACATGGAAATCAAACAACAACATACCACCATCCCACGCAGCGCATGATGTTTCTCGCCCAACTCCAAGGAGAACTGCGCAAGCTGTTTTCTCGCCCACGCACCTACATCGGCTACGTCGCATTCTTGGCGATGGAGATTCTGATTTTGGTGGTGTATAAACTTGATCGCACACAGGCCTACACGCGCAAGCAATTGCAGAACAATGGTCTCGATTTCGACATCTACTACAGCTCGCTCTCGATCACATTCACGATCATGCTGCTGAGTATGTTTGTGTTAGGTTCGGTGTTTTTCGCCCTGGTCGCGGGAGACATTGTCGCCAAGGAAAATGAGGATGGCAACTTGCGCCTGATTTTTGCCCGTCCGATCAGTCGCTTGCGTCTGTTGGTGGTGAAATATACAAGTGTCTGCATTTACACGGTGAGCTTTGTCTTTTTCGTCGGCATCAGTGGCTACCTGATGGCGGTCGCGGCGGTGGGATGGGAAGGTGGATTGTTTGTGATGGAGCCGAAGATGAAAGTCTTTGCAGCGTATGCGGAATGGTCAGATGGTGCAGGGAGGCTTGCACTCGGTGCGCTCGGCATTGGCTTTAGCATGATTACGATTTCCTCAATCGCGTTTATGTTTTCGTGCTTCAAGATGAAACCAGCGGCGGCAACGATCATTACCTTGAGCATTTTGTTCGTCGATATGATCGTGCAGAATTTTCCGTTCTTCAAGCCATACGAAGAGTGGTTCGTGACCTGGCGCATGAGTGCCTGGGTGTTTCTGATGGAACCGCATTTGCCATGGGCGAAAGTGCTCGAGTCATTCGCCTTTCTCGGAGGTCTGAATGCAACAGTATTTGTGCTCGGTTGGCTCGCCTTCCAATCACGCGACTTCAAAACGTGAATAGGGAGAAGGGATTTTCAATCCCTTTTTTTTCATCGTCCATGGTTCCATCAAATCAGAAAAGCGATTGCAAATCCCCTCTCCATAGGTCTTGCCAGACTCGGATCGACCTAGCATAGTTCTTGCATGAAAATTTTGTTCTATAGTGCATGGCTTGCAGTTTCATTCTCCGTCTTGTACGCAGAATCTCACACCTATGAGTCGCCTTTGCCGAAGTCATTGCCCGTCGTGTGGTCGATGATGGATGATGTGGCCAAGGCCCCATGTGAGCCCGATGGATTCGTGGCGGAGGCTGCCAAGTTTGCCAAAAAAGGGGATCGTGATCGTGCCTTTGCTTGGTTGCAGCGAGCGGCGCACGAAGATTGTGCAAATGCCGATGACATTTCGGGAGATGAGGATTTTGCATCGCTGCGACAAGACGAACGTTGGGCCAAGTTGCTAGAATTTTTGCGTGCCTGCGATCAAGCATGGGCATCATCGGGATTTTCTCGTGAGATCCTCATCACGCCAACGGGTTATGATGGCAAACGCCCGATTCCTGTGGTGCTCGGGTTGCATGGCTATGGCTCGTGGCCGGAAGATTTCACGGGGGCGGATCATCAAAAAATTTGCGATGACCTCGATGTCGCGTTTTTTTCCGTGAGCGGCACGGTTCCGTTAGGTCGGAATTCGTTCATGTGGTCGCAGCGACATGAGGATGACTGGAGTCGAATCCAAAAAGCATTGAAGCGGGTGGAGAATCAAGTGCAGGTGGCGCCTGGAAAACTGATGGCGGTAGGATTTTCGATGGGTGGTCAGCTTGCCGTTCACTTTACGGCGGCGTATCCGCAAGAGATGGCAGGCTGTTTGGCGATGAGCCCTGGATCGCGGTACCCTGGGCGATTGTTAGAGGTGTTAGAATCCACTCAGCAACAACGCACAGGCCAAAGTGTCTTTCTCTCCTGGATCTCTGCCGAGGGTGCAGGCATCAAGGCAAGATGCCAAGAGCAGGCCGCCCTTCTCGAAAAGCATGGTGTCAGCAGCTACGTGCATGAATTTCCCGGCGAAGGTCATCATTTCCCCCGCGCCTATGCCGACTACTACGGCGTGGCCTTACAAGTGATCCGCAAAGGTGCGGAGAAGAGGTAGCTTACAGGGCATTCGGAATATTAAAGCGAAACTGCGATAGGCAACAACAGTCACTAGATCAAGCGAATAAAGCCGAGGCGATAGCCGGACTCAAAAATGTGCACATATTTGCCATAAACTTTCAAGAATGCATCAATCGCTTCTTTGGGCGGAGAGAAACCTCGAGATGGGTATTTGAGTCCATAATCGTCAAAAATCATGATGCCACCTCGTTTCAGAAGGTTCCAAGCTAAGACGGCATCATGAAGCACGAAGGGCGCAAGATGAGAGCCATCGACATAAATGAAATCGTATGATTCAAAATGATCTGGTTCGTTGATCATCCATGCTAGCACTTCGAGTGAACGACCTTCGTAGAGATTAATCGAATTCTCGTGCTTCCCGGTGATGCAATTTCGCAGGAAGACATCTTTTGTTTCTACTGATACTTGTGGCGTGGTGGGGTCTGCCAAGTAGGGATCGATGCAGTGAACGGTGCTATCAGGATGAGGGAATAGGAGATCCAACATCAAGTTAGCACTTACCCCATCAAATGCGCCGATTTCGAGCGCTCGCACGGGATCTTTCGACGCGAGCCAATATTGCCACTGCGTAATTTGGTCCAGATACCATCCCCATTTTTTATGCCCCTCATAGCGGCCAATCACTTTCTCGGATGTCTGGAATGAGCATGGTTTCTCATGTCGCCTTAAGTCGGTTACCAGAACCAAGCCTTTTTTGGACGGAATGTGGAGAATGTGAAAGTGTTCTGATGAATAATCCTTCAGCGTAGCTCGTTCGCCGTCCCTCTTGCTATCATGTAAGAAAAATCGTCCACAAATCTTCATGGCCCACTCGCATTCTTTCCTGCGCGAATGCGTTTCACCTTGTCGAAAAGGCGGGCCGTCAACCATCACGACATCAGGCACAAAAGGAAGCGATGCATTGGCGGGCAATTCATTCGGCGGCAGCAATGATATGGATGAATTGACTCCGCTCAACAAACGGTGTTTTTCTAGCCAAAACTCGTCGGATTCAAACGAATGCAAATCACAGCCAGCGCCAAGAAAGGCATAACTCGTGGCTCCAGGGCCGAATTCGACAACTTTGCGAATATTCTCAGACTTGCACCAACGCGATATCCAGCGGAATTCCATGCGGTCAATTGCCCACGAGCCGAAATTTGCCTCCTTTTCTAATGGCGCAGTATAAATGGACGAATTGCCATCAGGGATGGGTTCGACGTTCCCAAAACAGATCTGCTGATGCAAGGTGGGATTTTTGACGGGATGGCAGATGCCTTGCATTGCTTCTTCAATCTCGGGTCGATGACGAAACTCACCGAAACACGCAGCGGCTCGCGCATCCTTACTCCAGTCGAAAAGCTTTAGTCCATAGCTCGCGGCAACGCTAGCAAGGCATATTTCATGAAAGCCAAGCGAGCCATGCTCCGCGAGCCTTGCTTTGAGCGCCATCAAATGGGCATAAGAGCACCTGCAGAGTGGGTTGAATGATTTGGTAGGTTTCGCGAAGCCGTAGTTGCCATGTTGCCACCAATACCATTCAAGGCTGTCCTCTTGCGCGCAGATTTCTCGTGTGCAAAAGTCGGCACCGCTGTCTTGTGATATTTCAAGCAGCCGCATGATCGTCTGATCTTGAGCCGCCACATCATCCTCTACGAACCAAACAAATTCGTCAGGTTTGACCGTATCAATGGCGTGATACAGTGCACGGCTCCAAGCGGTCAATGGTCTGCCGCTGAGGCTGCGACTTGTGACCCATTCGTAACCAACGAGTGACTCGTCTCCGATCCGAATTTCATTGGGCTGTGGTGCCTCATCCTGCCATTGATCAGGGGTCATTATCGCATCCAAGCCGAGTTCTTGAAATAGTTGGCAAAGAGCCGATGCTTGAGCGCTGATACTTCGGCAAAGAATAAATACGGTTTGATTCATGCAACGGAAAGTTCGGTCAAGGATGAAGAATATTCAGAAACATCCCCGTTTCGTCGCCAAGATAGCGCCCGAAAAACAGTGATTGCATAAATTCGGCACATTCTTTTTCTGGCCAATCTTCTGCACAAACTATTGCGGCATTTGATAGCTCTTTCCAGTTTACATCTGGATAGCGGGCAATTGCAATTTCACCTTTCTCAAAGTAAGAGATTGTGTAATTTGCGGAACATGATTCAAATGCATCATGTAAACTCGAACCTCTATTCATAAGGTTACACATGCGATCAAGGAAAGACTTTGATATTATAGGACTTAATGCAAAAAAAGGGGTAGTTACGTTGCCGCTCACTCCGCTGGTTTTGACAACTATTATTTCTGCTGCGCTCTCTGAGTAACAGATTAAATGATCAATGCTGCGCAGCAGTAGTATAGGATGCAATGAAAATAAACTCCATTTAAAGACTTCTGACTTCCTCTGAGTGATTGTAAAAAATGCACGGTTAATAAATGTAGTGTCGCATATGTTATCAATAACAGAACATAGAAAATTTGGATTGCTAGAATATATGCTTGATAAATCAAATGATCTTGCGAAAAAAACGTCATCTGCTGTGCCTGAGCGAATTATGCTTGAGAATGAGCATTTAGATATGCAGTTATTGGCGCGCTCATATAATGTATTTTTAATGAATAACATCTTGTTAGTGATTGAAAAACTGATAAATCTTAATCAAGGTTTAATGTTATTGCTTCGCTTTTACATTGTAGAAGGGCAGAGGAGGTTTGCAATTTTGAAAATGCGTCATACATTGAATCATAGAATGATTAATTTGGTTGACTTTTCAGTCTTGCATTTACTACCTTGAGAGCGGTTTCTCGAAGCTTTGCATCTTCGACAGACTCTGCCCATAACTTTGCGCTTTCCAACTCTTGGTAATCAAGCGCAGCTTTAAAAAATGCTAAGGACGCACCAGTTTTTTGTGCGGTAGTAAATGATGAACTGTTGTTTTTAAACCAATTTGCCGCAGCAGTAGAGTCAATAGAAATCCATTCTCGAAGGCCTTTCGAGAAATCTACCATGCCCTGTTCATCATGGCGCATGCTTAGCTGTTGCATTGCTTTGTTGGAATCGGCATAGATCATACTTTTAACCAGTTTTTCTCGAATAGTCATTGAATCACGTCCTCCGTTCGTCTCTTTCAAAGAACTGGATAAATATGACCATTTTTCAAAAGGATTAAATGCATTTGCTGCATCTATGACTTCTGAAATAGCTGTATGGGAAAGTATTCCTTCTTTCCGGAGTTTCATTGCTCTATCCAACAAAATAGATTGCTTGTCTTTATTTGCGCCATATAATTCACCAGCAAATATTGCGGATAGCGTGTGTGATTTGAGTTGCGAACGCGAAAACTTTTCAAGCTCATCGATAGCCTTTCGATGTCCTTCGCCTTGCAACATGTCGCAGGATTTAGCGCTTCCAATGCGCTCAAAATAATTAAACAACGCGGTTGATACATCACTACGGTAAGGCAGCAATTTCATTTTGTCCAATGCCTGAGTGTCAGAAAGGACAGCATATGTGAAGTATGCACCAAGTTGGAAGCTTCTTACTTGTCCTGCACTCTGATCAATCAGGCTCCATGCTTCTTCAGAATAGCCATTTACACACAGTGCTTTGATTATGTCTCGACAGTATTTCGCACGATCAGTAATGTTTTTGTATGTGTAAATTGAGTTTTCAAGCAATTGACTAGCGCTTTGCGGGTTTATGGATTCTGAGCTAACCAATAATTTTTTGGCTTTTTGGTTGTTCAGTAATTCTATGTCTTTTCCTGTCTTAGCTGTGAAAGTTATTGATTGATGTGGTGAGGCTATTTTGGCAGGGCTATCGTAGTTAAGATAAGAAATAGTGATTATAAATATTAGAAGAGAACATAAAAATATTTTGTATTTGTGATGGTGTAAAAAAAATAAAAGTTTCATTGTTGCTTGAATAGTCTATTTTTCCGATTCGATACATATTTCGTGATTTTGTATATTTACATTAAGCAAGATCTATTCTCTGATATTCCATTTTTCTATGCCCACATTTTTCGCATTTCCAATCAACTTTCACCCATATAAGACCACCATCATCTACGAAAGGATCGCCGACACTTTCAATAACGTAGTTGTGATTGCAGTCTGGCAGGCCTGAACTGCTACCCGCGACTACAAGATTGCCCTATGAATCGATGTAGACTGCTGCCGCAGCCCTGTCCTGTGCTAATCCAAAAGCAATAAGGGCACTAAGAGTAGCCCCTCCTGACCTCTTCATAAATGATCTTCTGGAAATGCCACCAGATGACGAATCATCATGAGGTGCGCTGACGACAACAGGGATGGAAGACAAGAATTTGGGATTCATAAATACGCGTGTGGTTGAGTTTTGAAGTTGAAGCCATACGCATGAAGTTGAAGCCATACGCATAATTTACTGATAAACTTTGACTGATAACACTCGGAGAGTCAATGCGAAAAATGAAATTTTTTTATTTTTATCAAAAGCTGTTGAAGTGCAATGGGTTAGGCGAGCTACGGAGGTGTTTTTTAGCCACGAAAACGCGCAGAAGTCGCAAAAATAGGGAAGGAGGTGCAAATGATTGTCTTGGAATCTTAGGCGAGGACAGTTATATCGTATTGCCTTTGCTAGCTGGTGTGCAGTTTGTTGTTAGATCGTCACTGCCAAGATGGCTGTGCTCCCTTCCGTTTTTTGAATATTGACTTGATGTGGGGGGCTTGCTAGAGCCTTGTGCATGACATTTGAAGAAGCTTTTCCCCTGTGCTTTTACATCAATCTTGGTCGGCGGCAAGATCGGCGTGTTGACACAGAAGAGCGCCTTGAGACGGCAGGGATCAAGGCCATACGCTTTCCTGCGGTAGATGCTTTGCATTTCTCGGAGAAATATCAGCGTGCTCCGTTGCCTGAAGATTTCTCGAAATTGAGTGAACTTGAGCAAGCACGTTTGCGCAAAGCACGTGAGGTTCGGGGCTATGATAGTCCTGGACGCTATGCTCTGGCGCTGACGCAGCGGATGGCGATCCGAGAAGCAAAACGCCGCAAAGTTGATGCGGTGATGTTGCTGGAAGATGATGTGGTCTTGCATCCGAATTTTTCCAATCTCTTTCAAAGTGTTCACTTGCCAGATGATTGGGGGATTTTCTATCTTGGATGTTCTCATCAGCAAGAGCCGGAGTGGGTGGGGCCGCGTTGTGTCAAATCTGGATATGCGGTGGATACTCATGCGGTTGCAATTCATTCGCGCTACTATGATCGGGTGATTGAGATGCTAGATCGTCATGGCAAAACGGATTTGGGGCACATCGCAAAGGCTTCTGATCAATTTCTCGCGGTGCTTCACAGAGAAATCCCTGCGTATGCTTGTTTTCCGAATCTCGCTTGGCAAGATGAGGCACAGTCTGATCTGATCAATGTAACTTATACCAATTACCAGAAGGATGGGACCCAGCGTAATTGGACTCATTGCGTCAAAAATCTTCTGCCTGAGATGGTAGGTGCAGACGCAAAGAAGCCTGTCAAACTGGGCCTGCTCTTTCTTACTCGCGGCGACGTGAATCATCCTGAGATTTGGCGAGAATTCGTTGCGGAGGCTCCTGAATACGTGAAAATTTTCAATCATCCAAAGGAGAGGATTCGAGATACAAACGCATTTCTCTACGGCACGCAGATCAAAAAGCATTACGCTACAGAATGGGGTAAGTTGTCTTTGGTTGAGGCCACGGCAGCGATGCTACAAGAGGCTCTTGCTGATGAGAGTTTCACGCATTTTGTTTTGCTTTCGGAGGCCTGTGTGCCTGTAAAGTCGCTTCCCGAAATTCTCCAACGCCTGGCGGTTGATCCCCGTCCGCAATTCGGATTTCGTCACTGGTCAAAGGCATCGAAACGGCATCAAGAGCGCATGATTTCGGTGCCGGAGGTGCCGCAGGATTGTTGGCATTTCCACTCGCAGTGGATGATGTTAGATCGGCCTACTGCGACTTTTGCCGTATTTCAAGACATGACCAGTTATTTTGAGAAGATGTTTGTGCCGGATGAAGCGTATTTTGCTACTGTTTTGCGGATGCAGGGTTATCCCTTGCATGATCTGGTGTATAATAAAGACCTCACGTGGACGAACTGGGAGAAAAGCGCGGGAAGTCCTAACGCGTGGGAGAATATTCCTCAGGATAAACTCGCGGATATCCTGCACAGCGATGCACTCTTCGCGAGGAAATTTCCTGTGGGGGCGGACATCGGAAAATACGGTCTTCACCTCTCGAAGAAGAATTTTTCTGCCATAGTTGGGCAGGGTTGAAGGGGATGGCAGTTTTTTAGCGGCGAAGAAACGCAGAGGGGCAAAAGGGGGATGGTTTCTTGATCTTTGTTTTCTTTGTTAGCTTCTGTGGAAAATGGATTTGGACAGAAGGTAAAGAAGGGAACGAAGTGGTGATGTTGATGAAGCAGGCAGGATGCCTGACCTACGTTCTCATAGCCGCTGATCCATATCGAGTGCAGGGGCATTTTCGCGTGCTTCGCCGACGATTACGGCGGGGACACCGGCTACGGTTTTGTGGGCGGGGACGTCGTTGAGGACGACGCTGCCAGCACCGATTTTGGCACGTTCACCGATGATGACGCGACCGAGAATTTTTGCCCCGGCACCAATCAGCACGCCTGAGCGCACGATGGGATGGCGGTCGCCTGTTTCCTTGCCTGTGCCGCCGAGGGTGACCTCATGCAGGATCGAAACATCGTCCTCGATGATCGCGGTCTCACCGACGACAAAGCTGGTGGCGTGGTCTAACAAAATGCCGCAACCAATGCGCGCTGCCGGGTGGATATCGACCGCAAAAACTTCACTGGCGAGGCTCTGGAAGTAGAGGGCGAGATCGCGCCGATTGTGGTGCCATAGGTGGTGAGAAATGCGGTAGGTGCAGATCGCGAGGAAGCCTTTGAAGAAGAGCAGCGGTTGTAGTGGAGAATCGCAAGCGGGGTCGCGCTCATAGATGGCGATGAGATCTTTCGCGGCGCTGCAGGTGAGCGATGGATGTTGTTGGAAAAGTCCGGCTAGCAAGGGCGCAAGTTCATCGCGCGACATGTCCTCGCGTGCGAGCTTGCGGGCGAGGCGGCAACCGAGGGCCGCGCCTAAGCATGGTTGATCGATTACGACATCGCGCAGCAAGCTCGCCATTTGCGGCTCGCGCTGGGCGATGGCTTGGGCTTCCTCGCGGATTTTTTGCCACAGTGATGCATGATCGACTTCTTTGCCGTTGCAAAATCGATCTACCTTAGCGCTCGCACTTTTTTCCATACTATGTTTCATTTTCCTTATGCGGATTTCCCAGAAGCTTGAATATGCCTGCCGGGCCTTGGCCCAACTTGCCAAACGTCACGGCACGCAGAGTATTACACGACTTGATGAACTTGCGCAACGCGAAGCCGTGTCTGCAAACTTTTTAGTGCAAATTCTCAATGACCTGCGCCGTGCGGGGTTGATCGAGAGCAAGCGGGGCAAGGAAGGTGGGTATATGCTGGCGAAAGCACCGGCGGCGATTACGCTGAAGGAAATTGTCGATGCCATCGATCCCTCGCTGCTGGCCTTTACCGTGAGTGCGGAAGGGGAGTCGGGGGCTGCTGTGGCGCATTCGTGGAAATCTCTCGCCTCGGATTTTCAGAAAAACTTGTCGTTCATCACCCTGGAGCAACTGGCCGTGACGCCGGGAGACACGATGTTTTACATTTGATCTCTTGCTCATTTGCCGCTAGAATCATTCTTCCCGCCGCTGATCGCGTCGCACCAACTTTTCCGCTGTGTCCACTTCCACCATCACACATTTTTGCGAAAGCGCTGAACCATTTCGTCTGCAAAATGGCTTCGTGCTTCCGAGTTTGCGCATCGCCTATGAATCCTGGGGCACGATGAATGCGGAAAAAGACAATGTCATTTTGCTCTATCACGCGCTTTCTGGTTCCCACCATGCGGCGGGGCATAATCCAGAAATTCCTGGATGTGGCGACCTGTGGCAGCCTGAAATGCACGCGGGTTGGTGGGAAGACATGATTGGTCCTGGGAAAGCGCTCGACACCGATCGATTTTGCATCATTTGCGCCAACTATCTCGGTGGCTGTTATGGCACGACGGGTCCTTCTTCGATCAATCCGGGCACTGGTGAGCCCTGGGGTTCGATTTTTCCGCACATCACTGCTGCCGACCAAGTGCGGGCCACGGCTGTGTTGCTCGATCATTTGGGCGTAGATGTTTTGCACGGTGTGGTGGGGCCCTCGGTCGGTGGTTTGCTGGCACTGACATTCGCCACGACGTTTCCGCAGCGTGTGCAACGAGTGGTTTCTTTAGCGGCAGGATTTAAGACGACGGTTCTCAATCGCTTGATTTTGTTCGAACAAATTTTGGCGATCGAAAATGACCCGAACTTCCAGGGCGGGGATTACTATCGCACGCAGCCACCACTTTACGGATTGGCGTTGGCGCGGATGATTTCACACAAAACCTTTGTGCATCTTGATGCCATCGAGCGTCGGGCGCGTCAGGAGATCGTGCAACATGCGGACACGCTTTCTTGGTATAAAGTGCGTGATCCTTTTCAGTCCTACATGCTGCATCAAGGGAAAAAATTTGTCCGACGTTTCGATGCAAACACCTACTTGCGGATCATCGATATGTGGTCGCGCTATGATGCCGTCGAAGAAGCGGGCGCAGAAAGTCCGCGGCAATTGTTAGAGCGAGCCGCCGAAGCTGGTCAGCGCTGGTTGGTGTTTTCCATCGACAGCGATTTTTGTTTTTACCCCGAAGAACAGGCGGATTTGACGCTGCATTTGGAACGTGCCAACGTCAACACTACGCAGATCACTGTGCACTCGGATAAAGGGCACGACTCCTTTTTGCTAGAGCCGCACCTTTACACGCCGCACTTGAAGTGGCTGATGGAAAGCTGAGAAGCTGATCGTTAACCAAACTTGATGCCACCGAATCCTGATAGCGCCGATCCCGCTTGTGGGTTGCGACGATAGGCGAAAAAGTTCACGCCTTTGCAGAGCTGCGACATGATCGGGAACATCAGGAAGAGCGCGATGGGTCCGGCGACGATGCAACAAATGCAGTATGCCAAAAATAATCCCTCACTCAGACGTGGTGCTGTGCGCAGTTCTTCATAGCTTCCCACGATGCGGTTCCAGTCTTCGGCAAGCCCCTTGTAGGCGATGAACAACCAATAGAGATTGAAAAACGGGATGAACAGATAGCCAACAGCGGCACCGGGAGTGGTGCGTGCTCCGCCGTATTGCAAGCATTTCCATGAGCGATGCAAAACGATATAGGCATAGAGCGTATTGAGGAATAAGAAAAGTACCGCTGCTCCTACGGCTGCAAAACCTCCGATCATACCGCTTGCGGCCGCAGTGTCACTTACTTCTCCTGTAGTTGAATCCGCAGAACGCACTACCCCGACGATGATGGCAATCATGACGATCACCGACACGATGCTGCCGACGAAGAACCAAATCCACAGGCCAAAGCCGGCAGGTTTTACTTTGAAGTACGGGTAGCTGCCATCGGCAGGTGCTGCCGCCGCAGTCAGCGAACCAGTCAGCGCTGCTGGGCTCGAGGCCAGCATGGTTGCTCCACGTGTCGTAGCTCCTGGAGGCGCCCAGTTGGTGGTGGCGAGAGCGGGTTTTGCAGGGGCAACCTGAACAGGCACAGCTTGCACGACAACTTCTTCGGGCGGGAAAATTCCTTCGATCTGTGCGGCAGGCAACCACTCCTGCATTCCTTCCGTCCAGACCATGGTTTCACGAGCGATTCGGCCTTCCTGCGCAAATTCGACAAGTGCCTCGCCGGTGTAGGGACCAAGTTTGTCCTCTCCGTTCAATACATACCAAGTTGGGTTCATCGACGTGACTTCTACGAAAAACAGGCAGCGTGCGCAATCAATTTATGCGCATGATGCGATTTCGCGCATTGCGCAAAAACGCCTTAATATCGCCAAGCATCAAATAGATGCACGGCACGAGGTAGAGCATAATGACGGTGGCGAACAAACTGCCAAAGCCTAACGAAACAGCCATCGGCACCAAGAATTTTGCCTGCATGTCATCTTCCATCAGCATCGGTACCAGCCCCAGAAACGTCGTAATGCTGGTGAGGAAAATCGCGCGGAAACGTCGTGCTCCTGCGAGCTCTGCGGCCTCGATCTCGGAGCCTCCCTGATCCCGGTATTCGTTGATGAAATCGACCATCACCAGTGAATCATTGACGACAACACCCGCCAACGCCACCACCCCAACCATTGACATGATGCTAAGCGACATTCCTAAGGCGACATGCCCCCACACCGCGCCGACGACTCCAAAGGGAATCACTCCGAGAATGATCAGTGGCTGCACGTAGCTCTTCAGCGGAATGGCAATGAGCACATACATGATCAGTAGCGAAAACAAAAACTTGGTGCCAATCTCGCGCACGCTATCGCGCTGATCCTTTTGCTCGCCTTCGTAATCATAGCTCACACCGGGAAATTTTTCGGACAAGCGATCCAAGACCTCGCTGGTGAATTTCTGCACCACTTCATTGGCATTCGCATTCGTTTTGATCACATCGGCCATCACTTTGATCGAGCGTTCCCGATCGGTGCGTTGGATCGATGCCGGACCGCGGCCACGTTCAAATTGCGCGACTTGTAGCAAGGGCACCTCACCGCCATCGCGTGTGCGGATTTTCATTTCCTCCAGACTGCGGGCAAAGCGGCGCTCGGATTCGGTGTAGCGCACCATCACTTTGACCTCATCACGACCGCGTTGGAAGCGTTGCACTTCACTGCCGTAAAATCCATCGCGCAACTGCATCGCCACATCATCGAGCCGCAGCCCGAGTGATTCGCCGACGGGTGTGAGTTTGACCAATCGCCACTCATCTTTACCGGGGCTGTTGCTATCGGAAATATCGACCACGCCTTGGTAGTCGGCGAGCTTCGCTTTGACGTATGCGGTGGCCCTCTCGAGCTGAGCGAGATCGCGCGAGGTGAGAAGGAAGTCGATGGCATTGCCACCAGCAGCAGTCTCGGCGCGAAAGGTGAGTTTCACGGCACCGGCGAGAGGGCCTGCGCGTTCGCGCCATTCATTGGCGAGTTGCTGAGCGGGTACACCGCGCACGGCGGATTCGTGGAGCTCCAGCGTCACTTCTCCTAAATGCGAAGCTTGCGGCGTCCCTAACGAAACCATGTCCATCAAAAATGGCTGCGTGCCCGCGCTGGCGAGGATGTGCTTCACAACATCGTGGCCTGATTTTTCGCGATACTCCTGATTCAGTTCGCGCGCGGCATTTTCTAATTTTCTGATCGCCTCTTGCGTTTGGGCAAAAGGCACACCTTGGGCCATTTCAAGTTTTGCACTGAGGACATCGCCTTCCACCTCAGGCATGAATTGACTCTTGATGAATCCCATGCCGACAAGAGCTGCCGTCAAGAGCAAGGCTGCCACAAACAAACTAATTGCCACATAGCGCCAGCGTAAAACACGATGCAAACTGGGCTGGTAGATGCGTTTCACAAATCCCTCAAGACGGTCGCTGAACCAATGCTGACTGCGTGCCACTGGTCCACGTTGCGCTTTTCGATCCAGCTTTCTCATCGTGGCGAGGTGTGCTGGGAAAACCAGCTTTGTGAGCACCAATGAGCCTAGTAAAGTTGGGATCACCACCCAGGGAATGTTTGGCCAAATTTTTCCGCTCACACCACTGAGACCTAACATCGGAGTGAAGGCTACACAGGTAGTGAGAATGCCAAAGGTGACCACTCCGCCTAACTCTGTAGTGCCGCGCCACGATGCCTCGAAGGGGTCTTCACCCGCCTCGATGCGTGTATATACCGTCTCGCCAACGACGATCGCATCATCCACCACAATTCCTAACACCAAAATGAAAGCGAACAGGGAAATCATGTTGATCGAGATGCCCAAGATCGGCATCATCCACACACCAACCGCAAACGATGCAGGGATGCTCAATGCCACCAGCACCGCGAGCTTGGGCCGCAGAAACAACGCGATGCTCACCAGCACCAAGATCAGCCCCTGAAAGCCGTCATTGAACAAAAGCTCCATGCGTTTTTGCAACCACACGCTCTGGTCATTCCACACCGCCAACTTCACCCCCGGAGGCAGGTGCTTGCCCGATTCCTCCACGTATTGCCGTGCCATCCGCGCAATCGTCAAGGTGTCTTCATTGCCCACGCGGAAGACATTCACCAACATCGTGCGCTCGCCATCGAATCGCGCTTCTAGCTCGACGTCAGAAAATCCATCAATCACCCGTGCGACATCACGCAATTTGACCACGGCACCGTCGGTATTTGTTGCCACTGTGATGTCTAACAATTGATCGCCACGAAACTTTTTCCCCACCGTGCGAATCACCAGTTCGCCTTCTTTCGTGCGCACGGAGCCACCTGGCATGTCCACGGATTCCCGACGCAGCACCGCCGCAATGTCGCCCATGCTCAAGCCGTAACGCCGAAGATTTTCCTCTTCAATCTCGACCGAAATTTCATAGGGACGCACCAAGGCTGTTTCCACCTGCGAAATCTTCGGCTTGCCGCGCACTAAGCGCTCCATCCATTGCGAAAATCCCTGCGCAGGTCCTGGATCGAAGTCCAGCAAATCATCGCGCACTTTTTCCGCCAAATGCTTCAAGGTGGCCTCATCGGTATCAGCGATCACCGCAAGGCTCATCACCTGATACTTGATCACGAGATCTTCAATCACGGGCTTCTCAGCCTTTTCGGGCAAGCTATCGAGAGCATCCACACGCGACTTCACGCGGTCCTTCAGATCTCGCACATCAAAGCCACTCTCGACCTCCACCATCACCGAGCCAGCATGCTGTGCGGCGGTCGAGCGCACACGTTTCACGCCTTGCAAATCTGCGATGGCTTCCTCAATTGGCAAGCAAACACCCGTTTCCACTTCTTCAGGAGCAGCATTGGGATAAGGCACAGTAACCGAAATGGCATCGATCACCAATTCGGGGAAAATCTCCTTGCGCAGCGTGAACCACTTAGCGAATCCTGCAACGCAGACGGTCAGCAACAAGAAATTTGCAGCCACGGGATTGTAGGTGAACCAGCGGATGATCGATGACATCAGCGTGACCTCCTTACGTTTCCTGAAAATCGTTTCCCCTGCACGCCCAGAACTTAGCGCAGGAAAGGCGAATTCTCAATCGGAAATCATCACAACTCACGAATTGCGCTAGCCGAAAGAAGACGTCGTAACTCCTTCTCACGCAGAAAGAATCGCATTTTTCCTTCGATCCATGCTTGCGCATCGGCATCAAACCTGCTCCACTCCGCGCGCAATTTCGATTACGACCATGGCATACAACAACATTACACCTCCTGCCGGCGAGAAGATCACCATCAAAGATGGCGTTCTCACAGTTCCGAATCATCCCGTAATTCCTTTCATCGAAGGTGACGGCACAGGCCGCGACATCTGGAAATCTTCCGTGCGCGTATTGGATGCCGCTGTGGAGAAAGCTTACGGTGGCACACGCAAAATTTCTTGGTTCGAGGTGTTTGCTGGCGAAAAATCCTTCAACATGTATAAGGACCAGGTCACCGACCTCGGCCAAGCTTGGTTGCCTGAAGACACTCTCACCGCATTCCGCGAATATCTCGTTGGCATCAAAGGCCCACTCACCACTCCTGTCGGTGGCGGCATCCGCTCGCTCAACGTGGCGCTTCGTCAAATCCTCGACCTTTATGTTTGCTTGCGCCCTGTGCAGTATTTCACTGGCGTTCCTAGCCCCGTGAAGCATCCTGAGCTCGTCGACATGGTGATTTTCCGCGAAAACACCGAGGACATTTACGCAGGAATCGACTTCGAAGCTGGTGGCGACAAGGCGATGAAATCCCTTGCGTTCCTCAAGGAAAATTTCCCCGCTGACTTCAAGAAAATCCGTTTCGGCGAAGAAAGCCCAGAATTGGTTGGCGTTGGCTTCAAGCCCGTTTCCAAACACGGCACCCAGCGTCTCGTGCGCTCGGCGATCCAATACGCAATCGATCAAGGCCGCAAGTCGCTGACGATCGTGCACAAGGGCAACATCATGAAATACACCGAAGGTGCTTTCCGTGACTGGGGTTATGAGTGTGCGAAAAATGAATTCGGCGCTGTCGAAATCGACGGCGGCCCATGGTGTGTGATCCCCGAGGGCAAACCCGGTGCAGGCATCGTCATCAAAGACGCGATCGCTGACATCACCTTGCAACAAGTGCTCACACGTCCGACCGATTTCGACGTCATCGCGACGCTCAACCTCAACGGCGACTACCTCTCCGACGCTCTCGCCGCACAAGTTGGTGGCATCGGCATCGCACCTGGTGGCAACATCAACTACATCACCGGCCACGCGATTTTCGAAGCCACTCACGGCACCGCACCGAAGTATGCTGACAAAGACCAAGTTAACCCTGGTTCCGTCGTGCTCTCCGGCGAAATGATGTTCCGCTACATGGGCTGGAACGAAGCGGCAGACCTCATCATCAAAGGCCTCAACGGTGCCATCGGTTCGAAAAACGTGACCTATGACTTCGCTCGCCTGATGGAAGGTGCCACCCAACTCAAGTGCTCCGAGTTCGGCGAAAACATCATCCAACACATGTAATAAAAGTGTTGAGTGATCAGTGAGCAGTGATCAGTGGTGAGAAAGACGCCTTTCATTCAAGTCTTATATCTTATGTCTGAAAGTCTGGCGTCTTGATCCTATGGAAGAACCATCCTTCATCGACCTGCAAAGCGACGAGTACTTCATGCGTCAAGCCCTGCGCGAGGCCTACAAAGCTCTTGCAGCTGATGAAGTACCGGTCGGCGCCGTGATGGTGCACGAAGGAAAAATCATTGCCCGCGCGTGGAACCAAGTCGAGACTCTCAAGGATGCCACGGCCCACGCCGAAATGCTTTGCCTCACCGCCGCCCAGAGTGCTCTCGGTGATTGGCGACTCGAAGGTTGCACCCTTTACGTCACCAAAGAACCATGCCCGATGTGCGCTGGTGCCATCGTTCATTGCCGCCCCACCCGCGTCGTCTTCGGTTGTCCCGATGCCAAAGCCGGTGCCTGCGGTGGATGGATCAATTTATTGCAATCCAACCCGCCACTCAATCACGCCTGTGAAATCAGCTCGAACGTGCTCGGCGACGAATGCCTTCACATCATCCAAAACTTTTTCCGCGAAGCCCGCGAAAAAAAGAAAGAACTCAAAGCCCGGCGAGAGTATCGTTTTGATGAGGAAAATTAAGTCATCCACGCAATCACTTTTCTCCGCTGCTTGTTGCCTGCTTGCTTTAACAAGTTCTGTGATCGCAGCCCCCGAAGAATGGATGCCGCGTCAAGAGGACTTTACGCAGCTCTCATGGACCGATGGCCCGCCGCAGACCATGAGCGTGCCGGAAAAACCCAAGGCTGAGGTCTTGCGCTTGGTATATGGGAAAAACACGCTGCTGTTCGATACAAAACTCGTGCGGCCCGTGACTGGAACATGGGAATGCTTGGTGCTCGATGGCGATCGACGATTCAATTGCATCGGTCATGCGCAAGCAAGCGATGAATTTCTCCAAGCCGTTCGCTTTGTCGAGAGTGGCAAATTTTTCCAACGCGTGGTGATCGAAGGGCTGAAATTTGCCGACGACAAAGGACAAGAGTGGCCAGGAACATGCCGCTTAGAAATCACTGCATGGCCGAACCGTTTATCATTTCGGTTAGAGAGCGAGGCTGATGTAATGCTAAGCTTGCGTTATGGCCAAGAGAAGAGCGAAGGAAAAAAATCGTGCTTACTGCCCATCGATAATCTAACAGATCAAGCGATTGTCGAATCTGAACTTCCGGTGACGCGCGACGAATCGTTAGGCTGTCACCGACTCGCCTTACCAGAAAAACCATGGAGCAATGCACAGGGCACCTATTATCCGGAAGAACACTTGGATCGCATTGATCGCTGGCGCGTGACTTTGCGCAATGATACCGATGCTCCCACAGTAGCTCGACTGATGTTCACCCAGCATGGTCACATGCCGATCACAGGTTTCACGCCCATGCTTTGCGAGGCCGATGGGACTCCGACGGGCATTCCCGTGCAGCTATCGAAAAACTGGCATTCCCGTCCTGAGAAAGGTCGCGTATTGCATGATGGCCAATGGTTTCATGGATTCTCGATGGTGCATCTTCCTGCCAAATCGAAACGCGAATTCTTTTTTCAAATCGTCTATGCCCGCTACGGCGGCATTTGTGCAGCCTCTCATGCCCAGCTGTGTCTGATTGGTTGGGGACATAATCAATTTTGGGATCAAGCGGCCGTCGGCAGCTTCGGTGAGAGCATTTGCTTTGAGCCTGGACGCGTGCAGCGTCGTAGTTTCATCACCGATGTCCGCCCGCTGATGACCTTGTCGCGAAAGCCTAACAGCAAACGTTGGGGCTGGGCTGACAACTGTGGCGGTGGTGATTTTCTGATGTGGAAAGATTCTAACGGAAATTACCAGACCATGACGGGAACACGCACCGACTATCGAGCACACGGGCCATGTTTGACCGATGTGAGTTACTCCGAAGAAAGTCGAGGCGGGGAAATTTCTGCGCGCATGGACGTCTCGGTTCCGGCAGCTAATGATCATCTGCGCACCTTTGTAAAACTTCGCTACGATGTCAAAAAGCCAATGCGCTGGCAGCGACTTGCCTTCATGCAACTCGGTGCCGATTACTACAACTGCGTGCCCGCGAGAAGCATCGCGGTGGGGGATCGCAATGGGTTGCGAGACGAGTGGCAACCTGCTCGTGCCGCCGATGTCTATGATCGCAAGGCACTTCCGCTCACGGGCGATGCCCCTTGGATTTCCGTGCATGGCGTCGAAGAAGCTGCCGTCACCGAAGGCCATTCGAATGCCACGCGCGGCATGATCATACGTTCCTGGCGTGCGGTCTTAGGAGGCAAGCCCGCCGCGCCGCATCTTGCAACATTTTGCAACGAATGGGGCAAAGGCAATCACCGCACCGCCGTCGAACTTGCCCCGCCACCCGATGTGAAAAAACTGCTGCCCGGCGACTTCGTGGAAGCCGAGATCGAAATCGTCGTCTTCCCCGCTGATCCCGCCAGTTACTACGGACCGGATGCCGCATTGCGACAAGCCCTTGAGCAATCACCGAACTCGTGGCAAGCCGTGCATCGCGAAGCCAAAGGCAATCACCTCCAACCTACCGCAAGCACAGGCAAGATCCTGCACAACTATCCCGTCGTCGTCGCGGTCGATGAGAAACAACAAGCCACTATCCAAATCAAGGGTGGCCTCGGTCATTGCCCCGTCACCTTTACCGGTCTCACCACTCCCAACGGCCATCGCCTCACCGTCGATGAAAAAACCATATCCCAATGGCAAACCGTCTGGAATCCCGCCACAAAACAATGGCAAATCACATGCAATGTTCCCGTAGGTGAAAACCAAACCAAGAACATTTCCCTCCAGCCAGCGCGGTGATTTTTCTCATGATCGCGCAAAAGAAAGAAAAGTCCTGCGGTGAGAATCGCTTTCTAATCGAACCATGAAACGTTTCGCTCTCCTATTTGCCTTATTTTCACTGATTTCTCAAGCGGCTGATCTTACGATCACGGTGACGGGGATTCGCAATGACAATGGCAAAATTGCTGCGCTGGCATTTACGCAAGATCAAGGCTTTCCAGATCGTGTCAATCAGGCTTTTGCCCAAGCACAGGTGAATGCGCAGAAGGGCACGGTCACGCTGACCATCAAAAATGTGCCTGCGGGAAAGGTGGCTTTGACCGTTCTCCACGATGAAGATGGCGATGGTAAATTGCGGAAAAATCTGTTGGGCATTCCGCAGGAAGGCGTTGGTATGACTGGTAAGCCGTTAGGAAATCGCGCACCGAAATTTCAGGAAGCGGTGATCGAAATCAAAGGCGATGAGAAAAAAACCATCGCGTTGAAGTATTGGTGAGAATGCAGCCATTCATTGTTTTGGCTTTTCTACGCTAATTTTGCCATCGTAGATCCGATGCAACTCGGTAGCAACATACTCATCTTTTTCGATGGAAAAGCTTTGAAAAATCTTCGTGTAATGTTCGCCTCCTCCTCGACTGGTATGAACAATGCCATGCCAGCCGTTCTGTTTTTTGACGATCGAGTAATTCTGACATTCGCCCACCATTTTCCATACTCCTTGCCTCTTTGAGAAGATATACCAAAGAGTGCCACTGGAGCCACCAGCACAGGAATTCACCAGATATTCTAATGATTGATCTGAGTTGAGATCAAGCAACTGACAATCCACTTGATCAGGAAGTTTGCCATCCGATTTCCCCCAGTCTAGATTGAGTAGTTCCTTCCATAAATCTTCTGGGAAATCCTTATGCCCAAGAGTTTTCTTGGTGATAGGAATATCAATTTTATCGGGCACTTCTAAAGCATCTAGCGTGGCCTGTGGCGGATCAGCAAGAACCATGCTCAATAGGAGGAAGGGAATTACGAAATATTTCATTTGAGCTGATACGATCTCTTTTGAGTACTTTATCACTCAGTCTTCCGATTTGAGATGAGGACATTGGAGAAAAATCCATTGAGCTAACGTATTGGTGAAAAGAGATTTGTTTGAGATGACAGAGTTGGCGTGAAACACGGCGAGGAGCTTGGGCGTAGTGATTAGCATTTATGAGAAAAGCTGGCTTGATACGTTGGGGAATGATTGCTCTGTTGGTGGCAGGTGGAGCTTGTGGCTTCACTGAGGCCGCTCCGACTGTTGTGACTGTGGATTCGCAGGCACAGCGGCAGGAATTTCAAGGCATGGGCTGTGGTGCAATTTTTTATGAAGCCCACATCACCAGCTTGGGGGTGAATGGTAAAAGCAAGGAGCAAGAGCAGCTCTATGACGCGATGTTTACGGATGTGCGGACGAACTTTTTGCAGTTGATGATACGCCACGATCACGAGCCGCAGAACGACAATGACGATCCATATGTGCAGGAATTTCGTGAGGCGGATTTTGATTATTGCAAGCATCCGGTTGCCATCGCTGCTGCGGCGAAAAAGCGCATTCCGCAGATGAAGTTGTATGCGGTATTGTATTCGCCGCCGGGTTGGATGAAAACGAATGGTAGCGAGGCGGGCGGGGGAGAAGCTCGAGGCACATTGAAAGAGGGATTGGAGCTCGAACTTGCCGAATACATTTGGGCGTTTTTGGTGCACATGCATCAGCAGAAGCAATCGATCGATTATCTCAGCATTGCCAACGAACCAGATTGGCCACATGAGCAGCCGAGTTATTTTCTGACGACAGAACGGCATGTTGCGTTGTTTTCTCAGGTCGCAGGCTATTTGAAAGAAATGCACAAACGTTTTCCCGATGTGCCGCAAGCGAAATTGGTCGCGCCGAATTCGCTGAGTGCGGTGGATGCCGGAAAGGTGTTGGTCCCAGCTTTGTTGAAGGCGGCGAATGAGCAGGTGGATGTGATTGCCAGTCACGACTACGACCGTCGCGGTGATCGCTGGAAGACTTTGCGCGCATTGGCGGGAGATCGTCCATTGTGGCAGAGCGAATGCAGCTACAATGCGCATGATCCCTCGCCGGGATTGATTCGTTCGGCGAGCGAGTATTGGCTCTATATGACCGAGGCATTCAATGATGGCGTGAATGTGTGGCATGCCTATGATTGGGTCTATCCGCCGCGTCAAGGAGGAGAGGCCCTGTTGCATGTCGATTGGGGGCAGGCCTTTCATTATACGAAAATCTATCACGGATTTCGCCAATGGTGCGCGCCGTTAGAGCCGGGGATGCGGGTGGTGGATTCACGAGTGGAGGGTACAGCTGCGAGTGGCTATTCGCAACCAGGCGTGAAAGCGAGTGCGTTTCTCAAGCCCGATGGATCGAAGCTGGTGGTCCACGTAGCAGCAGTGCAGGATGCCGCAGTGGATGTCGAAATACGCGTCGACAAAGCGTTTGACAATGCCGTTTATCGTCAGTGGCGCACCAGTGAAAAAGAAAACATCTTTGTGCTGCCGCAAGGCCGTGCGCAACAAGGGGTTATTCGCATGAGCTTGCCGGGTCGCGGATTGTGGACGGTGGAACTACGGCGCTGAGAAACCCACCAGGGAAAAAATCTAACGTTTTTCGATGGCTACCAAGGTGATGTCGTCCATCTGTGGTCCCTCACCGGTGAAGTCTTTCAAGGTGCGCAGCATTTCTGTTAGGACAGATTCGGCACCTTTGGCAGAATTGTTGGCGAAGTTTTCCTTCATGCGCTCGATGCCGAATTCGTCTTCTTCTTGATTGAGTGCTTCTTTGACACCATCGGTGTGGAGCAAGAGGCAATCACCGGGCTCGATGGTGAATTCGTAGTCTTTGGTGACGCGCTCGAAGACATCACCTTCATCGATGCCGACGACGAGGCCAGGTGGTTTGATCTGGGTGATTTCGCCCGTGGCTTTGTGGAACCAGAAGGCGGGGTCGTGACCGGCGCGTGCCATCACGGCTTTGCCAGAATCGCCATCAAGAATCAGATAGGCCATGCTGATGAACATGTCCTCGCGGATGTCCGGAAAGAGCTGGCGGTTAAGCTTGCCGAGTACGGCTGCGGGTGATGATTCGTTATGGGCGAGACAACGCAGGACACTACGGCACATGGCCATGAGCAGACCTGCTGCGACGCCTTTGCCCGAGACATCGGCGATGACGAGTCCCCAGCGATTCTGGCCGAGATCGATGAAGTCATAGTAGTCGCCGCTGATGATGCGAGCAGGGGTGTTGGTGCCGGAAATGCGATAGCCTGCGACTTTGGGATCGCAGTCGGGAAGGAGGATGCGCTGCACTTCCCGTGCGGTGCGCAGTTCGTTTTCTAGACTGCGTTTTTCGCTTGCTTCGAGGTGGATGAGGGAGTTGCCGAGGGCGAAGGAGGATTGTTCTGCTACCGAGCGAAATACGGAGAAATCATGATCGTTGAAAAATCCGTCGCTGTGGGGTTTGGCAACGGCGAGCACACCGAGGTCCTTGCCAGCGTGGCGGAGTGGTGCGACCATGGCGGAAACATTGTCGTCGTATACCACGAAAGCATCGCGCAGGGATTCGTGCGTTTTGATGTCGCTGACATGAACGGCTTTGCCGACGGTGAGGCAGTGGCCGAGGATGCCTTCATCGCTGCTTTGGGTGGAGAGGCGCACATGGCTGTCCATGACGCGCTGGTCTTTTTGCGCGCGGCGCTTCACCTCCAATGGCACACCGATGAGTTGGGGGCACTTGTCACTGATGTACTTGGGTACTAAGTTTTGACGGGTCTCGTTGCTGAAATAAATGGCACCTCCCGTGGCGTTGACGACGGAGACGACGCCATCGACGATCATGCGATTGACACGAAGTTGTGAGCTGTCTTTTTCGATGGCTTCACCGAGTTCGTGGAGGAAATCGAACATGCGTTCTTCCTCGCCAACGATTTCTTTTTTTTCTCGCTCCAGTCGTTTGGCGTTTTTGCGATAGCGCGCGCCCCAAGCCCAGATCATGAGGGCGAGAACGGAGAGACCGATGAGGATGTAATATTCAACAAGCATGCATGATGTCGCGCTGAGCGGCATGTGTGGCAAAGGACGACGCCATCATACATCGGGTTTGATTTCTTTTTCCAGCAAATTGACAACGTTTTCGAATTTTTTCGCGTTCTCTGCACTGGTAGCCGAGAGGGTCTTGTGAGCCTCGAGCACGAGCTTTCCGCGATCGTGCAGGGAAGTGGGCTCTTTTGCCCAAGGATCAAGCTTGCTGCGGATTTCTTCCTTGCAGGAGTTCCAGAGTGCGCCGCTGGGATTGATCTCCATGAAGGCGTCGAGACCGAGATCTTCGAGGGAGGCGAGGTTTTTTTCACCCGAGTCAGCAATTTCCAGACGGCCGCCGCCGGTTTGCTTGGTGAGGCGCATGGCGAGGCCCGCGAGCATGCCCATAAAGGTGGAATCCATGCCTGAGCAGGCGCTGAGATCGACGACGATGCAGCGTGCGCCTTGGGCGAGGCAGTGCTCGGCACAGGCTTTGACGTGGGGGCTGCTCAGGAAGTTGCCTTTTCCGCTGCAACGAATCCAGGAAAAGTCTTCAAATTTGGCCCAATCGATATCGCTGTCTGGTGTCACTTGTGTTAGAGCAGGTTTTTTTGCTGTGGAAGCTGAAGGTAGCGCTAAATTGCTTTTGGTCAACGCTGGAAAGTGCATGATTTTTGAGGGGAGTCGATTCTCTTCGAAATGTCGTAAGATTTTGTTCCTTGGGGGCGTTAATGAGTGAAATTTATGCGTACCATTACTACATTGATAGCAGGGAGTTTGACGTCGTTCGCTTGGGCTGACACGATTCTCGTAGAAGCTGAGCAGTTTTCCCAAAGGGGCGGATGGATGCTGGATACGCAGTTCATCGAGACGATGGGGTCGCCCTATCTCAATGCGCACGGCATGGGCAAACCTGTGGCGGATGCGGAGACATCAGTAGCGATCAAAACGGCGGGGAAGTATCAGATCTGGGTGAGGACGATCGATTGGAGTGAGCGCTTAGGTCGTGCCGAGGGTGCAGGGTCCTTTACTCTTGCGATCAATGGGGCTGCGCTGAAGAAATCCATGGGCATGGGAGAGCCGACGTGGTCTTGGGAAAGCGCTGGGTCGGTGAAACTGGCGGCGGGTAGCGCGAAATTGTCCTTGCAGGATTTGACAGGATTCAATGCGCGGGTGGATGCGATTTTTCTCAGCAGCGAGGCGGGGGCGAAGCCGCCCGAAGCATGCATGATGGTCGATCGATTGAAATGGGATTTCGTGGGCGCTGCGGGTCCCGTGACTGATGCGGGTGAATTTGATCTGGTAGTCGTGGGTGGTGGCTACGGTGGCATGGGTGCGGCGATTTCTGCGGCGCGGCTTGGTGCCAAAGTAGCTTTGATTCAGAATCGTGAAGTGCTTGGAGGCAATGGTTCCTCCGAAGTTCGCGTATGGGCCATGGGTGATACGCCTCCGAGTGAATATGGATTGGCGGATATCGTGAAGGAAATCGAGGATGATGCCAAGGCGTCGCCAGCACCGGCAGAGCAATTTGGTGATGCGAAAAAGGATCAGATCGTGAGAGCGGAGAAAAACATTACGCTTTTCCTCGGTCATCATGCTTATGGACTAGAGCAAGCGAAATCGGGTGCCATCACATCGATCTCAGCGCTGGAAATCACGAGCGGCAAGTGCATAAAAATCCGCGGACATTTGTTTGCGGACTGCACGGGTCACGGTTTCATTGGCCAATGGGCGAATGCGGATCGGACGATGGAAGAAAAAGGTCGCATGGGCATGAGCAATATGTGGATGTGGGCCAATGCGGCGCAGCCGACTGCATTTCCGCGTCAACCATGGATGCTGCCGCTCACCGAAAAAGATTTCCCTTATCCGCGCCGTGGCCATGCCGAATGGTTCTGGGAAAGTGGCTATGATCGTCACCCGATCGAGGAACTCGAGGTCACACGCGATTGGAATTTGGTCGCCGCCTACAGTGCGTTTAGCTCGATGAAAAATGATGGTGCGCATGCCGCGCGCGATCCGCAAAAACATGCCAATGCCGAGTTGAGCTGGTTGGCCTACATTGGCGGGACACGCGAGACGCAACAACTCCTCGGCGATGTGATTCTCAAAGGCGAAGACATCGAGTCAAAGAAAACGTTGTTTCCTGATGGCTGCGTGCTGACCACTTGGTCAATCGATTTGCATATACCGGAGAAACGATACGTTCAGGGCAATCCGGAGCATCCTTTTATCTCCAAAGCGATTCACCGTCATGCCGTGGATAAACGCGTTGGTTATCCGATTCCGTATCGCTGCTTCTACTCGCGCAATGTGCCCAATCTTTTCATGGCTGGTCGCAACATCAGTGTCGACCGCGATGCTCTCGGCACCATTCGCGTGATGAAAACCATTGGCATGATGGGCGTCTGTGTGGGGCGCAGTGCCGCGCTTTGCCGGGTGCACAATTGCCTGCCGCGTGACATTTACGAAAAACATCTCGATCAAGCGAAAAACCTCTGGCGCATGCCTGGGAAAGAGCGCGTGAAGAGTCTCGATGCCTTGAAGCAGAAGCTCTGAGGCTCCCCGCTCTTTTGGCAAGGCAGAGGGCAGGGAGGTAGCGAGTTGAATTTTTCTTTGCTGGGGCTGGGCAGCAGGATGCTGCCGTCACGGTATCTCCTGCCGCGGAACTCCCTTGCCAATTCAGCAAATTCATGATTCTTTGCGTGCCGCATCTATGAAAGCCGCCGAGATCCGTCAAAGTTTCCTGAATTTTTTCCAGCAACAAGGTCACACGATCGTGCCCTCGGCGTCGTTGATGCCGCAATCACCAGGTCTGCTCTTTACGAATGCGGGCATGAACCAGTTTGTGCCGTATTTCCTCGGAACCGACAAGGCTCCTTACGATCCACCACGTGCCACGGACACGCAGAAATGCATTCGTGCTGGCGGCAAACACAATGACCTCGAGGATGTGGGCTATGATACCTATCACCACACGATGTTTGAGATGCTGGGCAACTGGTCGTTTGGCGATTATTTCAAAAAGGAAGCGATTTTGTGGGCCTGGAATCTCGTGGTCGAAACCTGGGGTCTGCCTGCGAATCGCCTTTACGCCAGTGTCTATGCACCGAAGCCGACCGATCCGGGATCGTTCGATCAGGAGGCCTGGGACATCTGGGCGGAGCTATTCCGTGCCAAGGGGCTCGATCCTGCGATCCACATTGTGAATGGCAATGTAAAGGACAATTTTTGGATGATGGGCGAAACGGGTCCTTGCGGGCCGTGTTCGGAATTGCACGTCGATTTGACTCCTCTCGGCGATACCAAAGGTGCGCTCGTTAACGGAACCTCCGACCAATGCATCGAGATCTGGAACTTGGTGTTCATTCAATACAATGCCGAGGCCGATGGTACGTTCCGCGAGCTTCCTGCGAAGCACGTTGATACGGGCATGGGATTTGAGCGTGCGTGCTCGATTATTCAAGGCACGAAAGGTTTCACCGATTTCTCGCGTCGTCCATCGAACTACAATACCGATGTATTCTTGCCGCTGTTCCGCACCTTGGAAGTGATGAGCGGAAAAACGTATGAGGACATTTATCCGAGCGATGGTCAGGCGAAGTCGACAATTTCTGCTGAGGTAAAAACAGCAGTCGCATTCCGTGTAATCGCCGACCACATCCGCACACTTTCATTCTCGATTGCCGATGGCATTCTGCCTGGAAACAATGGTCGCAACTACGTGCTGCGTCGCATTTTGCGTCGAGCCGTGCGCTATGGTCGTCAACTGGGTTTTGCCGGTGACAAAGCCTTTTTGCCCGAGCTTGCGGCGACACTCGCTGCCGAAATGGGCGATGTTTTCCCTGAGCTGCGCGCGCGCTTGACGGTGATTCAAGAAACCTTAGAGCGTGAGGAAACATCGTTCAATGAAACGCTGGATCGCGGCTTGATTTTGTTCGAAAAAGAATTGGCCAGCAGCGGCGGCACGCTCTCGGGCGATTTTGCCTTCCGTCTGTATGATACCTATGGTTTCCCGATCGATCTAACGCAATTGCTGTGCGAAGAGCGCAATGTTTCGATCGACATGGAGACCTTCGAGAAGCTCATGGAGCAACAGCGTGAGGATTCGCGCGGTGCACAAAAGAAAACTGTGGTGCGCGCCTTGGATCTCTCGACCGATGCGGTTACGGATTTTGTCGGGCACGATGCCGATTCGGCAAACGCCATCATTCTTGAGCTACATCGCCAAGATGGCGTGACTTATGTGATCACCGATCGCACACCATTTTATGCGGAAATGGGTGGCCAGGTAGGTGACCTCGGCACTCTCGCAGGATTGCCCGTGGTGCATGTGCAGCAAATTGGAAAAGCTCGCGCGCATGTGGTCGAGGGCGAACCCGCATTGCTGGTGGGTCAAGAAGTTTCGCTAGAGCTTGATACGGCACGTCGTCGTCCGATCGAGGCACATCACAGTGCTACGCACTTGTTGCATTGGGCGCTGCATGAAGTCGTTGGCATGGATGCGGTGCAACAAGGGTCGCTGGTCGATACCGAACGCCTGCGTTTTGACTTTTCGTCTGGCCCGGTCAGCGCCGAGCAAGTCGAAAAAATCGAAGCGCTAGTGAACGAGAAAATTTCTGCCGCACATCAAGTCAGCGGTGGCGAGGTAGCGCACGCTAGCGTCAAAGGTCGTGCCGATGTGATGCAGTTTTTCGGTGATAAATACGGCGATCTGGTCCGCGTGGTGCAGATTGGTGGCGAAGCGCATCAGCTCAATGGCTACAGCATGGAGCTCTGCGGCGGCACACACGTGCGCAATACGAGCGAGATCGGACTTTTCAAAATCAAGAGCGAAGGCGCGATCGCAGCTGGAGTTCGACGCATCGAAGCCGCATGCGGTGAGTCGGCGAAACAATGGATCGCTGGCCAAATCGAAGCCTGCCGCGAAGAGATCAGCAAAGAGCTGGCGAAGATGAATCCTGCGCCTGCCGTCGATCTTAGCGCGGAACTCGACCTTGCCGCTTGGCGCAAACTCAGCGATCAGATTCGTGAACAACGCGTCGAGCAAGACAAAGAAGCCAAACGTCAGGCCGCCAAGGCTGCGGCCAGTGCGGCGGATGCAGCGCTGAGCGAATTGATTGCCAGCGCGCCGGCCTCGATTT
>JBIIAI010000178.1:0-5897 GCA_044239965.1 Akkermansiaceae bacterium
TGGTTTGACAAAGTGGCGAGCCAACTGGATACACGATGATGATGCTCATGCGTCGTGACCAGTGCGGCAATCAGCGCATTGACATCGAGTAAGTAGATCATGGGAAATCGGCGAGCAGTTCTTTTACTTGAGAGCTGGTGAGTGGGGCGCAAGAATCATGAACTTCCAGTGTGGGTAGGCCCGAAAGGGGATTGGTTGATTGCTTGCATTTGGGCGGAGCTGATTGCAGTGGCACCAATACGAGGCGGTTTCCTTCGATGTTAATGTTCATCTCGGCACCAGGGAGCAAGCCCATGCGTTGGCGAATGGCGACGGGCAAAACTACCTGACCTTTGCTCGATAATGTCGTTTTCATCGTAAGTCAATCTTACCATAAATGTTGCTCAGAGCAAGCTGAATCGGCAAGTTTCCCAAATCTCGACTATTCGGAGAAAAGCTGATGGGGATGCTTCTCATTCGGTTGCCATCGCCGATTCTCGTTTCTCGAATTTATCCTTTACTTTTCCGAAGTATCGCCCAAGATTTTTCTCACTACGATGCATGTGACGCGGCGACTTCGGCTTTTGACTTTGCTATTTCCTTTCGGGGCTCCCCTTGTGGCTCAAGAGGAGGCGGTACTGCCGCCATCCGTGGTGCAACCACCGGCTCCCGTGGAGATTCCGCCCGTTCCTTTTCAAGCCCCAGCAAACCCGACGGATCCTCATAATGTCGGGGAGGTCAAAATGCCGGAAGGCCTGGACATCGAGATCAAAGGGGAAATCAAACCCTTGGATGCAGAGTTTAAGAAATTTGCGATTGCCGGGCCGATTCAGTTGAAGACCAATCGCGGGGAAGAGGTTTTTGCCGATCGCGCCGAACTTGACCTCACGGCAGGCACTTACACCTTGCTGGGAAATGTCAGCGTCTTCCGTGGTCCGGTAATTCAGCGTGGTGATCGGGTAGTCTACAACTTGAAGACCAAGAAGCTGGATACGGCGAACTTGAGCATCGGCTACGATCCGATCATTCTGGAAGCGGGCAGTTTTGAGATGACCGAAGATGAAGCGGGCGACCGTGTCTTCACTGGCTACAATGCCGGCATCACCACGCACGATGTTGCCGATCCGAACTATTGGCTCCGCGCAGGAAAAACGACGCTTTATCCCGATGAACGCATGGTTTTTGAGGACCTGAAGGTCTACATCGGCGATACCCCGGTCTTTTGGTTGCCGTATTTGAGTCAGCCACTCGATGCCGAGTTAGGCTATCGTCCTGTTCCAGGTGCACGCACCAACTGGGGCGTCTTTTTGCTCAACACTTATGGCATCATGCTCGGCGGTGATGAAAATACCTTGCTCGGATCGGAGACGCCGTGGCTGCTGTCGAAGTGGCATCTTGATCTCCGCTCACGTCGTGGTGCTGGTTTCGGGCTTGATTTGTTTGATACTCGCATCGAGGACAATCCGAATTATGGGTGGATGAAATTTTATCTCACTCACGATACCGACCCGACCATTGGCCGCTCGGGCATTCCTCGTGGTCCTGTCGATCCGAGCCGCTACCGCATGGAGTTCCAATATCGCATTCCGCTCGAGTGGCAAGATGGTCATCCAGATGCCTCGTATGCGTTGAATTACGATCTGCATTTGCTGAGTGACAATCACTTTCTCGAAGACTTTGATCCGCAGTTTTATCGTAGCAATGCGCAACCCGATAATACGATTTTCCTGACGCGTCAGGATGATGGCTCGGTGCTGACGGCTTTAGCTCGTTTGCGCGTGAACAATTTTTATCGCAGTGATACTCGCTCTCCAGAGATCGTGTATGATCAAATTCGTCGTCCTTTGTGGGACTCACCGATTTTGCACGAAGGCAGCACTTCGTTTGGCATCTATGCTGAAAAAATGTCAGATCCTGCGCACGATCGCATCTTGGATCCATTGTTGACTTTGCCCGATGGCGATCCTGATCTTGCACGTCTCTATCCGCAGCTCGGTCGTTACGAGCAACTGTTGATTCGCGAGTTGCGTTCCTTGCCTCCTGGCGACCCCCGCTACGACAATCTCTATCGACAATTGGTGAACCCCGAGTTCCAGCGTTTCCATACCTATCAGGAATTGTCGTCGCAGTTGACGATGGGAGATTGGCTGCATCTCACACCGCATGTCGGTGCGGGCTATAGTCGTTATTTTTCTGCGGGGGAAGACTTCGGAAATGAGGATCGCACGATTTTTTCGACGGGCATGGAGGCCTCGCTGAAGTTCAAAAAAGACTATCCCGATTTTCAATCCAGAGCCTGGGGCATCGATGGCATGCGTCATACCCTTCAGCCCTATGCCAATTGGTCGTATGTTTCCACCAGCAATCTCGGACAAGATTTCCCAGCGATCGATCGGCTCACCTTTAGCACACGTCCCGTGCCCATCAACGTCGGACGATTTGTGGCGATTGATGACATTGAAAACTGGAACCTCGTGCGCATCGGTATGCGCAATCGTTTTACTACCAAGCGCGATGGCAGCTCTCTTGAGTGGCTGTTCATCGATACCTATCTGGATGGCTACATCGATGATCCAGAGCTCGACCGTAAGTTCTCCAATCTCTACAATGATGTTACCTGGCAGCCCTTACCGTGGTTGGCAGTGGAAATGCAAACGCAGGTGCCGATCATTAGCAGTGGCTCGGGATACAATGAGTTCACCACAGGAGTTCGCTTCATGCCGACGCCAGACTTTGAGTTCTCGGTATCGCAGAGCAATTTGAACAATCACCCGTATTTGTTAGATTCCAATCGAGTTCACATCAAAGCGTATCATCGATTGAATGAAAACTGGGGTGTGGGCATGTTGCAGCAATGGGAATTTGATGACGGCACTTTGGAGTTGGAGCAATACACCTTGCATCGCAACTACGACAACTGGATCGTCAGCGCAGGGCTGACTCATCGCAACAACCGCATTCGTGACGAATTCGGATTCATGGTGAACTTCACGCTGAAGGATTTCCCAACGGTATCTGTGCCGTTCACCATCGACGCAGAATGATCACTTGCGACCGCGACGAACCTTGCGGGCAAACTTGACCATGGCTTCTTCTTGCTCCTCGATGCGTTGCACCAAGGCAAGTTGCGTGCGGCAGCGATCGAGGTTGTGATTTTCGCGATGAGTTTTGAAATAGACATCGCCCTCGAGGTGATCGGTGAGGAAACGAATGCCAATTTCTAAGGTGATGAGCTTGCCCGAAAACGCGAGGTGATCGACTTCGATGTCGTTGATGAAATCACCAGCAGAATCGAGATAGCCTTCGACCAATGCCTCATACATCGGCATGCGCATTTGCACCTTGCTGAGGTCGGTTTCATCTTCTTCGGCAGGGCTTGTCGCAGTTCTCACGAGATCGCCAAAGTCATACAACGAGAGGCCAGGCATGACGGTATCGAGGTCGATCACGCATACCGCCTCATCGGTTTCGGCATCGATCATGACGTTGTTGATCTTGGTGTCGTTGTGGGTCACACGCACCGGAATTTTTCCTTCTGCTTGTAGATCTAACAAAACACTGGTGATGCCAGCGCGTGCTTGGATGAAATCAAATTCCGCACGCACGGATTCAAGGCGTCCTTTGGGATCGGCGGCGGCGACCTCCATCAAGCGCTGATAACGCTTGGGAGTGTTGTGGAAATCGGGAATGGTTTCTTCGAGATCATCAGGCGACAAATCACTGACCAAATCTTGAAACGAGCCAAATGCGCGGGCCGCTTGGTAGGCTTGGCGGGTGTTTTCGACGACGTCATAGGTTTGGCATCCCTCAATGTAATTGTAGCAGCGCCAGATGCCACCATTCGGTCCTTCGACCCAAAAGCGACCGCCGCGACCGGGGTAGAGGTTGAGTGTTTGACCGCCGAGGTCTTTTTTCACGCGTAGTACCTTCCAGTTGATGTGGCGGGTGACGCACTCGACGTTGCGCATCACCGCAAGTGGTTTTTTGAAAACATTTTGATTGATGCGCTGAAGAATATAGCGCTGGTGTGAGCCATCTGCGGCCTCGTAGGTGGCCATGTAGGTGGTGTTGATGTGACCACTTTCGATTTCGTGACCCTCGACGAATTCTCCCTGAATAGCGAACTGATTGCCGATCGCAGAAATGGCTTCGAGAACTTCGGCAGAGACTGATTTGATGGGAGAAACGGTGGGGACCATGGTGATAGATGCTTGCGCTATGAGTTTATTAGGGTTTTTTCCCATCGGCAGCAATGCAAAAGTATGGTTAAAGTTCGTGATGCAATGATGGGAGATTTCCCGTAGATCTCTGATCGACACTTCGGTATACGCTTTGTAGCTTTTGCTCCGATGAAACCCTTCGCGCTACTCTGTGTCTTGCACGGCTGCCTGGCCTGTGCCCAAACCTTGCCGCCACCTTTTCCGTTAGATTCAGCGCAACACCACGAACGCACGTGCTTTCAAACATCGAAGCCTTGGAGCCCACAGGGGAATTTGCGGTCGGATGTGGCCTTGGTCTACGGCATCGATAAGAGTCTGCCGGATCGACTGAAAACCTGGAAGGATCGTGGCTATCGGGTGCATCTGATGACGGGAGTTGCTTGGGGGGACTACCAAGATTATCTCTACGGTCGATTCGATGGCGTCAATCACGTTGACAATGCGCAGACGGATCGCAACGGATATAAGATCAGCCATGGCGGGGATGTCTACTACATGTCACCTGCGGAAAATTATGGCAAATTCCTGTGTGTCGGTGTGCAGCGTGGACTCGATGCCGGGGTGGAAGCGGTGCATTTGGAAGAGCCAGAATTTTGGGCGCGAGCGGGATATTCTGAGGGTTTCAAGCGTGAGTGGAAGTCGTACTATGATGAACCATGGCAGGTGCCGCATGAAAGTGTGGATGGGCAGTGGCGCAGTTCTCGGCTGAAGTACTATCTTTATCGTAGGGCCTTGCAGCAAGTGTTCGATCACGTGCAGGCATTCAACAAACGCACTGGGAAAAAGGTTCGCTGTTATGTGCCAACGCACAGTTTGATTAACTACGCGCACTGGTGCATCGTCAGTCCACAATCGAGCCTCGCGATGCTGGATGGCTGTGATGGATACATCGCGCAAGTCTGGACGGGCACGGCACGAACGCCGAACCATTATCGCGGAGTGGGCAAAGAGCGCACCTTTGAGACGGCCTTTTTGGAATACGGTGTGATGCAAAATCTGGTGCGTGCCACGGGTCGCACGGTGTGGTATTTGAACGACCCGATCGAAGACAATCCACGGCACGATTGGGCAGACTACCGCAGCAATTGGCAATCGACATTGGTGGCATCCTTGTTGCAACCGGACGTCTGGCAATACGAAGTAGCACCATGGCCTGAACGAATTTTTGGTGCAAAATACCCACGCAATGTGCCGGAGGAGCAGCAGAAATCGATACCGCCTGCCTACGCGACGGAGCTGCAGGTGGTAATGAATGCCTTGAACGACATGAAGCAGCCATCGTATCAATGGGACTGCGGCACACGCGGGATCGGCGTGCTGGTCAGTGACTCGCTGATGTTTCAGCGCGAGCAACCGACACCGAGTGATCCGAACATGGCGCATTTTTATGGACAGGCTCTGCCCTTGTTGAAGCGTGGCATGCCCGTGATTCCCGTGCAGTTGGAAAATGTCACCTTGCCCTCATTTCTCGATGATCAAAAAGTGCTGCTTCTCAGTTATCAGGGGCAGAAGCCGATGGCTGCAGCAGTGCATGATGCTCTGGCTACATGGGTGAAGAAGGGCGGCGTTTTGGTGGTCGCAGATGACGACCAAGATCCCTACAATCACGTGCGCGAATGGTGGAATGATCAGGGGAAAAACAAACGCATTCCTCGTCAGCATTTGTTTGCCGCTCTAGGCTTGGATGATGGCATGTTT
>JBIIAI010000132.1:0-8939 GCA_044239965.1 Akkermansiaceae bacterium
GGGAAGTTGGTGCCAGAAGGCAGGCTTTGCAAGTAGCTGTGGGCATCGCCGGGCTTGACGCCGCGGGAGATGAGGAACATGCACATATCGCCGACCACTTTCGAGGAAGGGGTGACTTTGACGATGTCACCAAAGAGCAGGTTTACTTCGGCATACATGCGGGCGATTTCTGACCAGCGATGGCCGATGCCCATGCTCTCGGCTTGTTCCTTGAGGTTGGTGTATTGGCCACCGGGCATTTCGTGGAGATAGACCTCGGCAGTGCCGTGTGGTTCGGCGGTATCAAAGGGTTTGTAGTAAGTGCGGACGTGAGCCCAGTAGTCGCTGAACTCGTTGAGGGCATCGAGGTCGAGCTTGGTATCGCGCGGGCTATTTTGCAAGGCGGCGACAACGGAATTGAGGTTCGGCTGCGAGGTGCAACCGCTCATGCTGGCGAGGGCGGAATCGCAGATATCGACACCGGCTTCAGCGGCCATGAGGATGGAGCTCGCATTGATGCCGGAGGTATCGTGGGTGTGGAAATGGATCGGTAGCGCGGTTTCTTCCTTGAGCGCCTTGACGAGTTTTTTCGCAGCGAGCGGGCGGCAGAGTCCTGCCATGTCCTTGATGCAAAGCATGTGCGCGCCCATTTTTTCCAACTCCTTGGCAAGGTTGACGTAGTATTTCAGGTCATACTTGTCGCGCTTGGGATCGAGAATGTTACCAGTGTAGCAGATCGTGCCTTCGCAGAGCGATGATGTTTCTTCGCGCACGGCGGCCATCGCCTCGGTGAGATTGGGCAGGTAGTTGAGGCTGTCGAAAATCCGGAAAATGTCCATGCCATTGGCGGCGGCGTGTTTGATGAAACCGCGCACGACATTGTCGGGATAGTTGGTGTAACCGACGGCATTGGACCCGCGGAACAGCATTTGGAACAGAATGTTCGGGATGCGTTCGCGCAGGGCGCGCAGACGTTCCCAAGGGCATTCCTTGAGGAAACGCATGGCGGTATCGAAGGTGGCTCCGCCCCACATTTCGAGCGAGAAAAGATCGGGTGCGCGATGAGCAACGGCATCAGCAATGGCGAGCATATCAAAGCTGCGGACGCGGGTGGCGAGCAGCGATTGATGGGCATCGCGCATGGTGGTATCGGTCAGCAACAAACGTTTTTGCTTGGTGACCCATTCGGCAAATTTTTCTGGTCCCAGCTTGGTAAGAAGCTGCTTGGTGCCATCGGCGGGTGGCGTGAGGTGATCGTAAGGCACGCTTGGGGCGGGCAACAGGACCTCAGCAGGCAGATAGCCTTTGGCATTGGCGTTGCCATTGACGGTGATGTCGGAGAGGTAGCTGAGCAGCTTGGTGGCGCGGTCTTTTTTCGATGCGAAGGTGAAAAGCTGCGGGTTGGTATCGATGAAACGGGTGGTGGCATCACCGGCACGGAAAATCGGATCAGCGATGACGTTTTCCAAGAAGGGGATGTTGGTTTTCACACCGCGGATACGGAACTCGCGCAGGGCGCGGTCCATGCGATCAAGGGCGATCGGATAGGTACGACCAAAGACGGTGACCTTGACCAGCATCGAGTCGTAATACGGCGTGATGACGGCATTTTGCGTGCCGAGGGCGCCATCGAGTCGGATGCCAAAGCCACCAGCGCTGCGGTAGGTGAGGATTTTTCCAAAGTCTGGGGTGAAATTGCTCTCGGGGTCCTCGGTGGTGATGCGGCATTGAATGGCGAAGCCGGATTTTTCGATTTTATCTTGCGCGGGCAAGCCCATGACCGGATCGTGGAGCTTGTGGCCCATGGCGATCTGGATTTGCGATTGCACGATATCGATCGCGGTGATTTCCTCGGTGACGGTGTGTTCCACCTGAATCCGTGGGTTCATTTCGATGAAATACCACTCGCCCGATTCGACATCGACGAGGAATTCCACGGTGCCGGCGTGGGTGTAGTTGACCTCGCGGGCGATCGAGAGTGAGGCATTGCACAGGCCTTCAATGATCTTGGGATCAATGCCGTAGCTGGGAGCCATCTCGATGACTTTTTGGTGGCGGCGCTGCACCGAGCAATCGCGCTCGTGCAAATGCAAGACATTGCCATGCTTGTCGGCGAGAATCTGGACTTCGATGTGCTTGGCGCGACCGACGAATTTTTCCAAGAATACTGCACCGTTGCCAAAGGCGCGCAGGGCCTCTGTTTGTGCTTCTTCGAGCAGGGCTTCGAGGTCTTTTTCCTCGCGCACCACACGCATGCCACGACCGCCACCGCCGAAGGCTGCTTTGATGATCAGTGGGAATCCGATTTTTTTCGCGGCCTTCATCGCCAATTTGCGATCTTCTACAGGCTCGGGTGTGCCTTGCAATGTCGGCACCTGGAGTTTTTCGGCAACGTTCCGCGCCGCGGTTTTGTCACCCATGCGGTCGAGGATTTCGGCATCGGGACCGATGAAAATGATGCCATTTTTCTCACAAGCGCGTGCGAAATCGGGGTTCTCCGACAAAAATCCATAACCTGGATGGATGGCGTCCACGCCTTTTTCTACAGCGAGTGCGACGATGCCATCGATGTCGAGATACGCGCCGAGTGGTCCTTTGTCTTTGTTGAGTTGATAGGCCTCATCGGCTTTGAAACGATGCGGGCAAAAGCGGTCCTCGTGCGCATAAATCGCTACTGTGCGGATTCCTAGTTCGGTTGCAGCCCGCATCACGCGGATGGCGATTTCGGAACGATTGGCAACTAGCAGTTTTTTGATCGGACGGATGGCACTTTTCGGCATGCGCCGTTCTTAGTGCGGATTATGAGTTTGGTAAATGGCGAAATGTGACAGGTTGTAAAAATTTGCTACTAGTTGGAAATTAGCTCGCTCAGCGTCGTACTTCGGCCCTTGCTGACTAAGGCGGCGGCGACCATACAGCCGAGTTCGAGACATTGTTTGGCGTTTAGGGAAAGTGCCAAACCGAGACAAAATCCAGCATTGAAACGATCACCCGCTCCGGTGCTTTTTAGCGGTTGTGCGCAGAATTCAGAAAACGCGTGAGCTTTTTCCCCAGCTGTGGCACTAACGGCATAGCGACTGCGATGAATCACCACGCGGGAAATTCCAATCGCTTCCCGCAATCCGGACGCTTGGTCCGCGGTGCTTTCTGTTGAAGAACTCGCGTTCGTTTCTGCGATATCCAGCAAACGCGAGAGAATGTTGGCTTCGTTGCCATTGAGACCAAGAGTGACTTCACCGTGGGCTTCGAATAATGCCAACGTATGAAGCATGCCTAACACATCGCAGTCACACCGACTGGAGGGATCGACGAGGTCGAAAAAAAGATGCGGTCGATGCGACAACGTCGAAAAGACTTGTTGCCGCAGGATTTCCCAGACTGCTGTCATGTGCGGATACATGGTCCAATCGGTCAGGGCGATCACTTGAGCTTGCTGGCATGCTTGCAGATAGGTGCCATCTTGCAGGCATGCGGCGACGTGTTCTGGTGTAAAGTCGGCAAGTTGCGTGCCGGCACTGAACATGACTTTTCCGTCCTGAAACTCAAAGGCCAAGGTGCGACCCGGTTCGCGTCCCCAACTGTGAACGCTGTGGCACTTTTCGACAATCGAGGAAAACGCTGGATGCACGGGATCACCGAGAGTGGCGAAGCAATCGACATGCACACCTAGGCTAGCGAGTCCATCGGCGAGATTCACGGCACATCCACCGGGATGAATATGGCGCACAATGATTTCTCGCAAACTGCTGTGTCCCGCGGATGCTGCCATCATGGCTGCAAAATCGGAAATGTTTTCCACAGCTTTGTAGTTGGCGAGATCCTGACGCTCGGCGACCAGCGTGATCATTTCATCGACGAATCCATCAAAGCCCGTGACCACTCGACAGGCCGCCACCGCGCAGGGATCTAACAAAATCGACCATTTGTGTTGTAAATCGAGGCTTTGCATTTCTGGATCATTCATGAATAACGCAAGGTTTGTTCTGTGAGACAAAGGTCGTCCACTAAGCTACGCAGTGGTGTGATGCCAGCATGGCCGAGCGTTCCATGATAGGCTTTTACGGCCTCGGTGGGAGAAATTTCGCCATCGGTGATGCGACGAAGAAACGAGATGAAAGCAAGCGGATCTTCGGCGAGATTGATTTTCCGCCCAAACAAGGCAACATGCGCCCCATACTTTTGTGCATTGTGGATCAGTTGGAAGGCATCCATGGTCGTGCCCGCACTGCCGCCCAAAATTCCAACAACCAAATTGGGATCATACGACACCAATTCCTCCAAAGGCCCCGGACCTGCATAGGGGATTTTCAAAAACAACGGTCGCCCGACTTCGGTAACGCCAGCCAAGGCGCGGACGATGTGATCATTGACAAATCTTGGAATTTGATCAGCGGACATGCCGCAGTCGATGTTCGGGTGAAACACTTCGAGAAAATAGCGGAACTTTTTGCGCTCGGCTTCGAGTCGAAATTCATGAAACGCCTGCAAGGATCGATGATCTTCTTCGAGTCGATTGACAAAAGTGAGCGAATACAAGCCGAGATCGGCACCGGTGACGGCTTGTGTGTGATCCTCGGTCAAATGCCCATATTTGATGTGATCCAAGGTCGCAGAGCGGAATGGTCGCGATGCCTGTGAAAGATACGAACCACCGCGCGTGACCCAGATGTCTGATGTATCGTTCGCTCGTGCCGCAGGCGTGATGGCCGAGTGGCGAAAGAGTCCTTCATGCATCGCCAATTGCTCCAGAGACGAGGCTGACATCAGCATCACATCGACGAGATCTTGCGCCACGATGGCACGGATTTGTTCTCGATACTCGGCCAAGGATTTCCATCTGCCCGCGGTCCGTGGTCCTGGGGCAGCGATGCCAAATGCCATGTCCGCATCCTTGGCATCAGCGATGATAAAGTCCGCGCGTGTCGCCGAACCGGCACGGATTCTTTGCAATTTCTGGTCGAGTCGTTTCATGAAAAGAATGAGTGAGCTACAAGTTCGCGAAGGGAAGACATGCGTGATTTGGTGAGAAAAGTGCACGCGTCGCGCATCGGCAGAATGATGAGTTTTGTGATTCTTGGCAAGCGATTGCGTGCGGCGTGTTTTTTCGTGTGCAAGCGCGTCTGGATGAGGGTGGTTTTTTGTTCTGGTAAATGACTCAGATCATAGGCATCGTCGTCTCCGCTCCTTCTCTGCTTATGAAACGTCCTATCGGTCTTCTCGCATCCACTTTGGCTTTTTTGGTTAGTTCGATCGCACTCGCGGCGACTCCTCGAAATGTGGTTTTTATTCTAGCCGATGACTTGGGTTGGGGTGAGTTAGGGAGCTATGGGCAGAAAAAAATCAAGACGCCGAATCTTGATTTGTTAGCGAAAGAAGGCATGCGCTTCACGCAACACTATTCAGGCGCTCCGGTTTGTGCTCCATCGCGGAATGTGTTGATGACGGGGAAACATCTCGGCCACACCGAGATCCGCGGCAATCTTCAAGCCAAAGTTCATTTCCCTCAATTCAACGAAGGACAACATCCGATTGCCGCGAGCACGCAAACACTGGCGATGCATTTCCAGGCTGCTGGTTATGCGACAGGGGCGATGGGCAAGTGGGGACTCGGTCCAGTTGGTTCGACAGGTGATCCTAACAAAAAAGGCTTCGACTTGTTTTTCGGCTACAACTGCCAAGCGGTCGCGCATAGTTTCTATCCGAAATTTTTGTGGCGTAATGACCAACAAGTGCAAATCAATGCGAAAGCAATTCCGGGACATGCGAAAAAACCAACAGGGGAGGTGACCATCGCGGAATATACTGGCGAGACTTATGCCTCGACGCCGATTCTCCAGGAAGCTCTGGGATTTATCGAGAAAAACAAAGGCCAGAAATTTTTCCTCTACCTGCCTCTGACCGAGCCACATGTGGCGATGCATCCGCCGCAAGCTTCCGTGGATGAATATCCGCTCGAGTGGGATGATGAACCGTATCGCGGGCAAAGTGGTTACCTTCCTCATCCGCGGCCACGAGCTGGTTATGCCGCGTTGATTAGCGATCTGGATCGTCATGTCGGAGCGGTGGTGAAAAAACTTGGCGATGCGGGAATTCTTGACGATACGCTCATTGTTTTCACCTCGGACAATGGCACGACTCACATGGCAGCTGATCCCAAATTTGGCATCGGCGGTGTGGATGCTGCGTTTTTTAACTCGACCGCAGGGCTTCGTGGATTCAAAGGTTCGGTCTTTGAAGGCGGACTGCGCGTGCCGATGATCGTTCGCTATCCCGCTGCAGTGAAAGCTGGGTCAGTTAGTGATGTGGTCGGTTATTTTGCCGATTGGTTCCCGACTCTCTGTGCCGCATGCGATTTGAAAACTCCCGAAAAACTTGATGGCATCAATCTTTGGCCTGCGATCACGGGCGAGGGCAAAGCCGCAGAGCGCAATCCTCTGCTGTGGGTTTATCCAGAATACGGTGGTCAGGTGGCTGTGCGCATTGGCGACAAAAAAGTGCTGCGCCGCAATCTCAAAACCAAGCGCCCCGAGCCGTGGGAAGTTTATGATGTGGTCAAAGATCCATCGGAGAAAAACAACCTCGCCGCAAGTGAGCGAGCGTTGATCGAGCAAGCGGTCAGCATTTTGCAAAAAGAAACCGACGAGAATGCACTGTTTCCGCTAGAAATTCCTGCGGCGAAAGATTGATCTTTTATGTCGCGAAAAGCTCAAGTTGATTCGGGATTTCGTTGACATCACGTCCGCTTGTGTTAGCTCTGTTTTGACATGAAATACCCTTTGATAGGACTTTTGGCACTGGGGATGTTTGCTACTGCACATCCAGATCATGGAACAGCACCAGGTAAGGATGTTCCGCATCCAGTAACTGTGGGCAATGGCGCATGGACATTTGAAACCGTGCCAGGATGGGGCAAGCTTCCCGATGGCAAAAACCTCGGCCCTACTCACGGCAGCGTGCTCAGTGGAGCCGATGGTCGGGTGTATTTTAGCACCGATGCCGCGATGTCGATCATAGTTTATGAAGCAGACGGCAAGTTTGTGAAAACGATCGCACCAGAGTGTGTTGGATTTCACGCGATGGCTCTGCGCACGGAAAACGGCAAAGAAGTGATCTACGGCGCACAACTCGCCAAAGGTCGCGTCTGCAAGATCGATACCGATGGCAAACTTTTGTTAGAGATCCCCAATGCCAACACCGGCGAGGTGCAGGGCGGATGGAAGGGACTCACAGCTGTGACCGCAGCTGCTGATGGTTCGATTTTTGCCTCCACCGGTTATGGTGCTCAGTTTGTGCACAAATTTGACGCCACCGGCAAGTTGATCAAAAGCTTCGGCGGAAAAGGTGCGGGCGATGGTCAGTTCAATACCTGCCATGGTCTCGCGATTGACAATCGCTTCGGTGCGCCACGTTTGCTGGTGGCAGATCGCGAAAATCGTCGATTAGTCCACACCGATCTTGATGGGAAATTCATCGGCGTTTATGCCAAGGGCCTGCGTCGTCCGTGCATGGTTGACATCATGGGCGATCATTGCGCCGTGGCTGAGCTAGAAGCTCGCGTCACAATTTTGGACAAAGAAGGCAACCCCGTGGCCTTCCTTGGTGACAATCCCGACAAGAGTTTGTGGGCCAAATTTGGAGTTCCCGTAGCTCAGTGGAAAGATGGAATCTTCACCGCACCGCACGGCTTGTGCTTTGACAAATCTGGAAACATTTACGTGCAAGACTGGAATGCTACGGGTCGTGTTACCAAGCTTGTGAAGAAGTAATCGTTTCACAAATCGTTTGTGCCGCGCAATCCCTCGGGTTGCGCGGTTTTTTTATCGACGCGATTCTAGAGATCCGCGGGTAAGGCGGATGCAATGGCTGCCATGCCGTTACTTCTGCTTTTAAGTAGTGGGTCTTGGCAAAACTTGCTAGATTTTGTGCGCGCTCTTTGGGCTTGAGTTGACAGGCCCACCACAACTTGGCATCGCGCGAAGCGCGCAGTCGACCACACGCCAACACGTTCACCGAGAGAAACCTGACCAAAGACAAACAAGCACATCCCGTGGAGAATCACCCGATCAACAGAAACGCCCGCAGCGTGGTGAGCTGCGGGCGTTGGGAGTATTCGGAATTGCTTAGGTTCCGATCACGCAGAAGCGAAGATGCGGCGTGCGTTTGCGATGGAGCTCTTGCGCCAGGGCGGCGCGTAACGAGCCTTCATTTGCTTGCAAACGTTGTTCGACAGCAGCGGCTTGTTCGGGCGGGAGTCCACGAGCAGTGATGACGACGCAAAGGCTGGCCGGGCGCGTGGCATCGATGGTTTCGATCTGCAATCCATCGTAGTTGGGATCGAGAGCGATGAGGGAATCGAGGGTATCGCGCACGGCGGCGAGATGTCGATCACGTTTCACGTTTTGTTGTGGCCGTTTGTGTGGGGTTTGTTGTTTTTTCCACTGGAGTGGTGTGAGGCCGTCTTCCGGACGGATTTCGGTGCAGAGCTGCGAGAGCTCATGCAATTTTTTGTGTTGCTGAGATTTCATTGGATTGATGCGTAAGTAGTGATTCTCCGCTGGGAGAACGCCGAGATCGTAAATGATCTTCGAAAATACAAGTGACCGGAGTAGAGTAGGTGACCTTCCTGAAATGCAGGAATCAGTCAAAATGCTTCCACACCGGACGGCTTACGCCAAAAGTCCGTTCAGCCCGTTCTGTGCTGTGGTGGTAATTGATTTCATAGCAACCTCCTTGGTTGGGTGAGGAAGTTGTTAGCTGTTAGGAGGATGATGTGCAAGTTTTTTCGTGGGAATCCGATAAAAGCGCGATCATGCTCGTTAGTGTTTTCTGGCGAATGGTAACAGAATGCAAAAATCAGTGATCTCATTGCATATGATCGGCCTCAGCATACTCCTTATGATTCAATAGTCATGAAAAGAGGCTTCTCAAATGGATCGCGGCGTGCGCTAATTCTCGTGTTC
>JBIIAI010000052.1:0-19050 GCA_044239965.1 Akkermansiaceae bacterium
GGAACGTGTTTGAATTTCTCGGTTGGAGAATGGGCTAGAGGGATTACGGACTCAAAAAAAACGCCCGCTGGGTTGCAGCGGGCGTTTTGATTAAGGAGAGATGCGGACTGAAGTCCGCGCTCCGTTACTTTTTGTTACGGTCATCCGCATCCAAACGATCCAATAAAGTTAAACCTTTTTCGACGGAGCCAATGGCTGCCATTGCGCGAAAGCGTGTTTCTGCATCGAACTCCGCAATGCTGATGGATGCGAGTTCTTCCATCAATTTGTTGACGCTGATTTGACGGTGTTGCGCGAGTTGACGTAACCGTTCATGTTTATCATCTGGCAGGCGTATGGTGAGTGTGCTCATGATATCAAATGGATTTGAGAAATTGTTGGGGACTTTGAATTTTTAGATTGGGAAAATGAAGTTGTCCGTGATTCAGGTCTTTTAGGTTTTGCGTGATGATACAACTCGCTCCGCCTGCGATCGCGAGCTCGACGAGGTGATTGTCTGCTTCATCAGGTAAATTTGGTCGCCAAAGATAGTAAATCTTTATCCAGTCGCAAACGGACAAAAAGGAATCGAGCAAATCGCGGCGCTCTTGTTTGTTCAATGAGCTCTTATCCATCAGTGCAGATCGTAAGAACAGGTCTTCATATTCGCAAAACAAGGCAACACCAACGATTGGCTGGATTTGTCGTTTGAGACACATCCGTAAAACTTCACGATGACTGCTTCCCATGTTACCCAAGCAAGCAGAGACGAGAATGTTTGTATCGACGACAACACGTTTCACCGAGGTTGTGATAGCATATATGCCATCAGCTGTCAAATGGAGTTTTTTTGAAATCGCAGTGAAAACGAAAAACGCCCGCTGGGTTGCAGCGGGCGTTTTGATTAAGGAGAGATGCGGACTGAAGTCCGCGCTCCGTTATTTCTTCTTAGCAGCTTTTTTCGCGGCTTTTTTGGCAGGAGCTTTGGCTCCGCCGTTGGCGCGTTTTTCCTCGATGGCTGCTTGAGCAGCGGCGAGGCGAGCTACGGGCACGCGGTATGGCGAGCAGCTGACGTAGTTCAGGCCGAGAGTGTGGCAGAACTTAACGCTGTCTGGATCACCACCGTGTTCGCCGCAGATACCGAGTTTGATGTCTGGGCGGACGCTGCGACCTTTGGCAACGGCGATCTCCATGAGTTGGCCTACGCCAGTCGCATCGAGCGTGGCGAAGGGGTTTTTCTTAAAGATTTCGTTTTCGGTGTATGGCAGCAAGAAGTTGCCCATGTCGTCACGGCTGATGCCGAGAGCGGTCTGGGTGAGGTCGTTGGTGCCGAAGCTGAAGAACTGGGCGGTGCCAGCGATTTCGTCAGCGGTGAGAGCACCACGTGGGACTTCGATCATGGTGCCGACCAAGTATTCAAACTTGGTTTTCTTCTCGGCCATGACAGCTTTGGCAGCGGCGTGAACCACTTCCACTTGGAGTTGCAGCTCTTTGGCGAAACCAACGAGTGGGATCATGACCTCGGGCTTCACTTTGATGCCTTTTTTGGAAACATCAGCAGCAGCTTCGAAGATCGCACGAGCTTGCATCTCGGTGATTTCGGGGTAGGCGATGCCGAGACGGCAACCGCGGTGACCAAGCATCGGGTTGAACTCGTGGAGTTGAGCCACGCGTTGTTGGATGTATTCGACTTTGATGCCGAGCTTCTTGGCCAAGTCCATTTGTTGCTCCTTGGTGTGAGGAAGGAACTCGTGGAGTGGTGGGTCGAGCAAGCGGATGGTAGCAGGAAGACCTTTGAGAGCCTTGAAGATGCCGGTGAAATCCTCACGTTGATAAGGAAGAAGTTTGGCAAGAGCGGCACGACGATCGGCTTCGTTGTTGGCCAAAATCATCTCGCGCATGGCGTCGATGCGGTCACCTTCGAAGAACATGTGCTCGGTGCGTGTCAGGCCGATGCCTTTCGCGCCGAATGCCACAGCGATGTTGGTTTGCTCTGGATTGTCAGCGTTGGTGCGGACTTCCATGCGGGTGGCCTTGGCGCACCATTCCATGAGGAGTTGGAAGTTTTTGAACTTCTCGGTTTTGAGAGCTGCTTTGTTGCCGCTGACGATACCGGTGATGATCTCGGAAGGAGCTGTTTTGAGCTGGCCGCCGTAAACGATGCCGGAGGTACCGTCGATGGAGAGGAAATCGCCCTCTTTGAAGGTTTGGCCGGAAACGGTAACGGTTTTCTTGTCGTAGTTGATGTCGAGAGCAGCTGCACCGCAGATGCAGACTTTGCCCATTTGACGAGCCACGAGGGCGGCGTGTGAGGAAACACCACCTTTGGCGGTGAGGATGCCCTCAGCAGCGATCATGCCGCGAAGGTCTTCGGGGCTGGTTTCGTTACGAACGAGCAGCACTTTTTCACCAGCTTGCTCGGCCAAAACGGCGCGGTCAGCGTTGAAATAGATTTTGCCTGATGCAGCACCAGGACCGGCAGGAAGGCCGGAAGCAATGGCTTTGGCTTTCTTGACTTCGGCGAGGTCGAAGATCGGAGCGAGCAATTGGTCAAGCTGATCAGCAGGGTTGCGAAGGATCGCGGTTTCCCAGTCGATGAGTTTTTCTTTGACCATGTCAGCAGCAAATTTCAGAGCGGCAGCAGCGGTGCGTTTGCCGTTACGAGTTTGCAGCATGTAAAGTACACCGTTTTGGATGGTGAACTCGACGTCTTGCACGTCTTTGAAGTGTTTCTCAAGGATGCCACGAACTTTCATCAGCTCAGCAAATGCTTTTGGCATCACTTTCTTTAGCTTGGAAACTGGCTCTGGAGTACGAACACCAGCTACCACGTCTTCGCCTTGGGCGTTGATGAGGAATTCACCGTAGAACTCGTTAGCACCGTTGGCTGGGTTACGAGTGAAGGCTACGCCGGAACCGGACTCTTTGCCGGTGTTTCCATAAACCATGCCTTGCACGTTGACGGCTGTGCCCCATTCAGCAGGAATGTTGTACTTACGACGATAAACGATCGCGCGGTCGTTCATCCATGAGCTGAACACAGCACCAGCGGCGCCGCGGAGTTGGTCCCAAACATCGTTGGGGAAGCCTTTGCCGGTGCGGTCTTTGACGAGAGCTTTGAAGCGCTTGACGAGTTCTTTTTGGTCATCGGCAGTGAGATCGGAGTCGACGATGTCTTTGCCGTATTTCTCGTGTTTGAATTCTTCGATGACGGTTTCGAATGGCTCGTGGTCTTCACCTTCGCGCTTTTGCACGCCGAGAACAACGTCACCATACATTTGGATGAAACGACGATAGCAATCCCAAGCGAAACGCTCGTTCTTGGTAGCGGCAACGAGTGCGTTCACGGTTTGGTCATTGAGACCAAGGTTGAGAACGGTGTCCATCATGCCGGGCATGGAGTCGCGAGCGCCGGAACGCACAGCAACGAGGAGAGGCATACCAGTGGTGCCGCCAAACTTGGCGCCCATGATTTTCTCCATGTTGGCCACACCAGCTTCCATCTGCGATTGCAGGGAAACAGGATAGGTTTTTTTGTTCGCGTAGAAATAGGTGCAGACTTCAGTGCTGATGGTGAAGCCTGGAGGCACTGGGAGACCGATGCGGGTCATTTCTGCAAGGTTGGCACCTTTGCCGCCGAGGAGGGCTTTTTGTGAACCGTCGCCGTCGGCTTTGCCGGCGCCCCAGGTGTAAACATACTTTGCGGACTTGGCACCTTTTGCTGGTGCTGACTTCTTAGCGGCCTTGGTGGCCTTTTTTGCTGCTGCCATAGTACTTGATGATTATTGTGAGATAGACGACAGAGAGAAAAAGCACTGTGCTAGCCCTGCGTCGCGCGCGGAGATTATCAGTGTTTTGTTTAGTGTCAATCAGTCAGTTGTTTCTTTTTTTCACTTTTCTGTGTCAGTAAAATTGACGGAGCGGGTGAGCGCGGTATATTTTGACAATATGGCTAGTCGATTTAACGATGCGCCGATCGGATTTCTCTTGACGCAATTATTTTCGATTTCCGTAGTAATTCGCATTGACATGAGCGGACGTATTTCGTATTTCCTGACTGTCAATCGCACCCAACATCACGCATATGATCCGACTCGCTCAACCATCTAGTCTCGAATTGCAGGCCCTTTCCGTATTGTGGCACTATGGTCCCTCGACCGTAGCAACAGTGCTCGAAGCCTTGCCTGACGGGAAAGAGCGTGCCTATACAACGGTGCTCACGGTGATGCAGAATTTGGAGAAAAAAGGCCACGTTCGTCGGGTGAAAGAAGGTCGCGCACATGTATACGAAGCTGCGCATCCGCAAAAATCGGTGGTATCCGAGGCGGTTGAAGACTTTGTCACCAATACTTTTGGTGGTCGTTTGGGGGAAGCTGTATTGGCCTTGCTCGCTTCTGGTTCGTTGAATGCAGACGAGAAAGATGCGATCAGCAAGCACATGAAAAACAGCAAAACGTTAGTGCCGAAAAAGGCGAAAAAAGTGGCTGCCAAGCCTGCTGCGAAAAAAGCGGCGGCGAAGAAAAAGCGCTAATTCTAACAAATCGCGATGATGGCGCGGCAATCCTCCAAAAGGCTTTTGCGAGAGCGCAGATTGGAGTTAACTCCCACGCCTAGGCAGATTATTGTTGGTTGGACAATTGTTTCGGTGTTTGTAAGTGCGTGCGTATGGGCAGTTTATCTTGTCTGCAGCAGTTGGTATGGTCCAGGAATTGTTTTTTTAGTGCTGTGTCTGATTTGCTGGCAAGGAACTATATTACGAAACCAGAGGTTTGCTCGGCTTGTTGCTGCTAGGAATTCTGAGTCGATTTGTGATTTCGCACGTTCGTTCGATTGCCGCAAGACCGACACAGTTTTGATTCGCGCCGTCTACGAGACAGTCCAGGAAAAGATGGGGCCTCCACTTGTGCCCCTCCGCGCCGAAGATCGGCTTTTGGATGATCTTGAATTAGATGACGAAGATCTTGATGAGATTTTTATTGATGCTGCAAAGCTCTGCAATCTCTCAATCGTATCCACGGAAAGTAACCCACTATATGACAAAGTCATAACCGTTCGGGATGTGGTAGAATTCCTTCGTCACCAGCCAACGCTTCAAACAACTGTTTGATAGTTGATTCGATGGGCGCATTAATCATGATGTTTTTCCAGCCAAACTAGCAGCTACAAAAAATCACAAAGGTCAAATTTCGTGAATTTTGCGTTTTTTTGCGGCTGAAAAATTCACATTGCGTTCCTGCTTACAATTTACCCACCAATCACACCCGACCAAGCCCATACGACGGGATCGAGGCGGTCGCGGACGGTTTGGATGAGGGCTTCGGCGAGGGATTCATCGCTGAGGATGGCAAACATGGCTGAACCTGACCCGCTCATCATGGCGGCGCGAACTTCGGGGCGCGAGTTGAGCCAGTTTTTGAGTTCGGCGAGGAAGAGGAATTTTCCGAACACGGGTTTCTCCAAATCGTTCACTAAGGCAGCCCAGGGAAAATTGATGGGATCATAGTTCACGCCGGGCAGGGCGGTGGAGTCTTGCCAGCGCTTGTAGGCATCGGGTGTGGAGACGGAAAAGGCGGGCTTGAAGATGACGATGGGAGTTTTCGGGATATCAGCTACGGCCGTGAGGATTTCACCACGACCCGTGCAGCGCGCTGTCGAGGAACCGAGGAAAAAGGGCACATCACTGCCGATCGAGGCTGCAGCTTCGAGGAGTTTTTCGTGGCTGAGCACTTCGTTGTGCCACTGATTCCAGGCGAGTAAGGTGCTTGCGGCATCGCTGCTACCGCCGCCGAGACCTGCTCCGTGCGGAATGTTTTTTTCCAAAGTCACAGTAGCTTTGCATTTTTTCTTGGAGAGTTTTTCGAAAACCTTGGTTGCTTTGACGACGAGATTGGTGTCGTCGGTGGGGACGCCTGGGGTCTCGCAGATAAAGGAAAAACTTTTCGCCTCGGTGAGCGTGATCACGTCATAGAGTCCGGGGACTCGGGTCATGAGCGTATCGATGTCGTGATAGCCGTCATCGCGCTTACCGAGAACGCGTAGCGAGAGATTGATTTTGGCGGGGGCTTGTAGGGAGATCGTTTTTTCGCTCATGAGTGTGGTAGTTTTCCGATTAGTGCCATCATCCGGCCGGTGTGGCCGAGTTCTTTACGATAGCTGTAGTAGTTCGACAAGTCTGATGCGGTACAAGTTTCACAATCGTGAAAAGCGCCGAGTCCAGCAGCTTTGGCTTGCTCGCGAATGGTGGCGGCAAAGTCCACTTCGTAATGCGGTGGGCGAATGCAGGGGCCAAGCACACCGATGATGTCTGAGGGCTGCGAGCCGAACTCCGATTGCATCAAAGCGACGGCCTGACCGAGAATGTTGCCTTCGGTGCCTTTTTTGCCCGAGTGCAGCAGACCGTATGCGCCATTTTTCTGATCGGCGAGCCAGATTGCTCCGCAGTCAGCAACGTATATCGCTAGTAAGAGTCCTGGAGTGCGAGCGATGAGTCCATCGACATCGGGCACAACCGGTAGTCCATCGGCGGCCATGATGGTCGCAGCTTCACCGGCGATGGCGACTCGATTGCCGTGAACTTGTTCGGCTCTCCACCATTGATTTTCCGTGAAACCGAGGGCCTGCACAGCTTGGCTGTGGCTTTCGCGGAGGTGAATCATCGCCTGATCGCGATTGGTGTCGACAGGGATTCCGGGAAGCCGCTTGATGAAATCGGCGCGGATGCCTGGGATGTCGAGCAGTGATTGAAGATAATCAGGGGACATGGAAAATCGGCGTGATAATGGCTTAAGAAAAAAGATGCGAGTGGGGGAAAAGAAAAAACCTCCGTGGCGGGGACACCGTAACGGAGGCGAGGGTGATTTTCCAAGCAACAAACGCCACTTAAGGAAATCTTTTTTCTTAGGACTGGGGAATGCTGCTCATGGCGCGGCGGGTGGCGTCCACGGTGTCAGCTTCTTCTTGGTCCATATTGGAGAGCATGTCGGCAAGATCGGAGGCGATCTCACGACGCATGCGAGATACGAGCTCTACGCCTTTTTGTGTGATGCGAACCATGATCTTGCGGCGATCTTCGGCTGCATGAATGCGCTCCACGTAGGCGAGTTTTTCGAGGCGGTCGACCAGACCGGTAGCGGCTGCGGTCGAGTGGCCCATTTTTTTGGCGATATCTGACATTGTCAAATATTCTTCGCTTGATAGGTAAGCCATCAGGAAGAACTGGGGAAACGAAACATTTCCTTTGCTGAGTTCTCCGGAGAGGTTAAGGATGCAGCTGCGTTGCGTGAAGAGCACGAAGTCTGCAAGGCGGTCTGCCTCTGCCTGTACAGCAGGGCCCGAATTCATCGAGTGAATGTTTTTCATGGCTGATTTGTATTTGGTGACGGAACGGCCATAATTGGGACGTAGGCTGTTCCGCCGGGACGAGCGAAGTAAGCAGAAAAACTGGAAAGTAATCAAGTCTAAATTTTAAAATTATCCTATTTGCTCAATTTTGATGACACCCCTGATCTGCGGATTATCGAGTTGAAAGTATGCCAAATGCTTATGAAAGCTTGATTGTTTGCATGATTTGAAGGTTGATGTAAATGTTAGGGGTGATGATAATTTTTTTAAAAAATGAATCGGTGTGGTTGATTGATCAGGCGCCATTTCCATTTCTCGTGCGCGATGCGTGGTCGGAGCTCAAGGCAAATCATGGTGTGATTTTTCGCAAAGGCGAAACGGTGAAGTTACTGGTGACTGACTGAGGAGAAATAAAAGTCCGAAAATTCGGTAACTCAGGGAGAGTCGGATTTTCGGACAAGGCCTTATGCATCTATTGCTCTAAAGTCAGCGCCGCCGTCCTAAAACTGCCTTTCGCTCCGATGATCGGAACCTTTATCAGTCCTAATCCGGTGGTAATTCCCCATTTCTCATTCTGCAACAGCAATCCGTTTGCAGTCCCTGAACCAGCAATGGTATTTGTAGCTAAACCCGCAGGAAGCGCAAATGAACCAGAGAAAGCCCCAGTGCCTTTTGCTACACTGCCAGTCCATTTGAGGATTGCAGAGTTATCAGGCGCTATGAGCTTGAAAGTCTTATCGAGAGTAAATTCGGTTGGGAAATTTACAATCACAGCACTTTGCTGCGACTCATTGGACAGTCCTGCTCCGTAGATTTTTACCGTGCATTTTTCGCCACCGAGCCAGCCCAATGAATTTCCAAGTGCTATGTGAGTAGCAGGAACAAGCCAGTTACTACCCGAAACGTTTACATTCTCGAACGAGAAGCCACCTGGATAACTTAGCGTCTTGGAATCGGCTACCTTCAGCCATGAAACACTAGGTTCCAGTGTCCCGTAATTATTGGTATTTGGGGATAAGTCTGCTAGGTCGACAATACCCCCAATGAAAGAATTTTTATTTGCGTATGGCTGCGCCCAAAGGATGGCTTGGCCCGTTAATGAAAGGCGGAGCGGGAAGGTACACGCGGTTGCGTCGCCCAGCATGCCCTTAAATGTGCCAATTCCTGATTTTGCAAATGAACCAGAGGCCCAGCCGTAGCCGGCTGGTTTGTCCAGTGCATCTACCGTGCCCTGATTCATGACGAGATTGTAAAGTATGGGCATTGAGGCACTTGTTAAGGAATCGACCATCTTAAAGCCCTCAAGTGCGCCCGCACCGTGGACGCCAACGAGAGTGGGAGAATCGCCAGCGATCGTAAAATTAAGGGCTATCGACGGAGCTGTTTTTGTTGCTGCAAACTTAGCCTCCAAAGAAGCTGAATTAGCACCCTGTTGCAAAACAAAGCTCCCTTTGGCTGTTCTCTTGGCTTGCCCCAAGGTTTCTAAAGTAGCTGTCCAAACATTCTTTCCAGTGGTTAATTTGAAGACTCCGAACGGAGCGCCATTCTGGTCTTTCAACAGGGCTTCATAGTTCCCTAAAAGCGAAGTGGGGAAGTTGCCAACCGCAATCGGCATGGAAATGGTCTGCAAAAGGGCTTTGTTTTGAATGACTTGTATGCTCGGCGTGAAATTCCCTGCATAGCCAGTCAAAGTGCCTGCTATATTCCATGTTTTTGTGTTCAAGCTTAGCCCTGTAGGTAGCTTGCCCAAGAGCTTAAGCGTTTTGCCCCCCGTGACCAGCGGACTTAGATCTGCAAAAAACTGATCCCCAACACGAATCCCATCAGGCACTACAACGATTACAGCTTCTGTCGAATCGACGGACATGTTGGCATCGACAACTCTTACCCAGTAGCTGGAGTTGGTTGCGAGTGATGGAGTTGTGAAGGATGAGGAATTCCCGCCAACAGGATTAGATGTATCGCCCTTTGATCCTTGATACCATTGAAAAGTCAAAGCTGTTTCTGAAGCTGTCACGTTCAATGTCGCAGCAGATCCAGAGTTCAAAATCTGAGTGGCAAGTGGTTGAGATGTAATGCTTAGGGGCGGCGGTGGGGTATTTACCGTGATGGTGGCGGGATTACTGGTCACGCTGCCGGCTGAGTTAAGAACAGTGACCGTGTAATTGCCCGCGTCTGAGGATTTAGCACCTTGAATGATGTAAGAAGACGCTGTAGCACCAGCAAGAGGACTACCGTTCTTATACCACTGGTAAGACGGTCTTGTTCCGTCGGCGCTGACGCTTAATGTTGCAGTTGATCCACTATTCAATGTGGCACCTGATGGATGAGATGTTATGGACGGAGCTAAATAATATACCTGCAAAAAAGAGGACACCGGAATATTACGATAATCGGTCCGAACATAGCTTGATCCATTCCACTCAGCCATTAACACCACTAAGTAAGAATAATTTGAAGGTGAGTCAGCAAAAGAAATAGTATTGGCTAAATTGTAATATGCGTAACCTGGGTATAAAGGACTGAGGTCGGATGGGTTATCATACAAAAATGTTCCATACAACAAACCGGTACCACCATATGGGGTCCATGTGCCATAAACTTGTATTCTAATTGATCCGGTAGTCTGGAAATTACTATCATTGTAAATTTCTTGTATGTAATAATTTACTTGATTGCCGTTACTTGTGAACGAGATGCCACCGAAAAATTTTGGAGCGGCTAAAGCACCGCTCAAACCAAGAATAGTAGCGACTATAAAAATAAATATAAATCTCATATGGCGAATTTTAATTGCAAACGCAACGGGTGTCAAGTTGGTTAAAATTTTGAGTGTAAATTTCGGTTGGGGATAAAAATTTATAGCGTTTTCTGGGGCGGTTGTTTAGCGCTTCTTGCACGGTTTTTACTGCGGATGGGGAGATGTCGTAGAAGGTCGTTTTTTTGGGGAAGTAGTCTCGTATGAGGCCGTTGAGATTCTCGTTGGAGCCTCTATCCCAACTGTGGTAGGGGCGTGCAAAGTAGTATTAGCACTCTAAAACTTCGCTGATTTCACGGTGGCTGGCGAACTCTTTGCCATTATCGCTGGTGATGGTGTAGACGCGGTCTTTGATTGGCCTGAGCAGGCTGATGATGCCTTCGCGCACGATGCTGGCTTGTTTGTCTTTGAGCTTGAGCATCCAGAGTAACCCTGTGGCTCGCTCGTTGATGGTGAGTAGGGCTCCGGAGTGCTCAGTTCCGATGACGAGATCGCATTCAAAGTCTCCGAAGCGTTGGCGTTTTTCCACTTCGGGTGGGCGCACGCTAATATCGCGACGTCCTAGTATGGTGCCGCGAGTTTTGGTGGATTGCCCACGGGCTTTGCGCTTCCGCCCGCGATGGCGTAGTTTTTTGTGAAGTAGCCTGCCTTTTTTACGTTGTTTGTGAATGTAGTTGTAGGCGGTTTGGATGCAGGGCATGGGTGTGTTTTCAACTTCGCTACGACCGATGATTTGTTCGGGACTAAGGCGTTTTTCGAGGCCTTGTTCAAGGGTTTTGATCACTTCGGGGGTCATGGCGTTGCGGCGATTTTTGTGGGCTTCTCGCCCAGCAGCGTATGTTAGGGCGAAGGCTGCCGCATAGGAACCATCATCTAGGGCGTTGCGTTTGAGTTCCCGCGCGATGGTTGTTTTGCTGCGTTGTAAATGCAGGGCAATTGCCGTTCTTTTTCCTGTCAGTAATGATTTAATTCACTCCTTTCTCAATTTTGGTAATGCATAATTGTAGTTGTGTTTAAAAAGCGCTAGGCGCAGAAGTAACCGCATTGGATCAAGCAGCGCCACATTTCATTTTTTTCTGGGGCCTGATAGATTTTTGCCTTATCTAATAAGGCGAAATGACTTATAGTAAGCAGGATGCGAATTAAAAAGGCGGATTTTTCATGCATCCGCTTGCCAGGTAAGGATCTACCCCAGATGCGCGCAGCCCATCACGCAGTTACGAGCACGCCCTCCGACTATATTGCCGACAAATGGAGTGAAGCGGATTCTGCTGTAAAACATAGGCAATATAGAGGGACGGAAATTTTCGTCGATTCTACGCTGGACACGGTGTGGGCGATTTGGCAGCTTAATGCGCACAAACCTATACTGTAAAAAACACCATGAAACATCGCAAAGGATTTACACTCGTTGAGCTATTGGTCGTCGTCGCTATCATTATGGCGCTGGCCACTTTGATTTTTGCTGGCATCAAGCGCGCAAGCATGAAAGCTAGTCAGACCGCATGCATGAATACGATGCGCGATGTATCGAATGGCCTATCGGCCTTCATTGTGGATCGCAATATGCCGCCGGTGCCCGAAACGCGAAAAGAGGGATCGGAGCAGGATTATGTTTGCGGTGATTACTCAAATCGTTTTCCGAACGATTACCTCGTGGCGGTGTTAGAGGGTGTTGACAAAACTTTCTCTTATGACGGAGGTCAATTGCAAACGCGATTTGCGAATCCGACTTTGAATGAGTATGCATCCTTTGCGCGCACGCAGAAGAAAAACAATGGTGTTTACGATATGCCTCAGGATGTGCAGGAAGGTCAGTTGTTTGATCCTTGGGAGCGCACGATCATGATTGCGATCAATGTGCCACCTTTCATCGAGGAAAACAGCGCGGGCTTGAAGGATAAATGGCTGCACACTGATGGATTGGCCGTATATCCTGATTCCGAGCCTCGCGAAGAGCCTTTCGCGGTTTGGTCCTATGGCAAAGATGGCGAGCGCGGAACGCGTGGTGCCTCGTTGCAGAAAAATCTGCTGCGCAAATCAGACGACGTGACCTCTTGGTAAAAGGGGATTCGACTCAACCGAAGGTTGATTCTCTCAACTGAGGGTTGATTCCCTTAGCCGAAGGCTTTGATGAAGCCTGACTCGATGGCGAGTTGTTCGCTGGCGTTCGTCTCTAGGGACGAGCGCAGGTCTTCGAGAGCCTCGACACGCTTCAATAGCGAAAATGCGCTTTCGGTTTTGCTGAAGGATTCGATCAAAGCGGAAACCTCGGGGAAGTCCTCACAGGGGGCTCCGGCTTGGCAGCGCAGGGCATCAGCCATCCAGGCCATGAGGATGTCAAAGAAGCGCGAGCGCTCGGCAAGGTAGGCGGAGCGAGCGGCGGCTTTGTGAAAGTCTTCGCGTTCCTTGAGCCATTTGCCATCGGTGCTCTGGGCGTACTGTTTTTTCTCGGTGGAATAAAGGATGTCTTCTTCGTTCTCGATCTCAGCTTTGCGTCGATCGAGCACTTCTGAGAATACACCTTTGATGGTGAGCGCTCCCCAAGGTGTGCCGAAACTTTTCGAAGCGACGCGATTCAGCGTTTGGATGAGTTCATCGCCACCGTGCGCGCGGTAGTCGGTCTTACCCATAAGTGGCAGCTGTACGCAGCGCGAAAGGATGGTGGGCAAGAGTGCTTGTGGCTGTGCGGTCACAAGCAGCAGCAAGGTGTTTTTCGGAGGTTCTTCCAGCGTTTTGAGAAAGGCGTTTTGTGCCTGCACATTCATGCGATCACAGTTCATGATGGCGACGATTTTCCAGGCACCGTGCGAGCTGGCCATGTGCAGGCGTTGCTCGACCTCGCGCATGCGGTCGACATTGATGATGCGTGATAGTTTCTCGGGTCGAATGATTTGCACGGCATCACATTCTTGTTCATTCAGCGGAGGAGCTTCATGAACGACGGGTTCGCCAAAAAGATCCATGCCACCGCCGGCTTTGCCTTGGACGAGCCAGGCGATTTTAGCAGTCAATAGTTCCTTGCCACAGCCGCTCGGGCCAGAGATGAGAATGGCATGGGCCAATCGACCGTGCTCATGGGCATTGGCAATGTGCTCGTAGGCTTTATCGGGTAAGAACGCCATGAGGGTAGATCATGCCTTGTTCGACAAAGTCGTCATCACCTTCGGCTGGTATGGTGTTACGAAAGCCTCGTGGAATGAGTAGACATCGCTGAAGTCCTCTTTGGTATCGGAGTCTTGCTTGCCGAAGACTTGTTCCTCGATCAGCAAAAATACCATGTCGCCGACATCAGAGCATTGGCTGAGGCCCCACTCACGGAGGAGTGTGGATGCCATCGGGCCGAATTGATCGAGAGCGAGATCGCGAAAACCTAACAGAAGTTCACCACCGGTAACGTGGCGCGCATTGCCGTTGTTCTCTTCGGAGATTTTTTTGAGGGTGAAATCGAGAGCTTCTTTGAGGAAAATGTAAGCTTGGGGATGGAAGCGTGGATCACGTTTCACAATGGCCTCGATGGCGTGCTCGTAAGGCAGTGCTTGCATGGGAGGAGTGTTACACCTTTTTCAGAAGGCGTAAAGATGTTAGGTCGATAAATGAAAAAAAATCCTAACAGCTAAAGTGCATGCAGAAAATGCTCACAGATATCGGCATAGAGAGCGGTTGATCCAGTGGATAGCGTATTGTGATGTTTCGCGGCGGGGATCAGCTTGAGTTTTTTTTGATGGCCGGGGATGGCATCAAAAATTTGCTGCGCTTGGTCGGCGGGGACGAAGGAGTCATCGAGGCCGTGGCTGAGAAAAACGGGGCATTGAATCATGCCTGCAGCGCGCGATGGCTGTACGGCAGAAGGGAAAAATCCCACGCGCAAGTAAATGCCCAATGCACAAGCTCTGGTGGTGAGTGGGGTCAAGTGGCGAATGACGGGAGGCAAATGTTTGGCTGAGGCCGCGATCGGATTTTCGAGTGATGAGAAGGCGCTGATGCTGGCAATGGCGCGGATTTTTTCGGGGTATTTGGCTGCAGTTAGCAATGAGATCGCACCGCCTTGGGAGTAGCCGAAAAGAAAAAGCGGTGAGTTGCTCAGTCCATGGTTGTCTTGGTATTCTTGCCAGATCGCGGAGATCATTTCGGACTCGCGATAACCGAAAGTAGCGTAGGGATGAGGGCTTTGGCCGTGGCCTGGAATATCGATCAGAAGGCAACGGAAACCAGCGGCGCAGAATCTCTCGCAAATCGGTAAATGATCTTCTTTGCAACCGCGATGTCCGTGGAGCATGAAGATGGTGCCACGAATCTGTCCCCAGGGCGCGAGTGGGGCATTGCGCAATGCGAGTTCATGGCGCAGAACACGTGACTTATGGGCGATGGTCGGATCAACAGATTCGGGCGCAACGGGTTCACAAACCATGCAGGGGGTACCATCACGGGCGGTAAATGAGGAAATATTCAGACCATAGTGCGCAGGCTCATCGAGGATCACTCGATGATAGTTTTCAATGCTGCGTCGCTTGGGTGAGAGTGTTTGTTTTGATCCGATCCAAGCGATGCCAATGGCAATGATCAGGAATACGCCAACTAGGCAGAAGCAGAGTCGTTTTAACCAACGTTTCATGGATGTGATCACTGGCTTGGATCTTGCGGATAGGTGTCTGAACTACTACGCCGAGAGTGGCTGGAGGTCTTGAGGAGATCGTATTTTGTGCCACAATACATGCAACTCATTCTTTGAGTAAAAACGATGCTGAGCAGTGCGGTGAAGCCGTGATTGAATGGGGGAAGGCGATAGGATTTCTTGTGAGCTAATGCCCCTGAGTTGAGCAAGGGTGTTCCGCGGCACAGCGGACAGCTGGCGGCACGGCGTTTAAAAAAAGAAATCGCAAGTGTGATGAAGGTCAACAACAGACCACCGAGAAAACTATAAAGGTAAAAGGGGGATGGATTCGTCTTGTGATTGAATAAGAACAAAGCCAGCGCTGAAAGAGTGGCTACTATGCAAAACAAGTGGAGAAGCGTCCAAAATATGGCGACATAAAACTTGCCCGAGTAGGTCATCGAGCGGTGACGTGTGGTTTGAGTTTCGACTGGATCTGAAGTAGCCATGAATTCGTGAAGAATCACCATTTCAGAGAATCGAAACGTCGACAAGTGTTAGATGCAACGATGGATCAAATTTTTTCTAAATTGTGTTAGTCCTTCCAATTCGGGAATTTTTCGTTGAGTTCCGCTTGGTATTTTTCGGCTTTTTCACTCTCGTTATTGGCTTTGAGAATCTTAATCATGCGCGAGAGCAGCATCGGCTTGAGTCTTGAGTCTTCGACAAAGAGGGCGTTAGCGGCGAGGGATTCCTTGGCATTCTCGGGTTTACCTAGCGCCATGAAAATGTCTGCCTGCACAATGCGGGCCTCGACCTCGAGCGGTCCTTGAGGTTTCAGCAAGAGACCGTCTTCGATGGATTTCTGAGCCTTAGACAGATCTTTGAGCGCGAGATGACAGCGTGCTTGATCGAGAAATGCATCGGTCTTGGCGACGGGGTTATCTTCGACGGCAAGGACGTTTTCTACTGAGCGGAGGCCTCCTGTGAAATCCTTGATGATGATTTGCGCTTTAGCGAGATTGCGCCAGATGTGGCGTGGGGTGCGGCGCGGTTCATCAGGCGTGCTGATCATCATGAAAAAGCGGGCGGCACGTTCGGCTTGTCCATTGGACAGTGACTGCATGGCGGCCCAGGCGACGAGCTCTTGTGAAAGTTTTTCAGAGAATCCGCTATCGATAGCGGTATCGATCTCGGCGCAGAGTGGATCGATTTGCTCAAGAGAAAAGTAGCAGTCGATGAGACTCAAGCCTGACTGTCTGCCGTAGGTTTTCGCATTGAGTTCTCGCGCCTTGAGCAGGTGCGGGATGGCGTTTTTGTAATCCTTCTGTTTTTGCAGTCCGTAGCCGATGAAGAATTCTGCGTTCGCAACGGTGGTGACGGGAAGGTCTTTGTAGTCGGCGAGCAAGGTCTGGTAGGCCTTGACCATGCCGGGGAAATCGTTGTTGCGTTTTTTGGCTACGGCGGTTTTTTGCCATGCGTGAGCACTAAGTTCTGGACCGGGCTTGCTTTGCAGAAGGGAAGCGTAGTCTTTGATCGCAGCATCGCGATCACCAGCTTCGAGAAACGCGTCACCGCGCAAGATCAGAGCCTCGGGTGAGCGGCGATCCGTCGTGAAGTCTTCGAGGAATTTCGACAGCGATCGGATCACTCCTTGGTGATCGGCCACTTTGGAAAGGGCGTGGGCGCGGTGGAAAAGCAAGTTGGCGCGATTTCCCTCAGCGATGAGCGTGGGATCGATCAAGTTGTAGGTATCAGCTGCTTCTTGATCTTTGCCCGCTTGTGCCAGTGCACCAGCCTTGAACATCAATGCCGCATGGATGCGTGGGTGATTTTTCTTGGTTTTGCCATACATCTCGATGAAGGCATCGGCCTGCTCGACGATGTGCTTACCGTCCACTTTGTAGAAGCAGAGGAGACGATTGTAGGAGGCATCAAAGACCAGATCGGATTCGGGCGCAAGTTTTTGCACCTCGAGGAACAGGGGAATGGCTTCCATGTATTGGCCGAGCAGCATGTAGGAGCGGGCGACGATGTTGGCGCGTCGTGCCTGTCGCTCATCTCCGGTGTTCAGGGGATTGGAGCGATAGATTTCGATGACCTCGGAGTATTTTTTCGCATTGAAGCGCAATTGCATCATGGAGGTCAGGGCGTCGGCATGAAAGGCGCGCCACTCCTCGGAATTGTTCGTGAGCAGGTTTTGGAAATATTTTTCTGCAGTGGCTTGGTCTTCTAGCTTAAGGCATGCGATTCCTGCGTAGAGTGTGGCCTCGGCGCGGTATTTTTCTTGCGCAGGAGATTTGATGATTTCGTCGAAATAGGTCAGTGCTTCACGGCCTTTATCATCATTGAGTAGCATCATGCCCACTGCTTGGCGGCAGAGGTGAAGGTAGGGGTTTTTTGCGGATTCGGGATCATTGAGGCCCTTGAAGTAGCAGCTGAGTGCTTCTTTTTCACGACCGCGGTAGTGGTGGCAAAGAGCCTCGTAGTAGTATGCGTGGAAGCGATCTTTGGCTTCGTTTGCGTTGGCTGCGAGTCTCGCGTAGAGCACGGCGGCGGTGGCGTAATCTTTTTTCTCAAAAGCATCGGTAGCCATCGAGTAACATGCTGCCGCAAGGTAGGGACCGTTGCGTTGGTTGCGAATGATCGAGGCGAAAATGCGCTTTGCCTCGTCGATCCTGCCAGTGTGGTAGAAGGACATGGCATAGTAGTATTCCGCTGCTTGCACGTCTTTTCCTCGTGGGAATTGTTGCAGGTATTGCTCGAAAATCTGTCCTGCGCGGGTGAATAACTGGATCCGTTGTTCGAGATCGTTGTTCTTGAGTGCGTTTGTGTAGAGATTGGCGGCGCGATGATAAAATGCATCGGCATCAAGCACCTGACCAGCAGGTTCTTGTTGAGCCATAATGGGGCAGGAGCCGCAGAGGCTGGCGAGAACGAGAGCCGTGGAGAAGATTGAGATTTTCATAATCTGCGAAGGGCTGAAAAAATGTTAGGGAGCAGGGGGCTGGGGGCGTTGTGTGGCGAAGGAAATGTTCCAGATGCCAGCTTTGGTGCAGGTGGAAATCACGTTGATGACGTGTTGGTATTCGGTCTTGGCATCGGCGCGGAGGCGGATCGGCTGATTCTTATAGAGGGAAGCGAGCTCCTTCATGATGACGAACAATTGCTCTTGCGAGAGAGGAGTTTTATCGACGATCACCGAGCCATCGGCCAAGACGTTGATGATTTTCTCGCCCTGCACGCGGAGCGGATCAGCACCTTCTGCGGTGGTGGGCACCGAGACATCGAGCTCGGTTTCATTGCGCGACCACTGCCAAGTGATGATGAAAAAGGTCAGCAGCAGGAACACGATGTCGATCATCGGGGCCATCTGAAAAGCGGCCGGTTCGAGTTCTTTTTTCTGAAATTTCATGGCGTCAGTGGCTGCAGATTAAGCGTCGCCGGAGGGCATGGTGTATTCCTTGGAGCGACCGTTGTTCGCGTTGGCATTGTTGCCATTCGCGGCAGACGGTGCACGCACGGTGAGCGTCTGGAGCAGGGCTACGAGGTGGCTGGATGCGGCTTCCATTTCGCCGATGTAGCGCTGGGTGCGGGTGCGGAAAAACGCGTAGGCAAGCATCGTCGGGATCGCGATGATCAGGCCGGCTGCGGTGGTGATCAGTGCTACGGAAATGCCTGATGAAAGCGCCATTTGTTTTACTCCTTCTGAGCCGGTGGATAAATCATTGAACGACTGAATCATCCCAATAACGGTGCCAAGAAGACCTAGCATCGGTGCTACGTTGCCGATGTCTGAAAGGTAGCTCACACGGCTCGTAAGAATGCCAGCCTGGCGTGAGCCCTCGGACTCGGTGATTTCCCGCACCTCGGCAAGTGTGACGCTGGGATTGGCAATGATGAAATCGAGAACGCGCTGGGTGATGCGGGCCATGCTCTCGGATTGACGACGAGCATATGCGGTGAGACCTTGGAGGTCGCGCGAGCGGATCATCGCCTCGGCGGCATCCATGAATCGGTCAGAAACGACAGAGTTTTGGCGGATGGTGAAAGTGTAAAGCAAGCATAGTGTAGCTGCGATGACCGAGAGGCCAGCCAATGGATACATCACCCAGCCGCCTGCATAAAACAATTCCATCAAATTCAACTGCTTGATGGTTTTCGCCTCCTCGGCGGCATGCGCGGAACTGCTCAGCGCGATGGCGATTGTGGGGATGATGGTGAGTATGTGCTTCATGTTCGCGGGGAATTGTATCATGGATTTTTGGCGGGGCAATGCCCGATAATGGCGGAGAGAACGTTTGTTGGGGGAAAAAATTTGTGCATTGGCCCAACTGGGGTAATCTGGTGGCGGAAACAATCCATGGAAAAAGCAGAT
>JBIIAI010000008.1:0-45638 GCA_044239965.1 Akkermansiaceae bacterium
ATTGTCTTGCCATACGAGCGAGTTTTGACCAGAGTCGCCGCCCCGTTCGGGGCGTAGCTCAGCCTGGTAGAGCGCCTGCTTTGGGAGCAGGAAGTCGTCAGTTCGAATCTGGCCGCCCCGACCACTACATCATCAATCGATTGCTTGTTCCCAAGAAGTAGTCACAAAATACTCAGCTTGCTGAAATTTAACCGCTCGGTTTTCACACCTAGCGGTTTTTTTTGTGTCTCGCATTCGAGAATGGCTATGGGGTTTTCGATTATAGCCATATGATTGAATCATCTCATGATGAGAGGATGCTTGGGGTCTTGAAAAAAAGTTAGAAATCTTCGATCTTGTGATCGACTTTCACTTTTGTTAGGTTTCGCTTTCGTTAGATTTTTTTGAGCGAGTATTATGATTCACTCGTCCTGCTTTCCTTGAAAAATCAAGGGCTAGAAAAAATATGAAAATTTATTGTGATTTTTTCTTGACCCTACGCAGGGAAAATGTTTTCTTCTGCCGCGCCGCGCAGGTAACTGCAACGCCAAAACAAATCGGGTTTAGCTCAGCGGTAGAGCGGATGGCTGTTAACCATTAGGTCCTAGGTTCGAATCCTAGAACCCGAGCCAATAAAGGTCTTGTTCGAAAGAGCAAGGCCTTTACTTTTTTAATGTTTGAAACATCAGAGATCGACATCATCTGTGAGTGCTCTCTTTGAATGAACAAGCGGAGAATTAGATGCCAAAAAAAAGACTGAGTCAGGAGACTCAGTCTTGAGATGTGTCGCTTGAATGCGCTCATTCAGGCCTATGATGGTGAATTTTTAGCGCTGGAAGTTTCTCAATCCACCGCGGCTGCCGCCGTCATCACCACCACCGAAGGAGCTAGGTCCATCATCGGATTTTTGCGAGCCTTTCCATCCACTATCGGATGAACGAGGCTCACGAGGTTCCTCACGGATTTGTGGGATTTCCATGCGTGGAATGCTTTCTTGGCGCTGTGGGGTGGAATCAATGCGGCGTGATTCGCCACGTCCACTGCGATCGAGCCCGCCAAACATACCACCACTACTAGGGCGTGGTTGGATTTGTGGTGTCTCGTTGATGAAGGTGGGTGATTGCGTCCGTGGTTGAACTTGACTGCTGCCACCAAAACCCGAAAAACTGGAGGGTCTCTGATTCATGGAGGAAGAGTTTCCACGATTGAAGCCACCATTCATCCAGCCATTGCTAGGCGCTGATGGAGGGGAGGGGGCTTGATAATTTTGTGAGGCGCGCTGTTGCAGTTGCGAGCGTTGCGAGGAGCTCATCCAAGATGGTGAGCCAGCGGAGCTAACTTTGCGCGACCAATGATAATTGGCGGACTCGTAGTTGCTTAAGCGATCATCATAACGGGAGAGATTCCGCACTGTGACCCGCGATGGAGGAGGGCAGTAGCCACGGCCAGACCAACCACCAGGGTGTGGGCATCCACGCACGGGAGTCGGCAAGTATCCAACGGGGTAGTAGCCGTAGAGGTATGGATCATAGTAGCTACCGCGCACGCGGTCATAGTAGCAGTAACGATAAGGATCGTAGGCCCAGCGGCTATCGCCTGTGCTTACGAATACAGAGGAACTGTAGCCACCAGAGGAGCCGTAAGAACTATAGCCGACGGAGCCTCCATAGTAGGGGTCAATGTAGCAAGAACTGAGAACCAGAGTGCTGACGGATGCTGCGAAGATGAGTAGTTTTTTCATTTCATTAGTGTGACGAGATTCTAGGCAAAATATTCAATGTCATTCAAGAAAGATATTTGAGCCAAAGAATTGACATCCCTACGCGAATGGTTTTCCCTCGGTTCACAAAAAAAATTATGACGGGTAAGCGAGCGATTTTGGTGACAGGTGGGGCGGGATATATTGGATCGCATACGGTTCGGTTGCTGGCGGGCGAGGGGAGAAAAATCGTCGTTCTTGACAACTTGGTCTATGGTCATCAAGAAGCGATTGTTAATGAGTCAGTCGATTTTGTGCGCGGTGGCATCGGTGATCACGCCCTGCTGCGCAGTTTGTTTGAGCGCTATGATTTTTCTGCGGTAGTTCACTTTGCAGCTTTTGCCTATGTTGGCGAATCCGTTACCAATCCGCTCAAATACTATCGCAACAATACCTCTGAACCACTCGCTTTATTAGAAGTCATGGAGGAATTTGGCTGCAAAAACTTTGTGTTTTCCTCGACTTGCGCCACTTATGGAATTCCCGATCAAATCCCGATCACGGAGCAGACTTGCCAATCTCCGATCAATTCGTATGGCCGCAGCAAATTAATGCTTGAATGGATTTTGGCCGATTGCGAGACGGCCTGGGGGCTGCGTTCTGCTTGTCTGCGCTATTTCAATGCCAGCGGCTGTGCCGAGGACGGTTTGATTGGTGAAGATCACAATCCTGAAACCCATTTGATACCTCGGGTTTTAATGGCGCTGACCGGCGAAGCGGGACCTGTGGAAATTTTCGGCACTGACTATCCAACGCCTGATGGAACATGCATTCGCGACTACATACACGTCAATGATCTGGCTGCAGCGCATGCGAAAGCTCTTGATCATCTGGCGAGCGGTGGTAGCTCCGTGCGCGTCAATCTCGGCACTGGAGTAGGTATTTCTGTCAAAGAAATCATTAGCGCTGTCGAAAAAGTTACTGGTCAGACTGTGCCGCTCGTGTTAGGAAATCGGCGCGCTGGCGACCCTGCACAGCTTGTTGCTGACCCAAGTTTAGCGGCAGAAGTGCTGGGTTGGCGAGCCAAACATCTTGATATTGTGGAGACTGTTCGCTCCGCTTGGGCTTGGATGAGCGGGCCAAAAAAAGGACGCTATGCCAATAAATTCTGATCTCCAAGTAATTGCGATGTATTCACATTTTTTTATTGCTTAACCATTGATCTTTGTTATCTTTCTCTTCGTAACCCAACTACTTTATGAAAAAACCAATTGCTCCTAAAGCGGGAATTCCGCGCAACACCAAGGGATTTAGCCTTGTCGAGTTGCTGATTGTGATCGTGATCATGACAGCGCTGATGACCATGGGCGCCATGGGTATCAAAAATCTGACAGGCGGGAAAGGCACTTCGACTGCCGTAGCCAACGCTGAAGCGGTTTTTGCAGAAGCTCGTCAAATTGCTATTGGTCGTGGCACTAATACACGCGTTCTGATTGACGCTCGTGACATCAACGAGCAAAACTCCTACCTTCGCCGCATGGTGATCGCTGCGCAAAATACCGATGCGGATGGCAAACCGAATGATACATGGTCGCTCGTGAGCCGTGGTTATACCTTGCCAGACGGGACTTTTTACAGTCGTGCATTGAGCAAAGAAAACGCAACTGGCGGCGATGGGACCACTGATAAGCAATTCACTTTTTCCAAACAAGATGACTCGGGTAATTACATCGCCTACGAATTCAACAGCCAGGGCCTCAGCGTGAATCCCGGAGCCACTTTCATCATTGGTGCAGGCGCACGTCCCAAGGGACAAGATCCGCTCATCACAGGTTCTGCCAAGCGTGACTTCCAAGGATTTACCATTTGGTCGAACGGTGAAACCTCCATGTTCCGTGATCCGAGCCAAATTGGCGATTTGAATACGATCAAAAACTTCTAATTCCCCCCCCAGAAAAAACCACATATGAAACATTCCCACATGAACAAAAGCAAAGGTTTCACGCTGATGGAAACCGTGATCGCCATCGGCGTGTTGGCTGTCATGCTAACCGCATTTATGGGCGTCTTTGGTCCTGCGACCAAGACCATCCGCAAGGCCATCAACGTGCAAGAAGCCGATCGCCTCACGAGTGCTTTGGAAAAAGAGCTTTCTACCAATCGCCCGACCTCTGGGAACAGCGGTGAGGCAACAACAGCCTTTCACAAAGCTTACGAGTGGATCATGGAATCCCACGAAGAAAACAATGCTGTTTTTGCCTACCAATACCGCGGCGATCCCAATACGCTCCGTGCTGATGGCACCATGACTCCTTATTTGGAAAAAGATGGTCAAGCTGGCAAAGACTTCGTCGTGCAGCCGATGTTCCGCCGTCGTGATGACAAAGCTTTCGTGGAAGATATGGCATCTCTTGAAGGTCGAGTGTTTTTCGTGAAAATGACCCAATTGGTATTCAGCAACAATGCGGGGCTGACACTTGGTGAAGCTGGTAAAATCACTCCACCGCCACAACCGCCTAATTCTCCTACCTCAGCTCTCACGGGACAAGGTGCTGATGGCTATCCAGAAGCTGTCATTCCATTCACTGCCGATTTTTATGAGATTCAGACGACAGATGTGAATTTCTTGAAGCCAGGTGGGAAGTTTAATCCTGCGTCTTACCCAATTCCGATGTTCAGCAGAAATCTTGCTGTCCGCCGCTAATCATTCATTTTTAACTCCCATTTCGTATGAAAAAACCTATTCAACACAAAGCCAACAAGCTCTCATCGATGAAGGGCTTCACCTTGGTCGAGCTTATGGTGGCCATGGGCATTGCCATCGTGATCATGAGTATGCTCGTCGGGATCACCAACGTCGCGATGGGCGCATGGCAGCGCAGTCGTGCCGAAGTTCGTGCTTCTCGCCAAGCGAAAGCAATGCTTGATGTGATGGCCCGTGACTTCGAGAGCATCGTTCTCCGCTCGGGTAACATCAACGAGTGGCTGTATTGCAAAACCGAGACTGATTTGCCCGGTCCTGACCGCGATAAGAGCACCAACGCTGCTGAGTTGATCTTTTTCACCTCAGCTACGGACCGCTACCAAGGAGCTCTCGGCACGCCAAAAGACCTCGGTGGTGATGTTTGTGCTGTATCCTACAAATTGGCGTTCCAAGACCCTCTTGACGCCAGTGAGAGCCCTACTTCGACCTTTGTTTTCTATCGCCAATTGGTCGATCCTAAACCTACCTTTGATTCGCTTCTTGCTAAACCAGACTTGGAACAAGCATTCAGAGCGGTAGGTGGAAACAATCGCTTTGAGACTGCGACTTCGAATTCAAGCAGCACCGATTCTCAATATGAGTTTGTGTGCGAAAACGTATATCAATATTCGATCACTTTCCGAGTCGATGTATCGGATCCTGCGAGTGTGGGTTCGACAGTCAAGCCGGTGCGTGTGACCTTGGGTGATGCTGGCACAGCCAATGAGTTTCGCATTTACGGTGACCGCCTCGATACCGATGGCTCACCTGCTTCAGGGGCAATGTCTGTGACCAATGAACAGCTTAAATCTGGAAAAGTGACCGGTTGCGAGATCAGCATCACGGTGCTCTCCGATACAGGAATTAACCAGCTCAAGACACGGACCTTTACCGATGAAAAAGCGAAGGCTAAGTTCCTGCAAGAGCATTCCTACGAGTTCACGAAATCAGTGGACCTGCCAGGTCTGTAAAGCTGCTCGCCATAATCAACTATCGCCCGCAATGAAGGCTTGCGGGCAGACTTAACTTGTGTCACTCAGTGCGTGTGCAAAATGACGTGCGTGCCGTGCTTCAATATGTGCCGCAATTCCGCGGCCGTCTTTTCGTGGTGATGATCGAGGCAGGAAAACTGCCGGAGGCTGCTGTGGCTGAGTGTTTGCTCGATCTTGCAGCTCTCGAAGACGTGGGCGTGAAGCTAGTGCTGGTTGTATTAGGTGGGGACGTTAAGGATTTTTACGATTGGGGTCTGGAGTGTGAAATCAAAGTCGCGATGGCTCGACAGCCGATCACGAGCGATGGCTTGGTTCAGGAAACCAAGGAGATTTTGGGTCGAGGTCAAGTGCCCGTCGTTAACGCCACGGGTTATGGTCCACTCGATGACGATGTGGTAAGCATGGTGATAGCTCTTGGCGCAACAAAATTGATTGCTTTGCTAGAAAAAAGCATTCTAGTCGATGGTGCACCAGTACATGCGGTGCGCGCAGCGGAAGCCGAGGAATGGGCCGAAGGAGCAGGGGATTCGCGCCTCATTGAGGGCGTCGATTTGCTGCGCTTGGCTGCGACAGCTTGCCATCGGGGCGTACCTCGTGTGCACGTGCTCGATGGAATGCGGCAAGGGGTTTTGGTTGATGAATTGTTCTCGAACGAAGGTGTCGGAACCATGGTGCACGCTGACAGCTATCGGGTGATCCGCGAGCTTTTCTCTGAAGATATCCCCGAATTGCTCGGCATGATTGGTCGCTCGGTGCGTCGAAGTTTCCTGGTGCCGCGCAATTATGAAGAGATCGAAGCTCGCATCGAAGACTATCGCGTCATGCTGATCGACGATAACGTGGTCGGCTGCGTGGCACTGCACGAGTATCCGGAAGATCGCTGCGCCGAGATTGCTTGTCTCTATGTAAAACAATCGCACGAAGGTCGTGGCTACGGCGCTGACTTAGTTCGTCACGCCGAAGAGATGGCAGTGAAAAAACAGGTGCCGCGGGTATTTGCGTTGACGAATCGGGCCGCTGATTTTTTCCGTGATCGCATGGGCTACACGGAAGTAGGGGCGGCGACATTACCTGCTTCGCGCAGGCAGATGCTAGAGGCGAGCGGGCGCAAGTCTCTGGTTTTTGAAAAACGTTACGCTCAAGACTGCTAGACGTTTGAAAAAACTCGATTTTTTCCGCTAATCGGCTTGCATCGTGCTTCGATCATAGCAAGACTTTCCCTGCTCATGACAAGACTCTCGTTGTACTTGATTTCGATACTCACGCTGTTTTTCACAGCGTGCCAGAAGGAGACGCAAGTCGAGAAAGCAAATCGCGAAAAAATCTTGCTCGTAGGCAATGGCGGTGACCCGAAATCTCTCGATCTTCATTTGGTCACGGGCGTGATCGAGAGCAAGGTGATCGGCAGTTTATTTGAGGGCTTGGTCGGTGATGATCCGCAGAGCGATACAGAAATGCCTCCCGCCGCCGCTGTTTCCTGGGAACACAATTCCGACTACACGGAGTGGGTTTTCAAGCTGCGTGAGGGCGCCAAGTGGTCTGATGGTGAGCCAGTCACAGCCCATGATTTTGTTTTTTCCTTCAACCGCATGTTGCACCCTGAGCTCGCTGCGCCATACGTGGAGATGTTGTATTTCATCAAAAATGCAGAGGCTTACAACAAAGGAAAAATCACCGACTTTGCAGAGGTAGGTGTCAAAGCGGAAGATGACTACACCCTGCGGATTCAGCTGAAAGAGCCTGTGCCCTATTTGCCTGGAGTGACGCGCCATTACACGTGGTTTCCCGTGCCGAAACACGTTGTGTTGCAGCACGGAAAGATCTCGGATCGTTTTACCGAGTGGACTGATGTGGGGAACATCGTCGGCAATGGAGCCTTTGTTCTGGAATCTTGGAAAATGAACGATCATGTGGCTGTGAAAAAAAATCCCCACTACTGGGATGTTGATAACGTTCAACTCAATGGAGTGCGTTTTTTCCCGACAGAGAATACTTACACCGAGACGCGGGCATTTTTAGCAGGTCAACTTCACATGACCTATCAACTGCCGCCCGATCTTGTTCCGAAAATGGAAAAGGAATATCCTCAGTTTCTCCGCAAAGACCCTTATGTGGGCTCGCGGTTTGTGCGCGTCAATGTCACGCGTCCGGCCCTGAATGATCCTCGCGTGCGGATGGCATTATCGCTCGCGCTGGATCGAAAGTCGCTTTGCGACACCGTATTGCAAGGTTTTGCCCCCGCGGATACTTTGTCACCAGATTTGGGAGAGTATCAACCGGAATCGGTGGTAGGTTATGATTTGGAAAAAGCAAGAGCTCTGCTCGCTGAAGCTGGTTATCCTAACGGAAAAGGTTTTCCTCGTTACTCGATCTTGATTGGTTCTGGAGGAACGCGCTCGACGAGTGAAGCCATTCAGGCGATGTGGAAAAAGAACTTGAACATCTTATTTGACATTAAGGCCATGGACTATGGCTCATACATTTCCGCACAGCAAAAGCTCGACTTCGATGTAACACTTGCTGGTTGGATTGGCGATTATCTCGATCCCACGACATTTTTGCTGATGTGGACAGAAGGCAATGGCAACAACAACACGGGTTGGCACAGTGACGCCTTTGAAAAATTGCTCGATGAGGCTGCTCACTCGGCAGATCCAGCAGAGCGCTTGAAATTTTTCGTGCAAGCGGAGAAGCTGTTGATGGAGGAGCAGCCCATCATTCCCTTTGCGTGGCAGGCGAAAACGTATCTCATTCAGCCCAAGGTGAAAAATTGGCATCCGCTCTTGTTAGACAATCACCCTTGGTCTGCCGTTGAACTAAACTCTGAAAAAGAAGCACCATGATTGGCAAATTAATCAACCGCTTGTTGCAAGGAATTGTGGTGCTGTTCGTGCTCTACACGCTGACGTTTTTCCTGATTCGCGCTCTACCTTATGGACCTTTCCAAACCGAAAAAGCGATACCGGCACATGTGATTGAAAAGCTCAAGGCGCAGTTGGGCTTGGATCAACCATTGCACGTGCAATACATGCGACCGTTGAAAAACATTTTGTTAGAAGGTGACCTCGGTGTTTCGACTCGGCTCGAAGGGCGTCCTGTAAACGAGATCATGGCGCAGGCTTTTCCGATTTCGATTCACTTAGGTCTCATGTCGATGATCCTTGCAATCCTCATCGGCTTGCCTGCTGGGGTAATCTCTGCGTATAAGAAAAATAGCATGGTCGATTATTTATTGATGGCGACCGCCATGATCGGCTTGTGTTTGCCGTCCTTTGTCATTGGCCCGATTCTCGCGGAGTATCTTGGGCGTTCCAAGCAAATGTTTCCGGTGATGGGCTGGGATGTGCGGCAAGTATCCACATGGGTGCTACCTGTTTTCACCTTATCGCTGGGATACGCTGCCTACTTGGCTCGCTTGACTCGTTCTGGTGTGCTGGATGTCCTCTCGCAGGACTTTGTGCGCACAGCCCGCGCGAAGGGAGTTTCCACTGTAAAAATTCTCGTCAAACACTGCCTTCGTGGTGGCTTGATTCCATCGGCAGCTTACATTGGCCCTGCATTTGCGGGGATCATTTCTGGATCCTTGGTTATTGAAGCTGTCTTTCAAGTGCCTGGCTTAGGACGCCACTTCATCAAAGCGATTGAAACCAACGATGCCAACGTGATTTTCGGAATTGTATTGTTATACGGCGGGCTTGTTACCCTTGGAAACATTGCATCGGACTTCCTCATCGCTTGGCTCAATCCGCGTTCCCGCGCTCAATCTTGATTTCTCATGTCTCTAGTCATTCAAAAAGGAACTTCTCTTCGAGCCGATGCGATGCAGCGGCTCAAGAAAAACCATGCTGCTGTGTTAGGTATGTATTTGCTGTTGCTGATTGTGTTAGCCGCGGTGATCTTGCCCTTTACGCCGCTTCTAGCAGATCCGAATGCGCAGGATTTGCTCGTGAAAAACACTCCCCCCAATCAACAATATTGGTTCGGCACGGATCACCTTGGGCGTGATATATTCTCAAGGGTGTTTTATGGTGGTAGAATTTCGATTGCTGTGGCCGTGCTGACGACTCTAGTTGCAGTGAGCATCGGTGTGATTTATGGCGCTGTGGCTGGATATGCAGGCCACAAAGTCGATGCCTTGATGATGCGCTGCGTGGACATTCTGTACGGTATGCCGTTTCTGGTGGTGGTAATTTTGTTAGGAAAAGTCCTCGAAAATATGACGGCAGCATGGGCTGCTGATTTGGTTGATCTATTTACGTCAGAGACGGATAGCGATGAAAAAATCAATGCGGTGCGAACAGCGATCGAGCCCTTAGTGACAATGGTTCCTTTATTTTTAGCGATTGGTGCGCTCTCATGGTTGACGATCTCGCGGATCGTTCGCGCCCAGGTGCAGAGCATCAAAAAACTCGAATACATCGAGGCGGCGCGTTCACTTGGTCTATCTCACTTTACCATTTTATTTCGTCACATTTTGCCGAACTGCATTGGTCCGATCATTGTTTATACCACGCTGACGATTCCAGGCGTGATGTTATTCGAGGCTGTGTTATCATTCCTCGGTCTCGGCTTGAAACCACCTAACAGCTCGTGGGGTGTTCTGATCAAAGAAGGTGCAGACATGATGTTGACCAATCCTTGGTTGCTGTTTTTCCCCAGTCTGTTTTTCTCGCTCACATTGTTATCATTGAATTTCCTAGGCGATGGTCTACGCGATGCGTTAGATCCGAAGTCATCGAAGGATTGATTGAACGGTGGAGCGCTAACCTTTCTTAAACAATGTCGGCTCCACTTTCAACACGTCCACGCATCTATCAGCTTTTCGTGAGGCTGTTTGGTAACACCAATGAGACGCGAAAATGGAATGGCTCTCTGGCAGAAAACGGATGCGGAACATTTGCGGACATCAATGATGCTGCGTTGCGATCGTTGCGAGATTTGGGGATCAGTCATCTTTGGCTAACGGGCATTCACGAACATGCATCGGGCACAGCTTATGAATGTTGTCCTGCGGATGATCCGCAATTACTCAAAGGCATTGCTGGGAGCCCATATGCGATTCGTGATTACTTTGATGTGTGTCCCGATTACGCGAAGAATCCGGAAAAACGACTGGAAGAATTTCGAGCCTTGTTGGCGCGATGTGAAGCCTATGGACTGAAGGCAATCATTGATTTTGTTCCAAATCACGTGGCCCGTTCGTATGCGTCTGATGTGATGCCTGAACATGACTTTGGGCGAGATGATGACACCAATGTGTTTTTTTCGCGTGACAATCATTTTTTCTATTTGCCAAAGGATGCGCCTGGCGATGGTCCACCGCTCCGTTTGCCTACTTCTGATGGCGATGGATGCTATTCTCCGGAATCAGAGATTGGGCGGGTTACGGGAAACAATGCGATCACGTGGGCTCCGGGACTTCACGACTGGTATGAGACGGTCAAGCTCAACTATGGGCATGACTTTACTCGTGGTCGTGATACTTCACATCTGCCCGGTGCTGATGCGGCAATTGACGAAGTGCCTTGCACTTGGCGCACCATGGATGGCATCTTGGCCTATTGGCAGGAAATGGGTGTGAGTGGATTTCGCGTCGATATGGCCCATATGATTCCGATGGAATTTTGGGCTTGGATGGTCAAGCGCGCACGTCAGCGTGATGCCTCGGTATTCTTTATGGCCGAAGCGTACGACAATGATCCAGCGAAACTTTGTAACGGTCATGTGCTTGATGAACTGCTAGCTGCGGGGTTTGATGCGGTCTATGATGATCCGATGTATGATGCGCTGATGGGCTTGTATGATGATGGCAAGTGGTGCAATGATCTTGATGCATTGCTCTTTACTGGCGAACGCTTTCATCGTTCCTTGCGCTACGGCGAAAATCACGATGAAGTTCGCTTGGCGGCTCGCCATGAATGGGGCGGTGTCGGTTGCAAAGTTGGCAAGCCAGTCTGTGCCACTTTGTTTGCGATGGGGCGCGGTCCAGTGATGATTTACAACGGACAAGAGCTTGGGGAATGTGCTGAGGGTTCTGAAGGTTTTGCGGGCGACAATGGAAGAACGACGATCTTTGATTATTGGTCAATGCCCGCGATGGTTCCATGGAGCAAAAGAGGATGCTTTGATAGCACGGGACTCGACTCCGATGCGAAGTCTTTGCGCGAATGGTATGGTTGCTTGTTGCATGCGATTCAGCAGCCAGCATTTGAGAAAGGTGATTTTTACGGCTTGAACTATGCCAACCGTGACAATCCGCAATTTGGTCGAATCGCAGATGAAACGTGCAGTGGGCATTGGCCCTATGCCTTTTTGCGACGCGACAAGGACAGTGGGCAGGCTATATTGGTATTGGTAAATTTTCATGCCACACAGGAAATGCGATCTGTCAGAGTGCATGTGCCAGAAGATGCTTGGCGCTGGCTCGGACTGCAGCAAGCTGATCAATTCAAGTATGCGAGAGATCTACTAACAGAAAATTACTTCGCTGCTGAAGTTCTCGGCGGGGAAATTGTGGTGCCCAGTTTGTTAGCCTGCGATGCTTTATTGTTAGAAATTTTGCCCGCGAAAATCTAACTTCTCATTTCTTGTTAGCCTTCTGTGCTTTTTCTTCCAGATATCCGGAAATGAACAGAAGGCTCGCAGCGATGCATACGCAGGAATCGGCGACATTGAATGTGGGCCACCAACCACCGCTTCTAGGCATGATTTTGGCAAAACCGGGAAGCCATATGCTGATGAAATCGACAACGTAGCCCTCCGACAAACGCGTCCAAAAACTTTCCTCCGCATAGGCTTTCAGTTGAAATCCTTGGAACACACGATCGGTGAAATTGCCAAAAATCCCAGCTAAGAGTAGGGCCACGGCAATCTTTGCTGGTTTTGTCGAAAACACTCCTTTTTTCCAAAAATATCGGATGCCAAACAGCGCTAGCATAGGCACGAAGAAAAACACGATCGGTGCCCAATTGCTGCCATGACCCATTCCAAACGCGACGCCCTGATTGTGCACGCGTATGATTTCAAACCAACTGGTGATTTCGATCACGCGATTGCCATAGCCCGGTTCAGGGAAGGTCAGAACGATCCACCATTTGCTGATTTGATCCAGCACGTAGAGAGGCAACGTGATGAAGCAAATGAGGTTGCGCGGGCTGAGATTCATCGTTTCAATCAAGCGGTTTGAATGACATCATCGCAACGCTGACAAAGACCACTTTCGAGCAATGGTTCGTGACGACGGCAACGTGGGCAAAGCGGCAACTCTGTCTTACGCGCAGTTGCGGACAGTGTTTCCCCAACGGTTACTTCCAACTCAGCGATGATGAAAAATTCTTTCATCGACTCGATGTCAGAGAGCGCCGTGAGAGCGATGTCATCTGCGGGAATTGTTAGAGTAATGGCTGCCTCATTATTGCGAGAAAACTCTTTGGCTTGGATGCGAGGTTCGATCGCGGTTTGGATCGCGTAGCGGATCTCGAACAAGCGATCCATGAGTTTCGTAGCATCTCCACTCGCATGGAGCGGATTTGCGGCGGGGAAGTCTTGTTCATGGATGCTTCCGCTGGTAAAGGTCGCATGCTCCCATGCCTCATCGGCGGTGTAAACGAGTATCGGCGCGAGCAAGCGTGTGATGCTGCTGAAGAGCTCATACATCGCTGTTTGCGAGGCGCGACGACGCAGGGAGCCTGGTGCATCGCAATACATCCTGTCCTTTGTCACATCGACATACACAGCGCTCAGATCAGCAGTGCAGAATTGATTCAATGAGTTGAACACCTTGCGGAACTCAAAGTTTTCATAGGCCTTGCGACACTCCGCGACTACACCGTTTAGGCGCTCCAGAATCCAGCGATCAAGCAAGGGCATTTCCTCTGGTTTCACCGCATCTTTGGCAGGATCAAATCCTTCGAGATTGCCTAACAGAATGCGCAGTGTGTTGCGCAAGCGGCGGTATGGCTCGGCAACTTGTTTGAAGAGGTCTTCGCTGAAAGGAACTTCGCTCTGCCAATCGACAGAAGAGACCCAAAGCCGCAGGATGTCGGCACCGTATTTGTTGTAGAAAAACGCGGCATCAGTCGGCTTACCAGCTTTTGCTGCATCAGACTTGGAGATTTTCTTTTTGTCCTTGTCGACCACAAAGCCGTGGGTGAGCACGGATTTGTAGGGAGCTGCATTTCGATACGCTACGCTAAGCATGAGCGAGCTCTGGAACCAACCGCGGTGCTGATCGGTGGCTTCCAAGTAAAGATCGGCCGGTCCATGAAGCTGTGGGTTGCGATCAACCACAGCGGCGTGTGAGCAACCGCTATCGATCCATACGTCGAGGGTATCGCGGCATTTTTTGACTCCAGCAGGCAAGCCTAACAACTGGGCGAGTTCCTCATCAGATTTCTCGAACCAAACGTTGGTGCCTTCGGTTTCGACGAGGTCGGCGACTTTGCGTGCCAGCTCGGCAGTAAGAATTACTGTGCCATCTTCTTGATAGAAAACGGGAAGGGGGACACCCCAAGTACGTTGGCGAGAAATGCACCAATCGGGGCGAGCTTCGACAGTGCCATAGATGCGATTGCGACCCCATGCGGGAAGCCAATTGACTTGATCGATTTCCTCCAGCGCGCGACCACGGATGCCATCGAGCGAGATGAAAAATTGCTCCACCGCACGGAAAATGATCGGAGTTTTCGAGCGCCAGCAATGCGGATAGCTGTGCTTATAATCTTCACGACCTAATAGAAGTCCTTTGGCCGCGAGCATTTCAATGATCGGCTCGTTGCTGGCAAATACATGCTTGCCTAACAATTCGGGCATTTCTGCTTCCTCGGTGAAATTGCCATTGTCATCCACAGGCGAGAGCAAACCGAGTTTGTTTTGCATGCCTGCCACGTAGTCGTCAGCACCATGACCAGGGGCGATGTGAACCGCACCGGTTCCGGTCTCGGTCGTGACAAAATTCGCGAGAATCACCCGCGATGTGCGGTTGATCAGTGGATGCTGCGCTTCCAGTCCTTCAAAAGTGCGACCTTTTTCCTCACGCAAGGTCTCGACCAAGACGTAGCCAGTTTTTGCGGAAAATGTTTCGACTAGCTCGCGAACGATCACGAAAACATCTGAGTTGCCGTCTTTTTCGAAGCGACCGACAACGTAGGTGAACTCCGGATGCAGCGCGATGCCGAGGTTAGCGGGTAGAGTCCAAGGAGTGGTGGTCCAGATCACCATCGATTCTCCCGATCCATTCGTGAGCGGGAATTTGACAAAAATCGCAGGGCTGGTTTTATCAGCATACTCCACTTCAGCTTCGGCCAGGGCGGTGTGCGCGCCGTACGACCACTGCACGGGTTTGCGGCTTTGATAGATGCGGTTGTCCTCAACCATTTTCGCAAAAACGCGAAGGATGTCCGCTTCATAGGTCGGAGCCATGGTCAAATAGGGATTTTCCCAATCACCAAAAACGCCGAGTCGGCGAAACGATGCGCGCTGGATGTCGATAAACTTCAGGGCAAATTCGGTGCAACGGCGGCGGATTTCTCCGGGCTCGAGACCTGTAGCTTGCTTGACCACCTTGAACTCGATCGGCAGACCATGGCAATCCCAACCAGGCACGAAGGGCACGGCAAAGCCTGCCATCGTTTTGGATTTCACCACGAGATCTTTGAGCACCTTGTTGAGCGCTGTACCCATGTGAACATCTCCGTTCGCGAACGGTGGGCCGTCGTGGAGAATGAAATGCGGAGCCTTCTGGTCCAAGCGGCGTTGCAGGATATTTTGGTATAAATTCCGTGCCTCCCATGCAGCCAAGCGCTTGGGTTCATTGTCCACCAAATCCGCTCGCATCGGGAAATTGGTTTGGGGCAATGTGATCGTGTCTTTGTAATTCTTCGCTGCCTCGCTCATAGTTGGGACGGCGAGACTACACGGAACGAGGCACAGGTCAAGCGAGAGGTCAAGAAAGATCGGAGGAAAATGGGTGCCGTCGTATCAAGCTCTTTATGAGCGAAACCCCAAGTGCATGGCTTTTTCGGCTGTAGCACTTGGGGTTGAATTTTTTGAACACTCGACCGATTCAGGTCGGTGTTAGTAGTTATTTTTCGGCTTTGGACTGAATGGTGATTTTCAGAGCGTTATCTTTTCCTAAGTATTGTTTCGCGAGGGCGTTGATTTCATCGAGGCTGATGCTTTCGTAATCTGCTTTGCGATTGCGGGCAAGGTCGAGAATTTCGGGCTTTTCTTGGCAACGCATCATCACGGTGCTGAGCCAGTAGCTGTTGTCGCGCAGGGTTTTATCCATGGCAGCAAGAGTGGGCTTCAGTGCTCGGTCGAGCTCATCGGCCGTTGCCCCCTTTGCGGCGAGTTCATCACCGATGTTAAGAATGACGTCTAAAAGTTTTTCAAGATCCTCGGGTTTACCAACCGACATGGCGGAGATAAAGCCATATTTTTCAAGGGCATCGGAGCCATCCACTCCAGCATTCGGACTGTAAGAGGCACCGAGTTTTTCGCGAATTTCTTCACGTAGACGATCACTCAGAATTTCGGAAAGCACATTGAGACGACGACTTTCTTTGGTATTATCGCGCAGGCCTTTGGTTTTCCAGTTGATCATGGCGACGGCTTGGGCGACTTTGCTGTCGTATGATTCATCGCGACGCGCTGGAGCATCTGGAGTTTTTACTTGGCGAAGGGGGCTGAGGTCGGTGGTATCTGCGATGCGCTTGGGCAATGCACCGACGGTTTTGAGCAATAGGGGAAGGAGGGTTTCCTCAGTGAAATCACCGACGATGCTGAGTTCAATAGGAGCTGCGGTGAGTGCTGGTGTGAGCCACTGCTTGACGTCTTCGGCGGTGTAGTTAGCTAGCACGGATGTCGGTGGCATCATGTAGCGCACGTCATTGCCATGGAGCCATGCTTCAATCTGGGTTTGTGGACCTGCTTGTGAGTGCTTGAGTTGTTGATCGATCATCGGCAATGCGGCCTTGAATTGGCGCAGAGCTTCATCGCGATAGCCAGGATCAAGGAGTGATGCACAGAACAGTTGCAATTGGAGTTCCAAATCATCTGGCGTGGTTTTTCCTGAGAGTGTGAAGGCATCTTCGCCGATACCGAGGGTGACATCGACGTTTTTACCTGCGAGGATTTGTTGCAATTCATCGGTGCTATGCTTGCCGAGACCACCTGCATTGTAGAGAGCATTGGCGAGAAGATTGAGGCCGGGTTTGTCCTTGGGCATCGTGAGCTGGCCGTTGCCAAATCGCGCAATCATACTGATGGCATTTTTGGTGAAATCGGTACGTTTCAAGTTCACGCGAATGCCATTGCTTAGTTCGATCTGGGAGATTGCGAGATCGGTAATATCATTGCGTTTCACGACGCTACCCTCGGGGCCGAATTCTGTGTAGCCAAAAGTCTGAGTGGCGCGTTGTTCGGGGGCTGTGACCGCTGTTTTTGCGGATTCAGCATAAAGTGCGGCGAGTTCATCTTTGCTTGATTCCGGAGCTTCTTTGGTGCTGAGGATGAGATGATAACCGTCAGCTTGCCAGAATTCTTGGAATGCTTTTTGGCATGTGGCGGCATCGATGGCATCAAGTGCTTTTTTCGCGAGATCGAGATCGGTTTGCGGAGAGGAGAATACCGAGCCATCGTTGATCGACTGCGCGAGTGCGGTTGCCAGGGCATCAGACTTACGGGTAGCGGCAGCTTTGAGTTGTTGCTCGTAAGCATTAAGAATGTTCGCTTTGGCTTCCTTGATCTCATCTTCTGTAAAACCGAATTCGAGTGCGCGGCGAAACTCTTGTTCTAACACTTTCACTGCGTCTTTCCAGTTGTCGTCTTTGGCGGTGACGTCGATGCTGCCCATGTCGACAAATTGAAACATCGGACTGCGTGAAGCGCTGCCAGAGAGGATGCTGGTATTTTCCTGTTTGCTGATGCGTTGGAATCGGCGATTGAGAATCGAGTGAGCTACGCTAAGTGGCATGCGTGAAGCACGGACCTCTGAGGTGTCAGGGAGCACAGTGTAGGGCTTGATCGAGAGCAGAGAGATATCGGTGCTGGATAATTCTTTATCGGTAAAAAGAGCAGCTTGAATGCCTTGAGGTGCTTCGATTTTTCCGAGATCGGGATTTTCGCCCGGGCTTGCGGGGTTTTTCATGTCGCCAAAGGTCTGTTTGATCATTTCCTCGGTAACCTTCGGGTCGATATCACCAACGACGATGAATGTCATGCGTTGAGGCGTGTAGTATCTGCTGTAAAAGTCGACGAAACGATCACGAGGAGCCGTGCTGATGACTTCTTCGGTGCCAATGGGGAAGCGGTTGGGGAGGAGTGATTGAGGAAGAAGCTGGGTGAATTGCTTCTGCATCATGCGGTAGTTCACGGAATCACGGCTGATTTTTTCTGAGAGAATGACGCCGCGTTCTTTGTCGATTTCTTCTGGTTTGAGAAGTGCTCCATCGGCGAAATCGCGCATCACGGTGTAGGCGAGCTTAACGGTTTCTTCGGAGAGATCGGGTAGATCGAGCATGTAAACAGTCTCGTCAAAAGAGGTGTAAGCATTGACGTGAGCTCCGAAGCCGATGCCGAGGCGTTGCATACGCGGCACGAGTTCATCGGGGGTGAAATTTTTGGAACCATTGAAGACCATGTGCTCCAAAAAATGGGCTACACCGCGTTGGTCGTCTGCCTCCATGAGAGAGCCTGCGGCGATGTGCATGCGCACGGAGACGCGTTGAGGTGGCTCGGTGTTTGGATAGATCATGTAGCGCATGCCATTGGGCAGAGCACCAAAGGTGGTCTTAGAATCAGTTGCGATATCGGAACTGGAGTGAGGCCAAGGCTTAGAGGGAGCGATGGCAACGGTGGCATCTTCCTTGATGGTTGGCTTGGAGCCTTGGTCTTTGTTTTGGTTTTTGCCCCAATAAAAAAAGGCAACAGCTGCTACAGAAAGTAGCACAAGGAGCGGGATTGTTTTGCGCATGCATTGATTGGAGCGTAACCAGTGGAAGAATCAATGAGATTTTTTTCCAATTTGAAAAATCGTTGTTGTCAAATCTGGGAAAGTATGTTGAATTCTGCGCCCCGTAACAAGGTCACGCGCACGTGGCGGAATTGGTAGACGCGCTAGTTTCAGGTACTAGTATTGGCAACGATGTGGAGGTTCGAGTCCTCTCGTGCGCACTTGGTTTTTGAGTGTTTCCGAACAAGCTATTGGATCACATCAACCACAGCAATGCCATTTGTGCGATGAGAATGCGTAGCAGCATCGTCAATGGGTAAACGTTTGCATAGGCGAGCGATGGATGGTCGGATTGACTGAGTTTGTTGGCAAACGCAAGGGCTGGTGGGTCCGTCATGCTACCTGCGAGCAAGCCAGAAAGTGTTAGAAAATTCAGATGGCAAAATTTTCTACCAATGATGCCAACGATGATCAGAGGAATCATGGTAACAGCAACTCCGAGTGCCATCCACTGCAAACCGATTTGAGAAAATGCTGTGGCGAAAAATTTTTCTCCCGCGCCCAAGCCCACGCAGGCGAGGAAAAAAATGATGCCTAGCTCGCGAAAGGCAGTGTTCGCATTGATCGGCATGTGAATGACCAGTGGACCAATCCGCCCCATGCGACCCATCATGATAGCGACGAGTAGCGGCCCTGCGGCCAATCCTAGACGAAGAGGCACGGGAACACCGGGAATATTCCATGGATACAGCCCTAATAAAACGCCTAGAGCGATTCCTACAAAAATACTGGCAAAACTCGTTTCGTTGATCTGGTGAATCGAGTTGCCTAACAATTGTTGGACGTTCTCAATGGCAGATTCCTCGCCGACGACATTGACCATATCACCAAACTGCAAGTTCACTTGTGCCACTGCTGACAAAACCATGTCTTGTCGACTGACTCGACTGATCGTGACATTGTAGCGCTCTTGTAGTTGCAGCGCGCCGATGCTTTTGCCAATGACTCGTTTGTTCGTGACGATGACTCGCTTCGCTACGACATGACCTGGGGCTTTTCGCAAATCTTCATCGACAATTTTTCCTACACCAAGAACCACGCGCGCTAAGGCATCGGTTTGACCGATCGCGAGCAGTCGATCACCAAGACGAATGATGGTGGCTCCAGAAACGCCCTCTACCTGGCTGTGTCCATGATGACGGATGCGTGAGATGACCACTCCATCAAGGCCGAGGCCTGGCACGTCACGGATCGCAACGCCATCGAGATTGGGGTTCTCGACCTCCCATGTCACGCGTTTGATTTCCTTGTGCGCATGGTGATTCTGATCTCTGAGATTTTGAGCTTCCTTGCCAAGATCAACGCGTAGAATGATGCGCAAGATCACGAGTGCAAGAATGATGCCGACGACGCCAAATGGATAGACGACAGCATAAGCCATTGCGGCGGTAACGGAGGTTTGAGATCCTAGCTCGTGGGAAAGTAGCAATTGCTGAGCGGCACCCAGCGAAGGTGTGTTAGTCGTAGCTCCAGAGAAAATGCCCGCTAAGATTTCTGGCCTCCACCCTAACAGATTACCGCCGAGGTAGGCTACGAGGGCACCGAGACCAATGGTCAAAACTGCGAGTCCATTGAGTTGGAGTCCGTCTTTTTTGAGTGAGTTAAAAAATCCTGGGCCGAGCTGAAGTCCGACGGTAAAGACGAAAAGCACGAGGCCGAATTCTTTCAAGAATGCCAACAGTTCGGGTTCAAGCTTAAGCCCGAGATGCCCCATCCACAGTCCGCTAAATAGCATACCTGCGACTCCCAACTTCATGCCACGAAATTGCAAACTGCCTAGCATTAATCCCACAATGGCGGTGATCGCGATCACCATGATGGGCTCGGCGTGAGGGGACACTGCGTGCACTTGCTCCATGAAATATTTCACGCGCCATAATACTCTCGTTGCGCGGATAAAATCAATTGCGATCCGAGAGAATTGATTTTTATCATCAAATTATGAGCGCGTAGGTGTAGCAAGAATCGCTTCGCACATGCGCAATGCATCAAGATTGCCTTTCACGTCATGTACTCGATGCAGCATGACGCCTTGTTCACGACCGTAAGCTGTTAGAGCAATCGTTGGCCAAGACCGTGCCTCGATGTCTGTCGAGCCTGTTCGTTTTGCGATGAAAGATTTTTTGGATACGCCTAACAGAATTGGGCGATGATGGACCACTAGGCGATGAAGATTTTCCATCAGAGTCCAATTGTGTTCGGCGCTCTTTCCAAAGCCGATGCCGGGATCGAAGCATAGGCGGTCCGCTGAAATGCCTTCGTGCTTCAGGGTTTGGTAGCGTTCTTCAAAAAACTCACGCACGCTGGTGACTACGTCATCGTATTGCGGATTGACTTGCATGGTGCGCGGATTGCCGCGCATGTGCATGATGATAATCCCGCAATCGGTTTCTCGACATACATCAAGCATGGCCGGATCATGGCGTAGGCCACTGACATCGTTGATGATGTTGGCTCCAGCCAATAAAGCTGCTTTGGCAACGATAGCTTTGGAGGTATCGATGGAGATCAGGCCACTCCAAGTTTGGCGAAGGGATTCGATGACGGGAATGACGCGTTGGATTTCCTCTTCGGCAGAAACCTCGGGAGCGCCGGGACGTGTTGACTCACCGCCGATGTCGATGATGTCTGCGCCTTCCTGGATCATTTGTAAGGCGTGTTGCAAGGCGAGTTCACGCGTTGCATGAGTGCCGCCATCAGAAAAGGAATCGGGCGTGGTATTGAGAATGCCCATGATGATGCCGCGTTTTGTGAGATCGATGTGGCGGCCGTTGATGTTCCAATTCATCAGCGCTGAGCTAACGGTGGCGGCGCAGGCTTGGCAAGTAAATGATGGCATGAAAACGAAAAAGCCCGCTGCATGATGGCAGCGGGCTGGGAATTGTGCGGTGTGTTAGCAAAAATTTTCGCTTATTTCCCTGGAGGACGACCGCCTTTGCCGCCGCCTTTAGGACCGCCTGGACGACCTGGGCCGCCGCGTTGTGGTCCAGCTGCTTTGCGTTCTTCTTCGCTCAGTTTGCCATCGCCGTCTTTGTCGAATTTTTCGAGCATTTCTTTTTTGCGACCTTCTTGCATGGCTTTGCGCTCCTCTTCGCTGAGCTTGCCGTCACCATCGGTGTCGAACTTGGCCTGTGCTTCTTTGCGCTTGGCTTCGAATTCAGCACGAGCAGCGGCGCGTTCTTCGTCGTTAAGTTTGCCGTCGCCGTCTTTGTCGAACTTGGCGATGATTTCAGCGGGAGGTCCACCTGGAGGGCCTTTACGCTCTGGCTTACCTTCGGGGGCTTGGGCATGGGCAGCAGCGATCAGGGCGGAGGCAATGATGATGTTATATACGTGTTTCATGGAGTTGTGATGTTGTTTTGTTTTAGAGAGCGTTTGACTGCTTTCTACATGATCAAACTCCGTAGCGCCAAAAAGGTTGCGCAATTAGTTTGAGATTTTTTTCTGATCCACAAAAATCACGACTTCCGCGGTTTTGGTGCCTAACAATTGCTGTGCGCGTTTGAGGGCTCCGCGAGTCGATAGGTTTGGATTGTTTGGGCTCTCAGGAAATACGTTGGACTCACCTTTGCTACGATCACAATCACTTTGCAAGATGGCAAGCACACCCGAGTTTTTCAGGACGCGATATACCGATCTCGGACAACCGGAAATGAGCAGATGCCGCTGTTGTGATCGAACGAATGATACTAACTCTTGGAGGGCCATCACGGATGTGGCATCGAGATGGCGGGCATTTTTGAGTCTCAGGATAATTACTTTTAGCGACGGATCTGAGGTGATGCGCTGGATTTGCGAGCGGAAAATTTCCGTAGCGCCGAAGAATAAATCACCTTCGACATGGACCAGGGAAATGGAGGGATTGTTGCGATCTTTGACGCCGTGAATTTCGCTGAGATCACCAGAATCTGAGGCGTTGTATTCGACAAGATGGGGCCTGCTAGCGCGGCGCAAAAATAGTGCAATCGATACAGCCACACCGAGGAAAATCGCCGTGTCGAGCGGCGCGATGAGTGATGATGCGAAGGTTGCAATGAGCACTGCCGCATCGTCAGGTGTGGAGCGCAAGCAAACGCGAATATTGCGCAGATTGAACAGAGAGAAAGCGAGGCCAATGATAAGAGCGGCGAGGGCGGCCTTTGGCACGAAGTCGATTAGAGGCACGCCCCATGCTGGTGATAGCGCGATAGCAATGGCTGCAACTAAGGTATAAACGCCGCAGAGGAGTGAGGAAAATCGAGTGCGTGCGCCGGAGGATTCGTTGAGTGCTGAGCGAGTGAGCGAACCTGAGGCTGGCATTCCACCGACCAGTGAACTGGCGACATTAGCCATGCCCACGGCAAACATATCTTGGTTAACTTGAGGTGCTTCACCGGTTCGTGAGGCGAGAGTTTTTGCCATCACTGTATTTTCTAGTGAGGCGAGGAAGGCGAGCGCAAAAGCAAGTCCGATGAGCGCGCTGATGTCATCGAAAATCCCCGTTCGATTGAGATGGGGCAAGCTCGGGGCGAGGTCTTGGAGTTGGAAGGTAGTAAAGCACTCGACCTGCGAAAACGCACCAATGTTATGAAATGCGAGTGATCCCCAAATCGCTGAGGAAATGAGAAGCATGATCGCAAAGTTCGGCCAGCGTGGTTTCCAGCGCATCAGAGCGAGATAACCCAGTAGAGTTGTGAGTGCGGTTACGACCGAGGGCCAATGAGAACGGTGAATGTTTTTGAAGAGCTCACTGAGTTGGCCGATGAAGGTGCGAGTGTTTTCGCTATCAAATTCTACGCCGATCACATGTTTTGATTGATTGGCGATGATCAATACTGCGGCACCCGCAATGTAACCGACGAGCACGGATCGAGAAATGTATTGCAGCAAATCGGCGACGCGCAGTAAGGCTCCGAGTAAGCAAAAAATTCCTACCATCATGACCAGAAGGGGAATCAATTCCACCTCACGCTCGCGCAAGGCTGGAGCAGCCGCGAAGAATGAGAATAGCATGAAGGCCGTGGCATTGGTCGGGCCGAGAATGGTGTGGCGTGAACCCGCAAATAGCGGTGCGACGATCGCGGCCACAGCTGAGCACACGATGCCATAGACGATTGGCAGCTCCGCAATCGCTGCGTAGGCGATGCCTTGTGGTATTGCTAAAACTGTGACGTCGAGAGCTGCGCGCGCATCTGCTTGCAGTTTCGACAAATCGTAACGCCGCAGCGGACCCATCCACGGAGCCATCTCAAGGGCTTCGCCCGTGAAGAACGAGCGAACACCTTGAAGCACACGGCTGACTGGATGTCGTGTTAGCATGGGGGATGGTTTAGCGGAATCGGACGCGATGGAATAGGTAAATGCCAACAAGAATGCAGATGACATTCGGTGACCATAAGATGATCATCGCTTTATCTGCATCGCCTGATTTTTGTGCAACCAAAGTAAAAATGAAATATCCAGCACCTAACAAAAGTGCAAGAATGATGCCGGACGTCGAGTCCTGTCTGCGGCGTGCTAGACTCAGCGGTATGGCGATGAAAGCGAAACAAAAAGTTGCCATCGCAAAGGTGTAACGCTGAATGATGGAGGAGTGGAACTTTGCAATATTCTTCGGTTTAAATCCGGGCGGGGGATTGCTGAGGTAGTCGCGAATTTCTCGCTCCGTCATGCTGCTCGCACGGAATTTTTTTTCGCGAAGCAAATCGTATTTCCACGGGGCGGCGGAAGCCAGAATGATTTGTAGTTCTTGATTTTTGCCAGTGCTTTCGATGTAGGCCGAATTCATCGTGAGCTTGATTTGTTTTTTGAGCGGGTCTACTCCTAGACCTGCATCTTCAGCGTAAACATATTCGTAGCCTGTGTTCTCGGTGATTTTTTTCGGATCGGGCAGGCGATAAATATGCAAACTTTGGAGTTTTTTCTCATCCTTGCTTTGCACGAAAATGCGAAGATTTTCGATTTGGGAGGTGATCATACCGGGCTTGATCAAGTCCTTGGGGTTGCGCTCCACGGCATCGTAGACGACGTTGTCGATCCGAGCATTAGCTCGCGGCACGATGGTGGTGTTGATCCACAAGCAAAGTGAAGAAAGTAAGGCTCCTAGTACTATGACGGGAAGGGCCACGCGTGGTAAGCTCAGGCCAGCGAGTTGCAAGGCGTTCAGCTCATTTTCTGCGGATAACCTACCGAAAACGAGCATCACGGCTGCCATGAAGCCCCAGGGTATGGTGAACATCAGCGACTTGGGGAAAACATTGAGTACGAATTTTCCAACTAAGGGTAAGGGCACTCGATTCTCGACGAGCAGAGGGCGAATTTCTTGGAAAATCTGACCGAGCACGATGAACAAGCTCAAGGCTACAACGGCATAGACCGTAGCTTGGAGAACTTGAAAAAACAGATACCGATCAGAAATGCGAAACATTCGTTGCTGAGATGGACTTTCGCCGATAGCACCTGCTTTGTCGAGTCAACAGGTGAATTTGCGATAAAAAAAAATCCCACTCGATTCACGAATGGGATTGTAAGAAAAAATTCAAAATCTGCAAGTTGCGGAGAGTAATCACCAATCGACATTTTGACCGCGCGTGTCAATGTGAGTGAATCCATAGTAGCCACCGACTCCGCCACGGAACAGGCCACGATTGCGCAGGCTGCGTGCAGTGCGAGTGATAGTTGCGGCATTGGTATGGAAAGTCACATCACAAGCAAAATTTGTCTGGTGCCAAGATGCGCGTTTTGCTCCTGCGCAGCGAGCATTGTAGGCAGGGGCGCGGTAGATTGAAACGAGTTCACGAACAGGCACGTTGATGTTTTTCGAGATGTAATCGATGACCTTCAAAGTAGTGCCGATATTTTTCCACAACTCCTGTGGCGGAAGGGAATTCCAAAGTGAGCCTTTCTGCTTAGCGTGAGCGGAGATCACCTGTTGCACTGTGATTTTCTCTAACTTCAAGTTCGCGACGTAGTCTACATACCCATTGAGATTGCGACCTTGTCTTTCAACCCATACGGCTGGAAGCTCATCGTAATCCAAGGTGGGATTGGCAGGTTTGCGTAAAAAGAAAGCGGAGGCAGACTGCGAACCTGCGAGCATAGCTGCTCCAACCGTGCCGATGATCACCAAGGCTTTGCGGCGAGAGATGGTTGAGAATTCAGGAGAATCAGGAGTGATGATTTGAGACTGCGTGGAAAATGTTTCGTTTAGCATGACGGAAGGGAGGTGCTAAGGCTAAGGGGGGAATGAGGAAATTTGGTAAGCAAGGCTGCAATAAATGCGAAGCTAAACGGCTTAATCAAAATTTCCGAGCTCATTAGAGCAATTATCGTACCCAGATCAAGTAATTTTTTCATTTTTTTGAAAGAATGGGAAAAATGCCTCGAAAATGAAACGAATGGGTCAGGGAATTGATGCTATGCCGTCGAAGGGTTAGGGACAAATGAATGAGGAATTGCGGCATCGAGGTGTGGAAGTCGTGCGAAATTCTCGGAGATGTTCATGCTTTTCTTTACAAGATTCGCTGGCTGTGGCAATCGTGCCGAGCGATGTCAGAATTACCGAAAGGATACGAACCGAAGGATGTGGAAGCCAAATGGTATGAAGCATGGATCGAAGGCCGTTGTTTTGAAGCGGATCCGCGTTCCGCGAAGCCCGGCTACTCGATTGTGATTCCTCCGCCAAACGTCACTGGGATTCTGCATTTGGGACATGTATTGAACAATGCGTTGCAGGATATTTTGGCCCGTCGCGCTCGGCAAAAAGGTTTCGAGGTATTGTGGTTGCCAGGCACTGATCATGCTGGGATTGCGACGCAAACCAAGGTGGAGCAACTGATTCGCAAGGAAGAGGGCAAATCTCGCCGGGATCTCGGGCGCGAGGAATTTCTCAAGCGTGTGTGGCAGTGGAAGGACCAATACGGTGGCATCATCATTTCGCAGCTGAAACGTCTGGGTTGTTCGTGCGATTGGGGGCGTGAGCGCTTCACCATGGATGCCGACTACACCCGCGAGGTTCAGCAGGTATTTGTGAAGTTGTTCGAAAAAGGGCTGATTTATCGTGGTCTGCGGATGGTCAATTGGTGCCCCGTATCTCTCACAGCTCTGAGTGATGAAGAGGTCATACCTAAGCCGCAGAGTGGTAAGTTTTACACCATGCGTTATGAGGTAGTGGAAGAGCCTGGTCGCTTTTTGGAGATATCCACCACGCGGCCCGAGACGCTGATGGGCGATACGGCAGTGGCGGTAAATCCTCTCGATGAACGACATCAGGACTTGATCGGCAAGCATGTGTGGAGACCATTTCCGCGTTTGGCCATTCCGATCATTGCGGATGATGCTGTAGACAAAGAATTTGGCACGGGCGCGCTCAAAGTGACCCCTGCGCATGACCGTGTGGACTTCGAAATCGGCCAACGTCACGACTTACCAATCATCGATGTTTTGCATCCCGATGGTCGCATCAATTGCCCCGATTGTCCGGAGTTGGATGGCGTTGATCGCTTTAAGGCCCGCAAACTCGCTGCAAAAATGCTCGAAGAAATGGGCGCTCTGGTGAAGGAAGAAGACTACACCAACAACGTCGGCTTCAGTGAGCGTGCGGACGTGCCGATCGAGCCGCGCCTTTCGCTGCAATGGTTCCTCCGCTACCCGTCGGTGGAGCGCACGGCCGCAGCGGTGGAGAGTGGAGAAATTGCCTTCCGTCCGGATCGCTGGCGCAAGACCTTTGCTCACTGGATGGAAAATCTTCAAGACTGGTGCATCAGCCGCCAACTTTGGTGGGGGCATCGCATCCCCGTTTGGTATCGCAAGGAAAAATCCGAGGCCTTACAAAGTGCGGAAACTCTTGATTTGTCCGATCGCACCAAGGGTGATATCCACGTCGGCACCGAGCCACCAGCCGATCCGGAAAACTGGGTTCAAGATGAAGACAGTATGGATACTTGGTTCAGCTCATGGCTCTGGCCCTTCGCAACGATGGATGACGAGACGCAGAAAAAGTTCTATCCTACGAACGATCTTGTCACAGGACCAGACATCATCTTTTTCTGGGTCGCGCGCATGATCATGGCGGGTTATGAGTTCATGGACGAACTACCATTCCGCAATGTCTATTTCACCTCGATCATTCGCGACAAGCAAGGTCGTAAGATGAGCAAACAGCTCGGTAACTCACCCGATCCGCTCGATTTGATGGATCAATTTGGTGCTGATGGATTACGCTTCGGATTGCTGCGCATTGCTCCCGTGGGCAGCGATGTGCGCTTTGATGAATCGCAGGTCGAGGAAGGTCGGAATTTTGCGAACAAAATCTACAACGCTTGTCGTTTCCGCCAAATGGCGAGCGATGGTCGGGCTTTGACTTTGCCATCTCTTGATTCGTTGCGCCCCTATCATATTGACATCATGGCGAAGTACGATGCTCTCACCGTGCAGATCGAGGAATCGTATGGCGAATACCGCTTCGGTGAAATCGCGCAGAAAATGCACGAGTTCTTGTGGAGTGAGTTCTGCGATTGGTTCTTGGAAGCGGTAAAAGGTGACCTGCGCAGTCATGCCACTGCCGCAGAGCGCGATCGCACATTGGCGGTATTCGATGCCGTAATGAGTCGCTTTTTGCAATTGCTGCATCCCTACATGCCGCACGTCACCGAGGAACTATCGGCCCGTATGGGCTATGTAGCTGAAGGGGAATTCCTGATGAATCAGCAACTACCTGCACTCCCACTGCTGCACGGCTACGATGCTGGTTCTGCCAGTCAAAAAACAGCGGCTGTCTATGAGGCTACGGGACGCATGCGCAATTTGAAGGCTGAATACAATGTGGCGACTCGCCGCGATGTAACATTCATCGTTAAGTCTGCCGCAGCGTGGCTCAATGATGAAGCTGATGTGCTTGCCTTGTTAGCAGGAGCTGCCGAAATCCGCATCGACGATGCCTATGAGGCGCCGAAAGGTACACCCGCGGCTATCACGCCTGTGGGTGAAGTGTATTTGCCGCTTGAGGGTTTGATTGATGTCGAAGCAGAGCGCATCAGGCTCAGCAAAGAAATCGAAAAACTCAGCAAGGAGGTGGTGAAATGCGAGGCCAAACTCAGCAATGCGAGTTTTGTTGATCGCGCCCCAGCAGAAGTCGTAGAGCAAGAAAAAGCGCGACTGGAAGAGTGGAAAGGCAAGCTGGCCCAGCTCGGTGAAATGATTGATGCTCTGCGTTGATGCTTTTTGTGCAGGGAAAATGTCTAGCGATATTTTCCCTGTTGCTCGATCCATGCGAGGACACTCGGATGCAACCAATCAGCACGCAGATGATCAGGCCCTTGGCAATCGCGTAGCGCGCTGGAGGAGGCGGGGTGTGTGCCTTGCAGCGCGATCATCCGATATCCCTCTCGTGGAAGAGGATCTTGATCACGGGTAAAAACCAGGAAAGTTAGAAGTTTTGCTAGGATTTCTGGGTTCTTCCAGTGAGGTAGTGCTTCCCATTGATCATAGCCCATAATCCAAAACCATTCGGTGTCTGGTTCGAGCGCAGTAAAGTGCTCGGCAGTACGGTAGCTATAGGCGGGAGGTGCTTGTACGGCATCGAAGTCACTTACCTGCATGCCGTCGATTTCACGAGTGGCCAACTCAAGCATGTTGAGTCTATCAATGATCGATGCACTGCTGGCTGAAATCTTGTGTGGAGAAATTGAGCAAGGCAGGAAAATCACGCTGTCGAGGGACATTTGCTCGCGTGCCATGCGAGCAATGTGCAGGTGCCCCTCGTGAACGGGATCAAAAGTGCCGCCAAATAACGCCTTGCGCGCCCGAGGGTTCATGCCTGAGCTTTGGCTTCGAATTCCTTTTTCGATTCCTTCCGGCACTCGGCGACGAAATGATTGCAGGCTTCGCGACATAGCAGAGGGATTGCATGCGGTTCGGCGAGGCCACTGCCGATGCCATTGAAACGAGACGCTTCACTGTCTTCGAGCGGGGTGTCAGCATCAATTTGCCAGAGGATTTTCTTCGCACATTGATGGGCTGGGCCGCAGACTCGTTGCACCAATTTCTGTGCCCCTTCATTACTGATGCTGCGGGCGAAGCGATACATTCCCGTTTGGCGATTCAGCTTATCGCGCAATGTTTGCACCTCCAAGGTGCCACGTTGTTGCGCTAACCAAAGACTGAAATTCGATGGGTAAAAATTTTCGATCGCCTCATGAAGTGCCGTGATATCCGCAAGATGCATCACCCAGCGGCGCTTGAGATTGATTTGTCCCTTAGTGAAGCGGTATTCACCATCATCAGCATAGGTGGAAATGTCGCGTGCATCGAAGGGGTTGCTGGATTCAGAGAAGTCAGATGGATGACCAGATGCATTTTGAACCTCCTCAATGTCATCTTCGTTGCACAGCAAGTAAGCGCAGGGTGGGGGAGATGCGAGGCTCTCGGCACGCAGAATTTCGATCTGACCGATGCGGTGAAAGCCTAGGTCGAGAAGTTGCTGGAGTATTTCAATGCGTGTCATGGGTGGTGCTGGAATGGAGTTGATCAAAGTCGTAAATCTGGTCGAGAATTACATCAGCAATGAGGCGTTCGGTGCCGATGGCTGAAGAGTAATAGAGCTTGCGACCGTGGAGTTCATGCGGATTGTGGCGAAATACTTCGCGCTGACTGGCCGCCGCACCGACTTCGGATTCGAAGCCTAACAGCACGGGGATGTCTTGATACGAGTGCAACCCATCAGAGATGAAGAATGGCACGACCACTACGTTTGGAGTCTCTGCGAGAGTGTGCCAATCGGCGATAAATGGCTGTTCCTCCATGTAGGTGTCGAGCACTGCGGCATATGGAATCTCAGTTTGTAGGCGTAGCAGATCACATTGATCTTTGATCGCCTTGGTGCTATTGGGGTTAAGATTGGTACCGTGGCCGACGATGATCAACGTGGTCTGTGTAGGGTCTACATCGGGCGCCACTTCTTTTGCGCGGCGTAGCAGCAATTGCGTCATCGATGGGTGAACGCCAACGGGAGCACAGTAGTGGATCGTTTTTCCTCGAACTCTCGTCGTAGGGCCCGTGAGTTCCAGTTCGCGAGGAATCACATCTTGCGTGAAATATCCCTCGCTAATGAAATCGGGGACAACGTATACTTCCTCGCAATCGGTGAGATACCACGCCTCGCGGAAAGACGGTTCTTCTTTCCAGAAAATGCAGTGCACCTCGGCAAATAGCCCGCGCTTGCGGATTTCATCGGCGTGATCAAAGTAGGGCACCGAGGAGTCAGGGTTCTCGGTAGAGCCATGCCCGGCGATGAAGAGGGCGGCTTGAGGTTTGGCTGTGATTGGCATCGGGGGGATACTGGAGAGAGGAAATGCAATTTGTAAAATGATAATTGCAGCATGAGGCAAAAAGGTGTGAAATTTTCCTCGTGTTGGAGGAGTTGCAGTTGTGGATTGATCCCTTTTCCCGTGAAGGGCCCGAGGCGATGGCGGTGGATGAATGGCTATGGCAGCAAGCCCTTGTCCCGATTTTACGGGTATATCAATGGTCGGGGGAATGGATGAGCTTGGGATACTTCGGGTCAGTGCAAACCATTCCCGAAAATCGCGCATTCGTAAGGCGTCCTACCGGTGGTGGTGTGGTCGATCACCGTCATGACTGGACCTACACTTTGATTATACCTCGCGGTATCGATCTTGCAGAAATGCCCGGAAATCAAAGCTATCGCGTCATTCATCAAGCTTTGGCCTCAGCTCTAGCAAAGGAAAACACCGACGTGATGCTGGCCCCGATCGATGCGGATTCTTCTGATGCTTTTTGTTTTCAACGTCCCGTCGTCCATGATCTTGTGGATGCATACGGCATGAAAATTTCAGGAGCAGGCCAGCGTCGAGGACGTCATGGATTATTACACCAAGGGTCAGTTGCTCTGGCTACGACGAATCCAGCTCGCGCTCATGCACTCGCAGACGAGTTATCGCGGCATGTGCGCGTGATTAAGCTCGAGCCAGATGCCCTCGCCATCGAGAGCATCTGTCGGGAGAAATACAGCAATGAGGGCTGGAATCGCAAAAAAATGTAATATTTTTCTCGCCATCAGGTGCTTTACATTGCATGCACCGCGTGTATCATCCCCCATCTCACCCCACCCCATGCAATTCGACGCCGCTGATGAAGACTCGGACGCCGATCTGGTCGTTAGCGCCCAGTCAGGCGATATGCGCGCCTTCGATGCCTTGATTCATCGCCACGGAAAAAAGCTCTACGCGATGATTTACAACATGACTTCTCATCACGAGGATACCAATGATCTGTTGCAAGATGTTTTCGCCAAAGCCTACCAATCACTGGGAAAATTCCGCGGGCAGTCCAGCTTTTACACCTGGCTTTACACCATAGCGATGAACATGACGCTGAACTTTCTCAAAAAGAGTCAACGTCGTTCTGGATTGAGCCTGAATGAGCTTGACCAAGCCGTTTTGACTGATCCGGCTCTGATCGATACACGCGTGGAATCGAATCCGATTGCACTCAATGAACTCAAAAATTTGCAAAAAAGATTGAACGAAGCTCTTCAAGAATTGTCTCAAGAACATAGAGCTGTGGTTACCATGTTTGACATTCAAGGCATGCCACACTCGGAAATCTGCCAAATTCTCAAAGTAAGTGAGGGCACTGTTCGGTCTCGACTGCACTATGCTCACCAGTATCTGCAAAGTCGCCTCCAAGACGTTAAAGATAAAAATTTTTAGAATATGCTTGCGGGTTTTTCTGAAATATACATGCTTCTTAACGTTCGCCTGCAACTTACTATCGAAAAATGAATCAGATTCACGATCTTTTGAAACTCAAGCGCTATGAACAGCCGCGCGAGGGGTATATGGACGATTTTGTTAAGGAATTTCATCAACGCCAGCGTGAACTGCATCGCAATCCGCAGCGATCAAGCTCCGCGCTGGTCACTTGGTTTTCCTATTGGTTTCGTGAATTGCATGCTGCCAAATGGGCCTACGGCATGGGTCTTGGCTATTTCTGTTTTATGTCTTGGCTCCTCCTTTCGCCGTCGGCGGATGATACGGTGCGCGGTAATTCCGCTACACCCGTGAGCTACCCTGCGCCCACACCCGCTGCTCCGAGTCCACTCAAGCCCCTAAAGCAAGGGCCAGAGAAGTCTGCGGAAATCATTCCGCGAGCACTGCCATCTGAGCCATTTTAATTTTCATGACGTTGTCATGGAATGTGTGCTTGACGGACATCTTGCATTTTCTATATTTCTTTCCGCACCTGCAAATGGTTGCCCTCCGAAAATTCTCTCCTAAAAATCATGAACGGTAAACTTGTCTACACATTGATCACGGTACTTTGTGCCTCCATTTTTTCATCCTGCGTTCCTTACGATGAAAATGGAAGACCCATTCCGAATCGCCGTGCGCAAAGCAAAAAACAACAAACAATTACCGATAAAAAGCAGCAAGAAATTGATGCGAAGCGTGAAGAACTTCGCAAGAAGGAAGAGGCGCGTAAGAAGGACCAGAGCCGTATTGTTGATACAGATGATGCGGAGGAGACACTCGCGAACAACAATCCGAAGCCGAAGCCGCGCATTGACGACGAGACGGATCTTCCGAAGCCACCAACTCCGCCAGCACCGCCGAAGAACCACCCAGTAGCTGCTGCCGTTCCCGGCAAACCAGGCTTTGTGTTCAGCCCCTTTAATAACAAAGTCGTCGACGTTCGCAATATTGCTAGCGGCACGCTTGTCGCCGATCCTCAGTATCCCGCATCCGAGAAAAAGCACTTCCGTGTGCCTTAATCGATCGGTTTTCTGATACTTAAACGACTCAGACCATTCGCCGGGCTCCGCGCCCGGCGATTTCATTTTTCCATGTCCGCGCTCAAACATATTACGATTCTTGGCGGAGGCCTTCTCGGTGGCTCCATCGCACTCGCGCAATCGAGCGAGCATACTTTTCGAGTATGGTCACGCCGTGCTGCCTCGACCCAGGAGGCTTTGGATTTGGGGCTCGATGCGACTTCCGATCTCGCTGACGCTGTGGCTTGCGCAGATCTTTTGATTTTATCGGTGCCCGTTGGCGCGATGGCTCCTTTGCTAGCGAACGCAATTGCTGCTGGTTTGCCTGAAAAATGCCTCATCACCGATGTTGGCAGTGTCAAACGCCTGCCGCATGATACCCTACGCCCAATTGTATCTGCTGCTGGCTATGATTTCATCGGCAGTCATCCGATGGCTGGCGGTGAAAAAGGTGGTATCGCTCAGGCGCGCGCAGATCTTTTTTTGAATGCTGCTTGCCTTCTCACGAACGATGAAAATGTCGGCGCAGAGAAATGCCAATTGTTGGAGGAATTTTGGCAAGCTCTCGGATGTAGGACCTCGTGGTGCAGTTCTGCTGAGCACGATGCTATGGTTGCACGCATCAGTCACTTCCCACATATGCTCGCTTGCATCGGCGCTACAGTGGGACTCAAAAATCCCGAACTCGCAACTTTCGGCGGCGGAGGTCTGCGTGATACCACACGTGTTGCAGCAGGCAATCCCGATATGTGGGCGGAAATTTTGTTAGAGAATCGTGACTGCCTGTTAGGGAATTTGCATGAATCTCTTGATGAGATGAAGACCGTGATGCAGTTGCTCGAATCTGGCGATTTTACCGCATTGCAAAGCTGGCTCTGTCGCGCAAAAACTCGGCGTGATGTGATGAATCCTCCTGCGTAAATTTTTTCTCAAAAAAACTAACGCAAATTTTTCCTCGCTGCTTCACGATAAGTCGATGGCGACACGCCATTCATTTTTTTGAAAAATCGACTGAAGTAGAATTCATCGTTGAATCGCAATGTTTCGGCGATCTCTTTCATTTTTTTGTCACTATGGCCCACCATGATCAGCGCTTTTTCATTGATGCGTCGGGAGAGGTATTCCTTAGGTCCGATGCCGATGTTGCGGGAGAAGGCGGCCGAAAAGGAATCGACTGACAGGCCTTGTTCTTCGGCGATTGCAGCAAGCCGCAGATCGGCACCTAGTCGATTTTCGATCAATGCGAAGGCCCTGGAAAACTGCATGTGTGTCGCTAGATGCTTGCTAATCACCTCATCCAATTCGGGAATAGCCTGAGCGAGCCAGTTCAAAATTGAGCCGCGCAGGTAAAGCAATTCCGCCATGCGAAATTGTCGATCTTTTTGCGTCCATGGTCGCCATTCATCGAACAAAAATGTTCCAATTTTTCGTGGTCCGCGCTCTTTCCAATCCAGCAAGGGATCCACTCCCGGTAACCATTCACAGCAAAATTTGATAAACAACACCTCGCATTTGCTATGACAGCGCCGTTCGACCGGAGTGTTTCCTGGAAAAAGCCACAGATCGCCAGGATGGAGTTCGATGAGTTTGCCTTGATGCACGATGGCACGAATGCCGCTCAAGGGCATCTCGATGTGATGCAAAAAATCACTCTCGCTTTTGCCATGAGAATCCCACTCGGCTCCTACCGTGGCAGAGAAAAGTCCACGAAGATGGATGCGAAATTTTCCCGCAAACCACAGGTCCCGTTCCAATTCGGAATGAGAAATCAAAGCGCGAATGCCTACCTCAGATCTTTTGTCGGTTGTATCGATCAATTTCATGTTGGAAAAATACAAAGCGTGAAAACGATGGTCGACGACTAAGTGTGTCTTGCAAAATCATGATTGTTATATAGATCAATACAAAATTATCATGCGTGAATGATGACTCCTAAGGCATGAGTCGGTGTTTTGTCGGAAAAGTGCATCATATCGAGGGTTTCTTCCATGGCGTTTTTGATGATTTTTATGCATCCTACTCGCGAGGTCTTACCTACCTCGTGCCAGCTCTCGATCAAGGAAATGGCCAAGAAAACCCGACCCCATCCCCGTTTTATGAAAATATCACATCGTTTCCAGCAATTCCATAGTCTCGTTCATCCATCGACGTTTTTACTTCTTTTCGCAACAGCCGCACAAGCACAGTTAGTCTGGCAAGGCGACAGTGATAGTGATTTTAACACAGGCTCCAATTACGTTGGTGATACTTATGCGCAGTGGACTGACTATGTTTTTGACTCGAATGTTGTCAATGGCACGATCAATGTAGACGACTACACGGGATGGGGAAACATTTCACTTAATAGTGGTTTGACAAACGACATTGTGATCTCTGGTTCTCAGCCTGTGATCATGTATCCCAGTGCACCATGGGGCGGTGGTGGTGGAAATATTTCTATTGCGGCCGATAGCAGAAACCTCACGATCAACAATACGTATCTGGCGGCAAATCCTATGGTCTGGAATGTTGGTAGTGGGCGCACGCTAACAGTGAACGGGAGCTTCAACGATTGGAATGGTCAAGCACACGTTGCTTCACTCACCAAGCAGGGCGAGGGAACAGTGATTCTTGCAGGCAATAGCAATTTTTCTGGCGGCACGACCATCAATGGAGGTATCGTAGAAGCTCGACGCAGCACACTAGGTTCCGGTGCCGTGACGATCAACAATGGTGGCACCTTGTATGTAAATGATCAGTGGGTGCTTTGCAGTGCGAATCACTATGGAGTCAATGAACGCAACATCGGCACGCTGACGATCAATGCGGGTGGCGTCATGCATCTCGATGCGACTAACGGATTTGCCAACGGTGTGAGCAATCTTTTTATCAATGGAGGATCGATCACGGGCGGGGCCAATAGTGACTCAAGGGGAGCGCTTTTCCTGTGGAATGGCAATCAACAGATTACCGCTGGTGGAACGACGACATCTAACATCGGAGTCAGTATCGGACTAACAGGCGCGAACAATACGATTACCGTCGACAGCGGTAGCACACTCAATATCAGCGGTGAGGTGAAAAATTCGAATTGGTTTGGCAACGGCAGCACGCCCGGGGGCTTGATCAAAGCTGGTAGTGGGACACTCATTCTTTCTGGCTCAAACAGCTACAGCAGCGGCACGGTAGTCAATGGCGGGACTCTGAATATTGCTTTGCAAAACCAACTGCCGGGTAGCGGCGGAATTACGGTCGCTGCTGGAGCAACGATCATAACTGATGCAGTGAACGATGCGAACACGCAGAGTATTTCAAGTATCATCACCCTCCATGGCGGAACGCTGGCTGCGGGATCCGGTACCTCGGCGCAAAACTTTAATGGCGGCAATCCCGTCGGACCTTGGGGAAACTATTACCTCGCGCCAGGATCATCAATTCAAGCAGGAAACAACAGCATTTCAACCATTTCCGCTGACCTTGGAGTGAATGGCTCGGGTGGTTACACTCCAATCAATGTGGATGGTGGATCGACTCTCATAGTCAGCGGAAAAATCTATGGTGTCGGCTACGTCAGTTGGGGTGGTTTTTCCAAATCGGGTGATGGAACTTTGGTGCTCAGTGGCGACAATAAAGCTACCAGCCAAGGTATGATTTTATCAGGGGGCACTGTTGAGTTCTCTCACAATTCGTTGCCAACAAACCTCCGTGCTCAGGGTGGCCCTGGAGGATATTCTGTCGATATGCAAGGCCATGCAACTTTGCGTTGGGCTGCGGGGAATACGCAGGATATTTCGTTTGAAAATGGCGCGTCTCAAATCAAAATCGGCGATGCTGTCACTGCCACTTTTGACACCAATGGCAACAACGTAACCCTTGGTAGCGCATTTGATTTAGGAAGTAGTCAGACGGCGGCAATCATCAAAAGTGGTGCGGGAACTTTGACCTTGGCTGGCTCTAATACCTACACAGGCACTACAACGGTCTCAGCTGGCACGATGTTAGTAACGGGGCAACTAGGCAACACAGTAGTTACTGTTGAATCGAACGGAGTCATTGGTGGCAGCGGGATGATTCTGGGAAGCTTGAACTTGGATGCTGGTGCAGACTTGTTCGTCAATCTCGCTGCCCCCCTTTCGATAACGGGTGCTGTCACTTTTGATGGTTTCGGGGTTGCGGATCTCCTTGGTTGGGATTACACCACTGCGGAAAATGGCACTTACACCTTGCTTTCGGGTAGCAATATTTCCCTTACAAATGTAGCAAATGTCGGACTTGAAAACGCCTTTGATCTTGGAGCTGGTCGGAAGATTTATTTCCAAACAGGAAGCCTACAAGCGGTGGTCGTTCCTGAGGCAAGCACTCTATTACTCGGCGCTCTCGGCGTGCTGGGATTGTTGCGCCGCCGCCGTTAACAAAGCATCTGTGTTATTGCTAGGCAGGAGGGACAAAATCAAAATCTGATCCAATCAGTAAGGGATGCTAGCGCTAGAAAGCTCAATTAAGTGCAAACTAGGCTATCGTAGTGAGTGTTCACGCGACGAAATCTTTTGATTCTTGCAAAGAAATTTTAACAACTCTGTGTTTTTTTAATTGGCGATGCCTACTGCAATTTCATGAGGCATCGCTTCTAACAAATCATGGCGTCACTCGTTCTTGTGCTGATTTTTTTTGTGCAGTAAGAAACTAGAGATGTCACCGCTGCTGTGGAATTTTTGGTTACTGCATTTCTTTGCTCGTGTTTTTGCGGCAGAGATCCTATTGTTGCGCAGGATTTCTGATCGGAAATGCAAAGTTGCATTTTGAAAACAGCAATTCTACTAAAAACTCAGCGTATCATGACGGATATCACAAGGTTGATCGGCGCGACTTCCTCTGGCGGATGCATTCCGTCCGAGGAGTTGTTGCCTTTAGTCTATGATGAGTTGCGGCATCTCGCTGCCCGCCGCATGGCGGCATTAGGTCCTGCTGCCAGCCTTCAGCCCACTGCGCTGGTGCATGAGGCGTGGTTGCGATTGGTGGAGGTGGACGCACGATGTTGGAACGATAAGGCACATTTTTTTCGCACTGCGGCTAGGGCGATGCGCTTTGTGTTAGTGGATCGTGCTCGTCGAAAAACAGCGAATAAACGCGGTGATCGTCATGCGGAAATTTCGTTAGATGATCTAGAGATCTACGCGGCAGAGCCAGAGGAGCGCTTGTTGATGATTGATGATGTGCTGGATCGTTTGGAGCTACAGGACGAGGCGAGTTATCGCATCGTGACGTTGAAATTTTTCGGCGGACTCACCAATCGCCAGATCGCCGAACTCCACAGCGTGACAGAGCGCACGGTGGAAAGACAGTGGGCCTACGCAAGGTTAAAACTCTACGAGATGATCCAAGATGAACATCAATAATTACGCATGAGCGAGGCATTTGAAATCGAAGAAATGTTGATCCGGGCCGCCACTGAGTTTCCTGATGTGGAGGAGCGTTCACGTTTTTTGGATTGGGCTTGTCGAGGTGATGAGATACTGCGGGCACGCATGGAAAAGCTGCTATCGCTGCAAGAAAGTTCAGATCGTTTTTTTGATTTTAAGCCTTTTCAGATTACGGATGAACCTAGCGATACATTGAAGAGTGATGCCGCCGCTGCCGAGACTGACAGTGGTGAGATCGGTCTCAGGATTGGCAGGTATCGCTTGATTCGTCGTCTGGGAGAGGGCGGCTGTGGGGTGGTCTATCAGGCGGAACAGGAGCAACCGGTGAAACGCGACGTCGCCCTGAAGTTGATTCGAGTAGGGCTGGATCATGAGAAAGTCATCGCTCGTTTCGAGATGGAACGTCAGGCACTAGCGATGATGGATCACCCTGGAATCGCACGGGTGCTGGATGCAGGCGCTACGCCTACGGGGCGGCCGTTTTTCGTGATGCAGTGGGTGACGGGTGAGCCGATTACTGATTTTTGTGAAAAGAATCGACTCACATTTCGTCAGCGGTTGGAGCTTTTCATTCGTGTCTGCCACGCCATCCAGCATGCTCACCAAAAGGGGGTGATTCACCGCGACATCAAGCCGACAAATGTGTTAGCCTCTTTCCATGATGGCGTACCGCTGCCTAAGGTGATTGATTTTGGCATCGCTATGGCTACGGGTGGTGCCTTGCCTCACCCTGATGGTGAGCAGGAGATCATCCTCGGCACGCCTAACTACATGAGCCCAGAGCAAGGTTTGAGTGGTGGTCTCGATGTGGACACTCGCAGCGATATTTTTAGCCTCGGCGTTTTGTTGTGCGAAATTCTAACGGGGTATAATCCATTCGGCATTGCAAAATCGACAATGCTCCAGACTGGAGAGCTTACTCATGCCATCGCTGAGCGACAGTACAAATCTCCCTCCGCTCTACTCGCCGACTGTTCACCTCCGGAACTAGCAGTACTCGCTGTCGCCCGCCAATGCAAACCCCGCGATCTGATTCGACTCGTGAAAGGTGATCTCGATGCCATTGTCATGAAGTGCCTGCAAAGCGACCGTCAATTCCGCTATGATTCAGCCAGCGGCCTTGCTGCCGACATCCAACGACATCTCGATGACAGACTTGTGAGAGCCCGCACGGCGGGGCGGCGTGATCAATTGGTGAAGCTACTGCGTAGAAATCGCCTCGCTTTTACCGTGGGCGGAGTCGCGTTCATCACCTTGACAGCGGGATTCGGCACCTCGACTTGGCTTTTTCTACGCGAAAGTGAAGCTCGTCGTGAGCAAGCTCGATTGCGCCACGAAGCCGAGAACGCACGCTCTGTGGAAACAAAATTACGTGGGCACGCGGAAGCCCGCGAGGCCTGTGCCCAAGCTGCCGTGAAGCTTTCCTACGAGCAGATGGAGCATGCGGATGAATTGATTGCCGCCATCCCTTCTAACATGGCACCGTCATCGTTGGAAGCCGCAGATGTTTATCGGAAATTAGGTGAGTGGCATCGCTTGGCAGGCCGTTTCCAGCAAGCCGCCGAGCGCTTCACTGCCTTAGCTGGATCCATTTCCGCCGTGGATCGTTCCGATCTCAATCGAATCTCTGGCGATCTTTTGCCTGCCGCCATGACTACTTGTGAGGTGGGTGATTGGCAACGCTATGAGCAAGTGCGCGGGATTGCCATAGAGCGATTCGGTACTACGCAAAACCCCATCGTGGCAGAGCAAATTCTCAAAGCCTGCACGCTGCGCCCTTCCGACGCGGCAACCATGGAGAAAATCGCAAGACTCGGCACATTTCTTGAAAATGCAGTCGGTTCAGAAGGCTTGAATTTAGGTGGTGCTGACAGCGCCGCGTGGCACTGCTACTCCTTATCCTTGTGGTACTATCGCCGCAATGATCCTGTGCAAACGATCCGCTGGGCCGAGTTATCCCTCCAACGCAGTGAGTCAACGCAGCCCCGAGTCGTTTGTGTCCGCCTGCTCATCGCCATGGCTCGATACCAACAAGGAGAAAAAGAGCAAGCCCGCCAGCTCCTAACCGAAGCCGCCAAGCCACTCCAAGACCTCATGGAATCCTCTCCCGAAAATTACACCGCTGGCACAAGCATTTGGGTGGACTGGATGAACGCTCACATCATGCTCAAAGAAGCTAAGGAAACGATTAACGGTCAATAGCCATTGCACCTAGAAGCAGAAATGGCTCCTCATTTATTGTGTTTTGCGAAAAACAAAAAATTTTTCGAATCCGTGTCGGGTTTGGTGGGGAAAATACGATCATAGTTTGGTAGAGCAAACTAACAATCTGGACCTAGACGTTTCAGATGTCGCTCCACACGCCTATCAACTTTGAAAAACTCCCCAAAAATACCCAACATGAAAGTCAAAAATACTCGACTCGCTCTGCTGAGCTGCGCCGCATTTCTCGTTTTACCGTCACAAGCAACTTTGCTCGTCTCCGAAGATTTTTCCTATGCTGACGGCGGTCTGAGCGGTCAAAATGGCGGCGCTGGATTCAGCGGTGCGTGGACTTCTTCAACCAATGTGACGGGTGGAGTTGTGACAGGGAATTCGCCATCCAGCCGAAGTCTATCAACTCCTTTTCCTTCGTCCGGCACCATCTGGATCTCCTTCGATTGGGGGAATTCTACCAAACCCTCGGAAAATGGCTCCTATGGCGGACTCACGTTTTTCATTGGTGGTGGTGAAAAATTTCTCATTGGCAATACGTGGCCGGGATCTGGCCATGATCTTTGGCAAATGAATTCGGCACCTCAGACTTCGGTGCCGAATTACCCGAGTATGCAAACTGCAGTCGCCAAAATAACACTCGGAGAAGGAGCGGGGAGTAATGTCGAGCTCTGGGTGGGGCCGGTAGGGTCACCGGTCGATGTGAGTGGTCCACCCTTATCCACAGTGACAGGTCGCGAGCTCGCAGGTGTTGATGGGCTTCGCATCAATGGTGCGGATTTTGGAGGCAGTGGAAACGCCCAAAGTTTTGATAACTTGCTCATTGGCACCACCGTAAGTGACGTTGATGCTACTGATGCTCCACCCCCGCCGACCACTGCAACATGGACCAATCTGGCCAGCGGTCAATGGGACACCGTGAGTAACTGGTTAGACGATACTGTGGGCACGGGTGGTGGCAATACGGCTAATTTTAACACCTTAAACATTACTGAGGACGTTACGGTAAATCTGGATTCTGCTCGGACGATCGGCCATTTGGTCTTTGGTGACATTGATGCCTCATCCGCTGCTAGCTGGATTCTCACGAACAACTCGGTGGCTGGAAATCTCCTGACCTTGTCTGGAACTTCGCCTAGTATCACGGTCAATGCCTTGGGCACCAACAAAACAGTATCGATCAGCGCGGCTCTTGCCGGCACTTCGGGTCTCACTAAAGCTGGTGCTGGCACGCTGACTCTCGCTGGAGCGAACACCTACAGCGGTGCGACAATCATTAGCAACGGTACCTTGCAGATCAGTGGACAGCCGTTTTTTCACGTTGGCCGCACGACCACAGTGGCTTCAGGCGCAGTTTTGGAGTTGCATAACTCGAACAATACCTTCGCCACTTTGATGCCCTCATCTTCCATTGCGGGAGCTGGCACTTTTCGACTTACAGGTAATACCACCATCAATCAGGATTTGCTAGGTGTTAGTGGGAATCGATTGACCTTCGCCATGGATGCAGGTGCATTGATTGATCTCCAAGATAGCGCTAGACTCACGAACGGCGGTTGGCAGCAAATGAATTGGGCTAACAATTTTGCGGGCATGAACATTGCTAGCGGTGCTACTTTTGATGTTTGGGATGGTCAGGATGTGATCATCGATGCTCTAACTGGCGCAGGCACCGTTGATAAACTCCATGGTGGAAATTCTCCACGATTGCTGAAAGTGGGTATCGCCGACGGAAGCGGAACTTTTAGCGGCACGATTCAGAATACAGGCGGACAAATCACTTTTTCCAAAGTCGGCACTGGCACGCAAACGCTCTCAGGTATCAACACTTACACCGGAAATACGAATGTGCTTGATGGAGGACTAATCATTGCTTCCAGCGGCAGTCTGTGTTTCCGTCCGACTAGCAACGGTCAGACCAATTCGGTTAGCGGTTCTAGCTCATCCGCGCTTACTTATCTGGGAGAAGTGGATTTTGATCTGTCTGCCGCTAATACCACTGATGGAAATTTCTGGAGCATCGTTGATGTGACTTCTTTTGCCGGTGAAGCGCCGATTCTAACTCCCGCAGCGGTGACGAGCACGCTCGGAGATTTTACTGAAACAAGCGAGGGCACATGGGAACTAGAACTTAGCACGGCGAAGTGGATTTTCACAGAGGCAGATGGCATTCTCGCGTATGAGGTTACAGCCACCGATTATCAACTCTGGGCGTCTAGCTATGGGCTCGCAGATGGTAGTGAAGATCTGGATTCCGATCATGACGGTTTGACGAATTTTGCGGAATACGCCTTCGGTCTGCTCCCCAATAGTGGAGTCTCGATAAATCCGATCGCCGTTCCGTTCGAAAAAACAACGGGACATTTTTCCTATACGCGTCGTGATCCGAATCTTCCTGAGACTGCAATCACTTATACGATCTGGTATTCCACAGACCTGATCAACTGGGTCGAAGACACGGGTGCAGTGGAAGGAATTCCTACTCTCCAAGGCAATGTAGACACCGTTCCTGTAACGATTTCTTCCAGCCTTCTCAGCAATCCCAAGCTTTTCATTCAAGTCCGCGCCAATTAAAAAAACCTAACGAAAAACATGAAACACAAAAATGCAAACGTAGCCGCCTTGACCTGTGCGGTATTGATGGGAACGATCGTTCTTTCACAAGCAGCGATTATCATTCAGGATACTTTTTCCTATAGTGACGGCGGACTTAGCGGCAACAACGGCGGAACAGGCTGGGGTAGTAACGTCTGGTTTTCTGCCAACAGCACGGTGTCTGGTGGTGTCGCGGTAGCGTCTCAAGGCGCCTGGGATCAAGCGCATAAACGAAACTTCGCTGATACGTTAGGCGACAGTGCGACACTGAACCTTACCGACATTCTCTGGGTGCGCTTCGACTGGGGACACTCGGCCACGGTAGGGGCGGGGAGTGGATACGGCGGTCTCACCTTTTACAATGGGACTTCGGATGGCGGCTCGGAAATTTTCCTTTTTGGCAACCCTTGGTGGAGTGTGGCAACCGATGGTGAATGGAACATCAGTGGCGGTAGCGGAGACAATTACACGGGCATATCAAGTAACGGCATGAAATCAGGCCTTGCCAAATTGGATTTGACCGCAGGCACTGTTAGCTTGTGGGTGAGAGCTACTGGTAGCACTATCGATGTGAGTGACGCTGCTGATGCATCAGTTACAGGCATCAGCACCCTTGCGGGCATCAAAGGAATTCGCATCAATGGATATAATGGCTCAGCATCACAAAGCTTCGATAACTTGACGATCGCAACCTCATTGGCCGAGGTCAATGCCGTTCCAGAGTCTTCGGTTGTGTTGCTCGGAGCTCTCGGTGGGCTCGCCTTGCTGCGTCGTCGTCGTTGAAATCATAGTCTAAAAAGTGCATCATTATGCTGTTTTTGTCCATGGATCAATGGGGGCGTTGTCTGTATGATCATGTGCGCATCCCCATCCCCAAACCATCCTCAAAAACCCCTCAATTACCAATTATGAAAATGTCATCCACTCCCCTTGCTGCGTTCGCGGTTCTCGTTTTGGCGGGACCTGCTTGCGCCGCTACTTTGTTGTTAGCCGACCATTTTAACGAAAGCACGGCCAATGAAGTCACCTCTTCGTTCAATAATAATCTATCTGCCACGCAAACAGGTACCTTAGCGACTACGACTTACAACATCGGCAGTGGCGGGGGAAATGAAGCACAGCACAGCAATGGCGCGAAACAACTCACAGTCGCGAACATCACGAGCTACGGCAATGTCAGCGTGAACAACAACTTTGCGACGCAAGCCAATGCCGCAAATCTGCCTTTGCAAATTAGTTTCAATATCGTCAACGTTTTCGGCTATGCGGGTGACACGACTCGTTGGGTGCAATTCAATGTGGGGAACTCACAAAACCTCGCGGTCAATAATGGCGCGGCGATGGTGGGTGTTCTCTTCCGTGTCAACGGCGGAACTCAAACATTTAATTCGGGAACGAATGTGGGAGGCGAGCCATCCTGGTCGCAGAATGATCTGGTTACCATCACGCTTAGTGGCACGGGCGGTATTGGTTCTGCTTTCAGTTCCAATGGCACGGAGGCTTCGGTGCAGATCGGATCTAACAATATCGGCACGTTCACTCTTGCCCAACAATCCAATGCCTATCTCACCTTCAGCGCATTCAATTTTGGCAATGATCAATTTGGCGGCGGTGAGTTTGACAACCTCAGCGTTAGCTTGATTCCCGAGCCCTCCGCTGCGCTTCTCGGTGGACTGGGATTACTCGCGCTGCTGCGTCGTCGCCGCGTGTGATTGCCGTTTTCTGTTGGTTATTTTACAGCATGATGATGTTCCACTTTTTTACGCGTTGGCTGGTGCTGGGAATCTGTTTGATTTCTCACTCTTCGATCGTCTCAGCTGTATGGAAGGCGAAGTGGATCGGCCCAGCCGTTGTTCCCGCTATGGACCTGAATGGCGCATCGTGGATTTGGAGCGATGAAGCGGGAGTCGATGCCACCCGCAACGCAAAACCTGGCAGTCGGTATTTTCGTCGTGAAGCCGTGCTGCCAGCTAACGCCAAGCTAAACAGCGCGCTTGCTCTGTTCTCTGCGGACAATCATTTTCAGTTGATCGTTAATGGCGAAAATCTTGGCGGTAGCAGCGAATGGCAGAAGCCGAAGGCCATCGATATCTCGCAGGCCTTGCGTTCAGGATCTAACGAAATCATCATTCATGCCAAGAATGATCCAGACGAGGGAGAAATCAATGCCGCAAGTGTCATCGGGAAAATTCGCATCGCGCAGGAAGGTAGTCCCGTGCAGGAAATGATCACCGA
>JBIIAI010000031.1:0-25089 GCA_044239965.1 Akkermansiaceae bacterium
CAGGATCTAACGAAATCATCATTCATGCCAAGAATGATCCAGACGAGGGAGAAATCAATGCCGCAAGTGTCATCGGGAAAATTCGCATCGCGCAGGAAGGTAGTCCCGTGCAGGAAATGATCACCGATGCGCAATGGCAAAGCGCCGAGACACTTGACGCAGCCCGATGGAATCCCGCAAAAGTCACTGGAGCTCTTGGCACCCAACCCTGGGGCGATGTGAAAAGCGGCGCTGCGGATCAGAGCAACGTGTGGACCTGTTATCGAAAAAAATTCACTCTCGCAGAAAAGCCCGCCGCCGCCATTGCTCGCATCGCTGTTGATTCAAAATACTGGCTCTGGATCAATGGCAAGCTCGTCATTTACGAAGGGGGACTCAAACGCGGACCGAATCCGCGCGATACCTACTTCGATCGCGTAGATCTCACTCCTTTCCTACTACAAGGAGAAAACACCATCGCTGTGCTCACGTGGTTTTGGGGTAAGGAAGGATACTCGCACAAAAATAGCGGCAAACACGGTTTCCTCTTCGAGCTCGAATCGGGAACGAATCATTTGTTAGGTTCAGATGCTTCGTGGAAGGCGCTGCGTCATCCGGCATTCGGTCGCACTGGTGAACCGCATCCGAACTATCGCATGCCGGATGAAAATGTGCATTTCGATGCCCGACTCGACATAGGTGCCTGGACCGATCCTGACTTCGATGATGCAACCTGGAATCCTTGTGAAATTTATGGCGCTCCGCCGACAGCTCCATGGAATCAACTGATCGAACGCCCGATTCCGCAATGGCGTAGCAGCAAGTTGTTAGCTTATGAAAACGCGAAAGAATTTCCAAAAATCAGCAACGGTACACCCATCATCGCACGACTCCCGAAAAACATTACCATTTCGCCGTATCTAAAAATCAAAGCGCCCGCAGGCCTCACGATCGATATGCGGACCGATAACTACAAAGGTGGCAGCGAATACAATTACCGCGCCGAATACATCACCAAGCAAGGCGTGCAGGAGTTCGAGAGCCTCGCCTACATCAACGGTCACTGGATGATTTACACGATCCCCGCCGGTGTGGAAATTCTCGACCTTCGTTATCGGGAAACGCGCTACGATACTGATCATGTTGGACGTTTCACTTGTGATGATGATTTTCTCAATCGTCTCTGGATCAAGGCTCTCAACACCATGAATGTCAACATGCGCGATAGCATCCAAGATCCTGATCGCGAGCGTGCGCAATGGTGGGGCGACATCGTCATCTTGATGAATCAAATTTTATACACCTGCGATGATCGCGGCGTTCGGCTCGTGCGCAAGGCCATGGACAATCTGATCGATTGGCAAAAGCCCGACGGCGTGCTCTACTCACCCATTCCCGCAGGCTCTTGGCATGATGAATTACCGATGCAAATGCTGCTGAGCATTGGCGAGAAAGGATTTTGGAACTACTACATGCAGACGGGTGACCGCGCAGCGATCGAGCGATCATATCCCGCGATCGCACGCTACCTCGCGCTTTGGAATTTTGATCAAAACGGCCTAGCGATTCATCGTCCCGGCGGATGGGATTGGGGTGATTGGGGAGAAAACATTGACATGCCCTTGATGGAAAATGCCTTACTCTATCAGGCATACCATGCGGCGATCAAAATGGCCAAACTCAGCGGCCACGAAGCGGATATTCCCGGATACGAAGCCAAGCGCAAAGGCATCGAGGATAGTTACAACAAGCTTTTTTGGAACGGTAGTGAGTATCGTTCGCCCGGCTACACAGGCAAAACCGATGATCGCGGTCATGCGATGGCGGTGGTCTTTGGTTTGGCAAAGCCTGAGCAATGGCCTGCGATCAAGGAGCTGTTTGCACGTGAAGCTCACAGCAGTCCCTACATGGAAAAATTTGTGTTAGAGTCACTGTTTCTGATGAATCAGCCCGATGCAGCCTTCGCACGCATGAAGCATCGCTACAGCAAAATGGTCGAAAGTCCTTTGTCCACACTATGGGAAGGTTGGGGGGTAGGTGCAGAAGGTTTCGGTGGTGGCAGTTACAATCACGGCTGGGCAGGTGGACCGCTCACCTTGATGCATGAATACGCGGCTGGCATTACGCCGACCTCGCCCGCGTTTGCGACCTACTCGGTCAAACCACAACTGGGGCATCTAACAAAAATCAATTGCGCCTCTCATACGATCAAAGGATTGGTGGAAGTGAAGATCCAGCGCGATCCGAAACATTATCGTCTGCAATTGACATCGCCGCCCGAAACCACGGCAACCGTTTGGATTCCTCAGTCTAACACCTCGGCCGCAGTAGTGCGCATCAATGGCAAGTCTGTGGCAGATTTTCCGCAAATCAAAACGTTACCCTCGGCCGATGGCTGCGTGAAATTTCTCGTCCCACCAGGAAAGTGGCTGTTTGAGTCGCTCTAAGAATGATGCATCTGATGATTGTTCCTTTTCTCAATCCAATTTTCAAAATCATGCAGTTGATACGAAGTTGCCCACATAGAGCTTTTGCTTTGGCTTTGCTATGGTTTATTATGCTTTCTCCTTGTAAAGTTAGTGCTTTACCCATCGTTGTTGACCCAGCAACTCCGCTTACAGGCACTTATGCAGTAGAGTGGAATGGCAGCGGTCAAGAAAGCTGGTCGGTCACGCAAATCACGGGAGTCTCCGTGAGTGGAGGTAGCATTTCTGGCACGACAAGTGGCACGGATCCGCAGCTTACACGAACGATCCCATCGGCCAGTAGACCAGATCTCGATCTCGGGTTCAATGATTACCTTGAATTGCGCCTGCGTGTTCCAGCCAACTTTGCGCATGATATCCAGATTTATTATGGCACGAACTCTACGACTGGCTATAGCGCTGATCGCACGATTTCCATTCCGAATGCGACGATTCCCAAGGATGGCGTATTTCACACCTATCGCATCGATGTTGGGCCTGAGCCATGGTGGCGATCTTCGTTACAGAGTTTGCGGATCGATCCGGGAAATGCCTCGGGAGTTGCATTCTCCGTCGATTATCTTCGCGTTGGTGATTTGCCGGGCGATGTGTATCTGCCCAATACTACCGATCAACCAATCACGACTTACGAGCTTTCATCAAAACATTTTCGCTTCATTTGGAATGCCGCACGTGCTGGCGAGGGTGTCAACAATGCCATGGCTCGTGGTGCTCTGCGCAACGCAGAAGAGGCTTGGCAGGTGTATGTCAAGATTCTCGGCTACCGCGAGCCAGCCGAATCTACGAACTTATCACTACGCAATGGAAATAAATACAGAGTCAATTTCTTATGCACCTTTGATGGTTTCTGGATGGGGGGGAGTCCAACGAATTTTGCCTATTTCAACATCCAACCTGAAGGGCTGCAAACGAACCCGCCTACTTGGATCATCCCGCATGAGCTCATGCATGTTTTTCAAATGCATAACACCAGCGGCCACATGCCTGGAGAATGGTGGGAAACACATGCAAACTATGGCCGCGAGCGCTGGCTTTATCATTACAGCAATCTCTATCCTAATACGACGAATTTGGAGGCGCAGGCTGTGCGTGATTCGCATTTGATGATGTCATCTGGTCGGAACTACTATCTCACCTGGCTGCCATTATTGTATATGGATGAAAATCCTGATGGCTTACCTGACCTTTACGATGGCATTGTCGCAAAGCTTTGGCAGGAAACGCAGGAGGGTGAATACCCGATGATGACCTTAGAACGATTGATGCCTCATACATCGCTAAAAGATATCGTCGGCTACTTCGCAAGGCGCGGCGCTACTTTTGATTACGCTCGCCAGTCAACGTTGATGGGTTATATCAATCAGGACTCATCTAACAATTATCGCCACATGTTTAGCGATCTCATTCAGCGTGCAGATGATCCTACGTGGTGGCGGGTGCCACCTCACAAAGCTCCCACTCAAGGTGCCTACGCCATTCATCAATTGATCCCTTCAGGCAGCGGCGCGGGACGCGTTGTGACTGTGAATTTGCGTGGCCTAGCAGATTCGGCGCGAGGAGCCGACTGGCGTGCTTCATTTATCGCCGTTAGCGATACCGGAGTTGAGCGCTACACGCCTTTGTGGAGTAGTGGCAGCAGTTCGATCACTTTAGCATCTCACGAAAATACACTGTATCTCTCTGTCGCTGGAACACCAAATGTTTTTCACTATGGTGGACATGATGAGGTTGTATACCGATTCCGCTCTCACCCATCGCGATCACGCTTTCACTATGAAGTGCAAGTGACTGGTGCAACGCCGATTGAAAGAAATCATGGTGCGTCGACTGGTCTAATTCAGCATACCAATGGAGGCGGCTATCGAGCCAGTACCGCTACTGTTGCTGCGACTGCCTATATTGGTCCTAGTGCTCGTGTGCTTGGCACAGCTGTGATCCAAGACAACGCTCGCATCGAGGACTACGCCCTCATCAGCGGTTCAGCAACAGTTCGCAATGATGCCGTCGTGAGTGGTCATGCGTGGGTGCGTGGAACATCAATCGTCCAAAATTTCGCTCGTGTGCGAAATTGGGCACTTGTAGAAAATGCGACCATCTCAGGTAATGCGCGTGTGCTTGAGCACGCTACAGTGCAGGGCAACATACAGGGCAGCGCTGTCGCCAAAGGCAGCGCAATTCATCAAAGTGGCGGCACTCTCAGTGGCCACGCTATCGTCGATGGAGACTACATGTTTAACAAGTCTCTCACAGGTGGGGTCACGTTCGGGCATTTGCCATTCGTCGGCATTCCTGACAATTTCACCACCAATACACCTGCTGGGCTCTATGCGGCTTATGATTTTTCCAGTGCCCATGATTCTCGTGCCCTTGACCAATATGGAGTCACCGATGCATTTACGATTGGATCGCCAACATGGACAGCGAATGATGGTGTGCGGCGCGGCATTCTTACAACCAACGGCAGCAATCAATACATCGCGCTTGATCGTAGTGTGGCTGATAGCCGTGACTTCAGTTTTGCTGCCTGGGTGAAGCCAACCGGAGGATCAGTGAATCAGGCATTGCTGTGGCTCGGAGCATCTGCTACGCGCCGACTTTCGCTTACCACATCAGATGGTGCGGGTCAGGCGAGATTTTCCATCGTCAACGGAGGAGTGGAGCAGACGCTTGCGACTAACGCGCTGCCTACTGGTGTGTGGTCGCACGTCGCAATCACTCTCGATGGCAGCACAGGTGTTCTGTATGTCAATGGAACCGCTGTTTCGAGTGGTGCAATCACCATCCGCCCTGATGAATTGCTCGCAGCAAACACTACGACCGGACTCCCATCACATTTTCTCGCCCGCTCAGCTGGAAGCCTCATGCCGATGTATCAAGGCTCTCTCGATGATGTGCAGTTTTACTCCAGTGCGCTCAATGCTACAGCAATTGCTACTCTGGCAACTCCGCCCGCCCCTATAGGACTTTTGATGTTGAGTGATCACTACAATTCAGAAAGCTATGATGCCGGGAGTTTCAACAACACACTCGCCAATGATCAACAAGGCTATTATGCGCCGACAACCTACTCAGTGATTTCTGGAGGTCAAGGTTGGCAAGCCCAACACGGCAATGGATCAGCGATGTTGCTGGTTGGTGACGCGGGATACAATTCACGCGCTAGTCTCAATCGAGACTTCGCGCTAGTGGCAAATGAATTTGACCAGCCTCTCGCATTTCAAATGGACGCTTGGGTGGATACAGGGAATGACTCCTGCTGGGCCTCCGTTGTAATCGGTAGTGCTCAGAATATCAATGCGGATTCGAGCACGGCAAAGTTTGCCATTCGACCAGTGAAAAATGGCACCATCCAAATTTGGATCAATGGTGTGCAGCATTCGATCGCCAGTCGATCGAGTAACAATTTTCGAATCGTGCTGTCCGATGCCGATGGCACGGGCTCCGCCTTCGATGGCAATGGTTCCAAGGTCGCACTTTTCCAAGGAGCGAACTTCATGGGGAATTTCATTTTACCTAAGCTATCCTCAGGCGATGGCTACATCACCTTTGGTGCGCAGCCCAATAATGGTTATACCATCATGCGAATTGATAACTTCAATATCTCTCGAGTGATGACGAGCTTTACTTGGCAAGGTGACACGAACTCCGATTTCAATACTGGCTCAAACTACGTGGAAAATACTTGGACCGAGTGGGCGAATTATGTTTTCGATGCCAATGCCGTAAATGGCACCATGAATGTCGATGAGATCAAAGGGTGGGGGAACTTGCATTTGCATAGTGGATTGAGTACAGACATCAATATTGTTGGTCCTAGCATCATCCATATGGCACCGGCGATGATCAATCAGTGGAGCGCGCCATCTCTCGGCGGCAGCATAACCATTGCTGCCGATAGCAAAAATTTGAGCATCAGCAACAGGATGCTTATTGCAGGCGAATTCTTGTGGAATGTAGCTTCAGGACGCACACTCACAGCCAGCGGGAGCCTTGAAGACTGGTCGGGTGTGGGCGCGGCTTCATTGCGTAAAAAAGGACTGGGCACTGCGATTCTCAGCGGGGGTAGCTCCTATAGTGGTCCTACGATCATTGAGGCGGGGACTCTTCGCCTTGGCAATGGAACGACGCCAAGCAATCTATCAAACACTGCTGATCTGCTTGTAGAAAGTGGCGCGATGCTCGATCTCAACTATAACGGCACGGATCAAATCCACGCGCTCTGGGTCGATGGCTTTGCGATGCCGCCGGGCATTTATTCATCAAGCAGTGGATTCATTACAGGTGTCGGCACGCTGACCGTCAGCAGTGGTCCAGCTTCAGCAAATTATGCAGCTTGGTCGGGGCGCGGCATTCATAACCTTAGCGGTGGAGCTTCTGCCGACGATGATAAAGATTCCATTCCTAACATCATCGAATACGCTCTCGGAGGAAATCCCCGAGTCTCATCAAACAACATTCTGCCCAAGGCTTCGATCGCGGCAGGCCATTTTCTTTTCACGTTCCGCCGAATCCAATCAAGCACCGTCGATACGACACAAGTATTCCAATACGGCAATGATCTATCGGGCTGGAACGATGTTCCGATAAGTGCAGGTAGTATGGTTTCAATTCAAGAGAATTCCCCTCAATCTGGCATCGATACCGTAACAATCTCCGTGCCTTTATCAACCTCAAATCGCCTCTTCGGTCGGCTGAAAATTTCCGCAGAGTTTTAAAATACTATGATTTTAGTAATGTGTCATGCCTCACATAGCTGGAAAGAACGTTATCGTCTGGTGCGTATTTCGCCAGTGACTTCGGTCGCACCTGTGAACTTCCCTTGTTTGATCCCCAATTTACTATGATACCTTTGATCTCGCGCGTATTCGCCCATGGGCGCTATTCTTTGCCCTTGATGTTGTTAGGCTCGTGCCTATTCGCAAGTCCCTTACTGGCTCAGTCTGATCCTGAACAAGTGTTTCGCAAGCCACCTGAGGACGCGCGTCCGGGCGTGTGGTGGCACTGGATGGGCACGAATGTTACGGCGAAAGGCATCACCGCTGATCTGGAAGCGTTTGCGGAGGCGGGTATTGCTTCGGTTACGATTTTTGGCATGGCGGATGTGTGCACTCCGTGGGCGGGACACATTGAAAATTCTCCCACGGATGGACTGCTCGCGTTCACTGATCCGTGGTGGAAATTGGTGAGCCATGCCGCAGCGGAAGGCAAACGTTTGGGGATCGATGTTGGCATTCACAACTGCCCCGGTTATACCAGCACCGGTGGTCCTTGGATCACGCCCGAGATGGCGATGCAGCAGATTTTTTCATCGAGCACACAGGTGGAAGCAGGCAGGACCTTTGATGCCGTATTGCCGAAACCTCAGATCAATCCACAAGGCGATATGTTGTTTCCGATGATCAATAAGGAGACAGGAAAATTAGAGAAACCGGTGATCGAGGGGCGCAAAACATTTTGGCGTGACATTGCGGTTCTTGCCGTGCCGAGTGAAGGTGTCATCGCGAAAGACTCGGTGATTGATCTCACAAAAAACATGAATGCCGAGGGTCGACTGAAATGGACGGCACCCGCTTCGGGTAAGTGGACAATTCTGCGTTTTGGTCATACTACCATGGGCGCACTGACGCAGCCGAACCAATGGGAGGTGATGGGCCTCGAGTGCGATAAGATGAATGAAAAAGCGGTGGAGTTTCATCTCAATCATGTCATCGGCAAACTCAAACAACATCTAGGGCCATTGATGGGCACTGGGTTGCGGCACATGTTGCTTGATAGCTACGAAGCAGGGAAACCATCATGGACAGCATTGATGCCGCAGGAATTTGAAACGCGTCGTGGCTATGCGATCCGCGCGTTTTTGCCGACTTTCGCAGGTCGTGTTGTGGGCAGTGATGCCGAGACGCAAAAATTCCGTGCCGACTTCGATCGCACGATCGCAGATCTCTATCGAGATGTGTTGTTTGTCACGATGGAGCGCATGCTTGCTGCGGAAAAAATCCGCTTCGTTTGCGAGCCCTACGGTGGTCCATTTCACACGGGCGAAGTGTCTCCGCATGTGCATCGAGTGATGACCGAATTTTGGTCGGGCGATTCCTTTGGCAATGGCGTGCAAGGAGGCATCACCAATGCCGGAGATGGCAAGCTACACAACATTCTCGAAGCCGAAGCATTCACGGGATCGCCAGGGAATAGCCAGTGGACAGAAACACCCGCGTGGTTGAAAGGTGCGGGCGATGGTGCGTTTTGCGCGGGCATCAATCGTTTCATTCTTCATACCAACCCGCATCAACCTTGGGCGAGTGATGTGAAACCGGGGATCACGATGGGGCAGTGGGGCACGCACTTTGGTCGCACGCAGACATGGTGGGAACCGGGCAAAGCTTGGCTGGCTTATCTGGCTCGATGCCAAGCGCTGCTCCAGTGGGGGACTCGCGAATCCTCGAATGCTTCCTCGTTCGTCTCGATCGAAGGTGAGGCAAAAGTGAAAAGCGTTCATCGCAGAGAAGGCGATCGACATGCCTTTTTTATCGCCAATCTCGGAAAAAATACAGGCAAGGTGTTAGGGACATTTCGAGCAGGAAATCAAGTTCCCGAGCTTTGGGATCCCGTTACCGGAACCATGCGTGAACTCACTGATTATCGCAATGACGGTGGATCGACACGATTGCTGTTAGAGTTGGCTCCACAACAAAGTTACTTCATCGTTTTCCGCAAAGCCGCAGCTACTGCAAAACCCACACAGCGAAATTTTTCGGTCACACAAGAAGTCGGAGCCTTGCAAGGAGCATGGCAGGTGAGCTTTGATCCCGCATGGGGCGGACCAGACCAAGCGGTCACATTTTCGGAGCTAAGTGATTGGACCTCACATGCCGAAGCGGGCATACGCTACTACAGCGGCACCGCCGTCTATCGGAAAAAATTCGATCTGGCTTCCGCCCCGAAAGAAGAATCGTTGCTCGATTTGGGAGCTGTTCATCACCTCGCACAAGTGCGATTGAATGATCGCGATCTCGGTGTTGTGTGGTGTGATCCGTGGCAAGTTCGCGTGCCTGCGGGCTTACTCAAGGCTACGGGGAATCGTCTCGAAATTGCCGTTACCAATGTATGGGCAAACCGTCTAATCGGAGATGAACAGCAGCCCGCAGATACGGAGTGGTTGCCCGGATACATGGGTGGGCAATACTTGAAACGTTTCCCCGATTGGTTTGTCAAAGGCAGCAAGAGACCATCTGCGGAGCGTTACACATTCACGACATGGAATTATTTCACCAAGGATTCGAAATTAACTCCCTCCGGTTTGTTAGGTCCTGTACGGGTGATGTCGCAAGATTGGCAACAGTCTGCTTCGACTCTCACAGAAGAATTGATGGCAAAAGTTCCTGCACATCTGGAAACAGAATCGCCCGATGGATTTGAGGCCGATTTGCCGGATGCCAAATCCTTGATCGAACTCGCAGGCATCGAGGAAAGCGGTAGCATGCAAAGTGAAGGTGGTGCCAAGGATGCTTCTCCGATCCATAATGGCACGACACGCAATGGTTCCGGCACTGCGGAAACCAAGGACGATGGAAAAACCTATCGCGGCTACGGCGATGGCAACAGCGTGACGTTTCGCATCAAGAATCCGCAGGGAGCAAACCTAACGGAGATTCGCAGTTTTGCCGGTCATCCTGATGAGCGCGCAAGTCAAAATTACAGCGTGTGGATTGCTAAGGCCGATGCGCCTAGCCAATTCATCAAGATCAAAGAAGTGAAAGCTCAAAGTTCAGGCGGAGGTACACAATTGCGCGTGAAAATAGATACTAAGCAGGTAGTCGCTGTGCGCTTGGACTTCGGCAACGGCTCTGCTGGGTTCAATGTTTATCGCGAAATTTGTTTGCTTGGTAGTACCTCGAACTAACCGAAATTTCAACATGGCACCATCAAACTTTCCGCTGATATTTTTCGCAGTGAGCATATTCATTGCGAACGCAGCACACGCCATCGATCTAACGAAATTGCCAGGAGTCGTAGCGGAATCAGGGCGTGTGGGATTCGTTTTTCCAGCAGCAAAACCCCTTGTCGTAAAAGAGAAAATAGCGGTTACGCACGACGTTTCTTCGGTGTGTTCCTTCGTCATCGAAGATGGACCCGAAGCCGTGGATGTCATTTTTCAAGCAGGCATGGCAGAAGCAGGCGGCGCATGTGGCTTTTCCAAAAGCGGTGCGGGAACGTTGCGGGTGGAAGGCGATGTTTTGTTAGGTGGTGTCATCACAATCTATGACGGAACGTTGGATCTATCCGCTGCTCGATTGAAGGAAGGTGCACGCATCAATCTCATGGGCGATGCGAAAATGATGTTGCCGACCGCATCCCGTAACTCGATTGATTTCTATCGCAATGGTGAAAAGGTTCAGGGCAAATCGAGGCACGATGATTGGAAGACGCTGAAATACGGCATCTTCAGCCATTACGTGTGGAATGGCTATGGGATGACTGCTTTCTATCCCAACGTAGATGGCTCTGTCTCAAAAACGATTGACGAATTGGCCAATGCGTTTGATGTGAATAACTATGTCAACCAACTGATCGAAGCCAAAGCACAATACGTTGTGTTCACGGCATGGCATTCGGGCACGTGCCCCTTGTTCCCTAGTGCGGCGATGAAAAAATGGGCACCGGATCGCGTGAGCTGCCCGCCGCGCGATTTGCTGGGCGATTTGTTAGATGAATGTCGCAAACGCGGGATGCCGGCATTTTTCTACTGTCATCCCTATCAACCCGTAGCCGAACCTCACAATGATTGGATCAATGATCTTTACGCAGAACTGATCGATCGCTACGGCGACCGCCTTCATGGTTTGTGGATTGATGAAAATTTTCAAGACTGCACGCAGGACAAAGTCGTCGATTACCCGCGTCTGATGCGCACGATCAAAGAACGCAATCCCGACTTAATCTTAACGCACAACAATGGTGGTTTTCAGAGCTATGGTGTGGATGAAGGCGTGCAGGAAGTGCAGTGGGAATTTCATGAAGGACGTGCATCTTCGGTCTATCAGATTTTTTCCCAAACGGCAAAATCACCGGAAGACATGCTGATCACGACTGTGATCCAAGCCGCCGCAAATACCATGGGCGGGGGAATTCAGTGGAGCATTGATGCCATTGGCTCAGGCGGCGACAAAAAGGGCGGACTCGATCCCAAGGCTCGACCGATTCTCGATGGCTTTGTGAAATTGTTCACGCCGATCGCTGAATCGGTCAATGGCACACTAACTAGCACATCGTTCTTGCCGCCCTATCGTGGAGTGGTCGTTCGCTTTGCCGATCTGACATGGGGTGTTGCGACCAAATCCGCCGATGATCGCAAAGAGTTCTTGCACGTGCTCAAAGCGCCGCAGGGACGTTCCTTGCAACTGCCTCCACCTGCCGATGGAAAAGTTTTTGCGCGAGCTCGATTGCTCGATGGTGGTCAATCGTTATCCATGCAGCAGAGCAATCGCGGAATCACACTCACCCTGCCCGAGGGTATCGAGTGGAAAAAGCCTGACACAGTGATTGTCATAGAAGCCATCACGCCGGGCGCTGTGGGCTTGGTGAATAACACCAGTCGCGCTGTGCGCTATGAGGGCTCATCATGGCAATACCAGCGTAAGGTCGAAAACCAAGAATATCGCGGTGATAGTCATCAAGCGACTGCGGATGGTGATGCTTTCCATTTTTCCTTCGAAGGCACCGACGTTGCATGGATTGGCAAAAAAGGACCCGAATCTGGCGAAGTAGAAATTCTGTTAGACGGAGTATCGCAAGGAACGATCAACTTACTTAGTAAAAATGCCCATTCCTCCACACTCTTTTCCAAAGAGAATCTGCCACGTGGCAGGCATACGCTTTCGGTGATCAAACGCGGAGGAACAGCGATCAACGTCGATGCGTTTCGCGTGAGCGATTTGATCAACGATGATGATCCGGAGATGGTTTTTTCGGAAACTAGCAAACACGATGCAAGAGCCGCTGCTTTGGAAGGACCGTGGGAACCGCGAGGTGCATCATGGATCAATGGTCACACATTCACGTTTTCGTTCCACGGCACCTCGGTGGAAGTGTTAGGTGGCTCTGCGCATGGTAGTGGTGATTTGGTCCTGACGCTCGATGGCAAGGAGCACTCGACCGTGCATTGTCACGGTGGTCAAACAACTCGCACCTTGGCAACCATCACAGGACTCACCAATGAACCGCACGTGTTAGTCGGAAAATACACCAATCCTCATCCCGCCGGATTCATCTCTGCGCTCGATGGTTTTGTCGTGACGCGTCCTGATTATTGGCATCAGGAAAAAAATCGGGGACTTGGTGAATGGCGTGATGACGCTCATCTCAGCATACTCAAAAACGCCACGGGGCATCTTCGGTTCACGGGCTCGGGCGTGGAAGTGATTTCCACACGCGATGCCACATCGCGGACCGCGCATTATACCTTAGAGAGCAAAGACTCATCGCTATGGATGGGACGCAATCACTATGCTCCTGTATCGATCGCGGGAACGCCCGTATATCGTTTTCTCAATCTTGTTCCCGGCCAGCACACGATTCATTTTACCAATGCCTCGAATAATACTGGCATCAATTTTTCGCAGGTCCGGCTCAACATTGATGCGGTGCGTGTGCACAAGGGTGAATCGTCGTCCGCGAGTCCCTTGTTCTGGGGCCGTGATGCTCGCGGTGGTTCTGGCGAATGGCATACAAACGGAGAAAAAAATTGGCACGACGGTGCAATGTCCGTCGATTGGCAAGACTTTGGAGCGCAAGATCATTGCGCCGTCTTTTCTGGCAAAGCAGGTGAAGTGCTGCTAAAAAACGCGATGCGTGTGAACCGCATCGAATTGCTCAGTGATGGATACCAACTGCGTGGCGAGTCGATCGAACTCACCGGTGACAAGCCCACCATTTACCTCGCTGATCAAGTCAGCGCCCGCATTTCGTCACAAATCAAAACCAGCGATGGTAATGCGCTCGCGCCTGGCACCTACAACGCAACCACCCATCCCCAATGGATTTCCGGCAGAGGCACCTTGGTAATCGAGGCACCACAGTAAACATCACTTCGGCACTTCGTTGAGCGTATAATAGGCGTGACGGTGGACGAGTTCTTCTCCATCGCGCGAACGAATTTTTGCGAGATCGAATTCGTGAACGTGGCCTTTGGTCATCGCATTCAGCGAGATCGAGGCGGACATGCCATCTTCGGCAAGCTTTACGGATGTGACGCTAGGTTTTGTCTGATCGACCTCAGGTCCGCCATAGCCTTGGTGATAGATGTGTGTGAACGTGCTGACCAAGTAGTTTGCAGGATCTTTAGCTATGTCGACTGCTATCGGTTTGGTAAACCGAATCAAAAAACCGTTAGGGGTCACGGTGATGCGTTCGATCTCGAAGGGTGTTTTGCCACTCCATGTGAGACGTTCGAGCGCGTAGGGCTTGAGACCACGTACGGGCCAACCGCGATTGGTGCCACCGGTGATGAGTTTGCCTTGCGGGGTGAAATGGATGTTCAGAATGCCCGTGGAAAGTCCTTCACGGAACGGATAACAGGCACCTTGCCAAACGCCGTTGACTTGTTCCGTAGTCGCGCGCATGAGAATGGATTGCGTATAATCGCCGAAAAACATCTGATCTTTGAAAGGGCCAAATTTTCCGTTAGAGCGATCGATGGTAAATCCTGAAATCGATCTCCCCATGCGAATGTAGGGAAAAATCACCGCGTAAGGATCGAGTTGGGGGATGCGTTCTTTTTCAATGATGATGCGTGATCCCGACTTCGGTTGCTGTGGGGCTTTGCCCATGTTTGGCGCGTAGTCATACCAATTGAAGCTGATCGGGTGTCCTACAAAACTTCCTTCCTTGATAAATTTCAAACTGCATGCCGAATTCCATGGTCCTTGGCTTTCGATGTAACAGAGTGAACCGCTTTCATTGAAGCCGATGCCACCAGGGCTGCGCAGTCCGCTCGCGATGGGGATGCTTTCGCCTTGTGCAGTTACTTTAAACGCCCAACCCCGAAAGAGTTGATGGGAGTTGTATGAACTAGAAAGTCCGAGAGCGACGTAGAGATTTCCTTGTGGATCAAACTTCGAGCCAAAGGCGTATTCATGATAAGTGCCATACCCCCAGGCATCGGAAACAACATCATAGCGATCGGCTTTGCCGTCTGCATTGGTATCACTGACGCGCGTCAACTCACAACTCTGCGTCACATAGAGTGCGTCATTTTTCCATGCCAAGCCAAAGATTTCATCAAGGCCGGTGGCAAACAAGTGATACTTTGGTTGCGGTTTCGCGGCATCGAGATCGGAAATAAAATAAACATCGCCATGTCGCGTGCCGACGGCAATTCTTCCGTCGGGCAAGGTCTCAAATGCGCCTGCTTCAATGACCAAATCTTTTGGAATGGGCATTTCGACAATCGGATAAAATTCGCGTTCTCGATCCGCCGTGCCCCAGCGATCACCGACCTCTTCAGCACGAAGCGAAAAGGAAAAAAGCCCCACGAGTATGATCGCGGAAGCGGGGGATTTACGGAAGGATTTCATAGCTAAGACTAAGTTGGCTTTTGCCTTTGGTGGCGGAAATTTTGAGCAATAATTCTTGCGTGCCATCAGCTTGTTGACGGACGGCAGCACTGTTTTCGGGCACGGTGATTTTGATTCGATCCATTTGAAAGGTGTGAGAGGAGAGCGTTTTGATTTTGCCCGAGAGAGCTCGAAACCACAACGTTGCTGGCTCAGCAGTGCTGAATGTGAAATTTCTTGTTAGAATTTTTTCTTCACTGACCGTAGAGCAATCTTCGATGAGAACTTTGCCACAACGATAGCGGAATGTGGGGATCTCCGTTTTGACATCTAACAAATATCCAAGGAATGCGTAGCCATGTTTTTTGGGATAGAGAGGATCGGGATTGACTGGCTGTTCCTTGGTGATAACTGGGTGCTGCGGCCAAATCGCGGGTGCTTCTTCACCCGAAAGAAAGGCCACATCTTGACTCAGCGCGATGTGATTTGCGAGTGGATCAAAGTTTCCTGAACCTTGACCTTGCCAGCCTACGCGCACGTATTCGCCTAACCAAAATGCACTCAATGAGCCGTATTCGGCATTGAATGCATAATTAATGCCACCGGGAAATCCTACGGCGATACCGCGATAGCCTGCCACAGTGCTACGACCGCGATAGGTGCGTGTGCGCTCCCTGACAACAAGCTTCGATGGTTCATTGCGCAAGCCTGAAGGATCTCGCGCGGAACGTCCTAACGAAAAATTATCCCACAGGGCACGAATTTGTTCCTCGGTATCTCCGTCAAGAATGTCATCGCGAGTCGATCTACCTTTCGGCCAATAACTCGGCATGATGATGCCTGGACGAAATGCGTTAGGTTCAAGCATATAGCGGTAGAACCAAGTGGGTTGCAGACGCTCGTAGGACGTCATCAGATCGATGCCCTTCATGCCCGGTGACTCTTTGCCGTTGTAGTTGTGGCAGGCGATGCAATTCATGCCTTGGTCGCCGAGCATGTCGTGCGCTGCATCACGCATTTGCGCTTGATTTTGTTGATCCGGCGGCGCCATCACTATGGTAGGCGTGAGTTGATCGACTTCCGCCAATCGATCTGCGAGTTCAGCGAGGCCAAGGCTGCCGAATTGCGGCATGCGTGTTTTCATATATGGTCGAACGCTGGCGCCATCGTAGAGAACTTTCTTGAGCCATTCAGTGCGCAACTTGGCACCCACCATAGTCAGGGGTGGCGGAATGCGCGATTCATTGCCCAATGCCTCTTCGCTCGAATGAAAAAAGCTATCCAGCTTGGTGGACACACCACCAAAGTCATCGCGCACATGGCACGCGATGCAATTCATGCGTGTGAGATGGGCATGAATCGCTGTGCTGGGAGTCTGTGGTGTCGGCTTTTCCAGAGCCTTACGAATCGCTGCGCGTTGTGCATCGCTCAAGGAAAAATGCGGCGCGGCATTGGGTTGCTCTGATAGACATCCGTTCTGGAGGTTCCACTCGCTGCGAGGTTTTGCGGGGAAGGGGATTTTCAGAGGTTCATTATCTGTTAGGTGACAAGCATTGCACTTGAAGGTTTCAAAAGCCTTCTTTCCGGCGGCAACTCTTTCAGCATGATTTTCCGTTGCAGCGGTTGTTTGATTCGCGCCTTCGAGATATGCGGCCAGCGAATGAGCTTCCATGCTACTGAGTTTCATGTCAGGCATGCGGCCCGATGGTCGGACTTCCAACGGGGCTAGCAGAAATTCTCCGAGTGCAGCAGGCGCATATTTTCCAGGTATGTGCGTCAAGGAAATCACGCCTTCTTTGATCACTTCCTGTTGTGCTTCGTTGCGCGGCGAATGACACGCCACACAGCCGATGCTATGAAACAACTCCTTGCCATCATAAGGATCAATTTCGCCTTCGGGCAAACTCGGTGCTGGACCATTTTTCATCGTGCCCAAATAGACGGCAATGTCAGCGGCGATGGCCGTGCGTTCTTCTGGTCGAACGGTGCCCAGAACTTGCGGCATGGTCGTTCCGGGATGAACGGTCGCAGGGTCCGCGACAAAACGTTTGATGAAATCTGACGTCAAACGATTTCCGACATTCGAGAGATCGGGAGACTGCTTCATGTGATTTACCTCAATGCCATCATGACACGCGGCACAACGAAGCTCGCCGATCAACAGTTCACCTGTTTGAGGCGCATCGAGAGCATGCTTGCCATGCAGCCCTGGAATCACCGGCGGAAGCGCATACGAAATATAGCAGAAGATCAGTGTGAACAATAAATGCAATTTCATATGGATAAGGCGGCTGGATGCTCAATGTTCGCTAGAGTCTATTAACCTGGAGTCTTTTTCATCATAAATGCCCATGATGCTCGATGTTGTGCAAGTGAATCAGCAATCGGCGCAAGCAAGCCGATCAATGAGTTTCGAGAGCTTTTTGGACGATGGCTTCGGCGTGCAAGGCTTTGAGGATTTCGAGCTCGGAGGGGACGCGTGCCATGATCACTTGATGGCGTTGCGACGCTTGTTTCCACAGAGAAAAATGCTGCAAGTAGGCCGCTTTGTAGCGTTTGAGGGTAGCTGCCTCGATGCGATGTGGGTGGCGTGTTTGTTTTTCGGCATCGATGAACTCATAGTTGCCGTCCCACGCAGGATCGACTTCCGATTGCAAATAGGGAGCGAGAACAATGCCGCTTCCTTGGCGCTGATGCAAGGCGCGGAGAATCGGCTCAGGCTCTCCTGAAAACAGTAGATCGGAAACCAAGATGCGAATGGCGTTGGCGCGGACTTTGACAAGTTGCAACTGGGGTGCTTGCGCGGGATCGGAGGGAGTGAGTTGCGAAACTTGTTGCCACCAATGATGAGTCGCTACCGCTTCATAGGGGATTTGGCGGTGGGCATCTCCTTGAATCAGATGAATTTGCAGCGAGGCGCCAGAGTGTTGAGCCGATTCAACACATAGATAAAACAAATCGCATGAGCGTGTTGCTTTGATCGGATCAAAAAACATCGATGGTGAGACATCGAAGATGAGATCAATGACTGGGCGCACTTCTTCTCGATATAGCTTCATCGAGTAAGAGCCCGTGCGCGCATAAGCTTGCCAATTGATGTGCCGAGGGTCATCGCCAGGCACGTAAATGCGATGGTCTTGGAAGTCGAGCGAAGATCCTGTGCCCGCCCCTGCAAATTCGCCGGACTGCCCTTTCCAGACGCGTGAACGCAAGGGGAGTCGAACGCGCGCGGACGTAGCGATTGCACGTTGATGACAAATCTGCAGCTCCTCAGTGGTCACGGCGAGAGTCAATTTTTGTTAGGCAGGATCAGCAGGCAGTGCTTTGTGACTGCCATCGCAGAAAGGCGGATTTTTGGTGTGCTTGCATTGACAAAAATAGAATGTTTTTTTCTCAGTGACTTCGAATTTCAATGCTTGGAGTCCCGTGCCTTTGTGCGAGCCATCGCAGAAGGGTTGATTGGAACTGCGACCACAAGAGCACCACCAATGAGTGCCTGGTTCTACTTCGAGTGCTAGTGATTTTCTTGCAACAATAATCGGTTGTTCAGCCATGGGAGAAGGCTAGCATGCCACTACGGAATGTCACGCGGAAACGTGGAGTTGCAGAAAATGTGGCAGCGCAGGTTTTTAATCGTTTTCAGGTCGAGGATCGCGTGAGAGAAGATCGCGCAGGGCCAAGGCAGCTGGGCGATTTTGATAGAGGATGCTGTAGACGGCATCGATGATCGGAGTGTTGACGGCAGCTTGTCGCGCAGCTTCATAGATCGACAAGGTGTTAGGCACGCCTTCGGCGATCATGCCGATGCTGGCCACGGCCTCGTCGAGCGCTTTGCCTTGTCCGAGTGCTAAGCCGACGCGGTGGTTGCGCGAGTGATGGGAAAAACAAGTGGCGATGAGGTCGCCGATGCCGGAGAGGCCTGTGAACGTTTCGCGCTGGCCACCTAAGGCTGTGCCGAGGCGGGTCATTTCACTCAGGGCGCGGGTGACAAGTGCCGCGATGGCATTGTCGCCAAGGCCGAGTCCTGCGGCAATGCCCGCAGCAATCGCGTAGATGTTTTTGATGGCACCGCCGAGTTCAATGCCAGGCATGTCGGTGCTGGTGTAGGTTCGGAAATGCGGCAGCGTGAATAGCTTTTGCAGGGCTGTCGCTAATTCAGGATTGTGCGAGCCAATCACCGCGCATGTAGCCATGTTGTTGGCGATTTCTTCTGCATGATTGGGGCCCGAGACAACTGCGAGGGGATTGTGTGGAAATACTTCGCGCAGAATTTGGCTCATGCGATCACCGGTGTTGCGCTCCATTCCCTTAGCGCTGGATACGAGAGCAGCGGATGTACCGATGGCAGCTAGCGCCTCAGCAGTGCTGCGAGTGGCCGAGGTGGGCACGGAAAATATGACCAAATCGTGATGGGCCGCATCGGCGAGTTCTAGCGAGGCACGAACATGATCGGCGAGGTGTGCTTCACTGACGTAGCGCGGATTGCGATGGTGGGTGTTGATTTCCTCGGCTACGTGGGCATCACGACCGATGAGTGTGATTTTTTCCAGCTTGGGTCCTAACAAAAATGCAAGAGCTGTGCCAAAAGATCCGCTGCCGATGATGGCTGCTGAGGAAAAAGAAAATGGTGTAGATTCAGCGGACATAGCTATATGGAATAGGAATCAAGATTTTTTCGAAAACCGGTTTTCGGTGCCAGCGCGCAAGCGTTGAATATTGCTGCGGTGTTTATAGATGGCAAGAACGCCAATAAGAACTGAAAAGGCGAAAAGTGGCTTGTTCCATGTGCCATCGGCAATTTTTCCATGATAGTATGAGCCCCACAGCGTAAGGAATGGAAGAGCGCCTGCTGCGACAATGCTTGCGAGAGATACGTAGCGACTGATGCCAAAAACGATGACCCAAAGAAGAATGAGAATAACAATAGCAGCAGGCATCAGTGCGATGAGAACCCCCGCTGATGTAGCAATGCCTTTACCGCCTTTGAAGCGAACCCAAGGAGAATAGTTGTGGCCGAGAATCGCGCACAGCCCGGTCAGCACTTGAAAAATTTGCGCAGTCAGAATTGGGTGATCACGCTCGACGTGGTTGCTAAGTGCGTCGATAATCATCGGGTTTTTCATGCCAACAAATTGAATCAGGGAAATGCCGATGATCGTGGGAATGAGTCCTTTGAGAACATCTAACAGAAAGCAAGGAATGCCAAATGATTTTCCGAGGACACGCCACACATTGGTTGCACCGATATTACCGGAGCCGTGTTCACGAATGTCGATGCCTTTGATCTTTCCGAAGATGAGACCGAAAGGGATGGAGCCACAGAGAAAGGCGACGAGTGGGCAGAGCCAGAGATTCATGTTCGGTTAGGGAGTTTCGTGCGTATAGGCACAGGTGATCAGGATGGATTAGGATTGTTGAGAAAAGAGCAATGCTCGTTGTTTCATTTGCGTTGCCATAAGGGAAAGGGCATTTGCACGGGTGGGGGCGAGGTGCTCCTTCAGTCCGGTTTTTTCGATGAAGGACATGTCAGCTTGCAATATGTCATCGGGGCTCTGTTGATCGAGGACTGTGACAAAAAGCGCAATCATGCCTTTGGTGATGAGGGAATCAGAATCCGCATAATAATGAACCTTGCCATCGGCAAAAGTAGCGTCAAGCCATACTTGTGATTGACAGCCTTTGATCAGGTGATCGGCATCACGAGCGGCATCAGGAAGGGTGGTGAGCTTTTTTCCGAGCCCGATCACATATTCATAGCGGTCTTGCCAGTTATCAAAAAAGGATAGCTCTTCGAGCAAAAGTTGTTGTTTGTCGGCAATTGTCATCAGCGGGAAAAGGCTAGCGGATGAAGCGCGGCGGAGCAATGGTGAATTTTGGGAATTCGATTGCGAAAAAATGCATGTTCAGGGGCTGAGGCGCTCTACGTTCCACTCGGTGGCCGCAGGGGATTCGCGTGAATAAAGAAAACGATCATGAATGCGAGCGGGACCGCCTTGCCAGAATTCGATGGTTTCTGGCACGATTCGGAATCCGCCCCAGAAGGAAGGTAAGGGGATTTCACCATGTTTGAATTTCTCTCCGATCTCGTGGAGTTTCTGAAGCAACAACTTGCGTGAACTGATGACCGAACTTTGTTGGGAAACCCAAGCTCCGAGTTGTGAATCGCGTGGTCGGGAGGTGAAGTAACGTAATGATTCAGCGGCGGAAATTTTCTCGGCACGGCCTTGCACGATCACTTGGCGCTCCAGAGTGATCCACGGAAAGAGCAGACTTACGTTTGGATTTTGGGCGATTTGTTGGGATTTGCGACTCTCGTAATTGGTGAAAAATACGAAGCCATTGGCATCGAAATATTTGAGCAATACGGTACGCAGCAGTGGTCGGCCTTTTTCATCGACGGTGGCGAGTGACATGGCATTGGGCTCGTGAACTTCTAGCTCGATGGCTTGCTGAAACCATTGGGTGAATTGCTTAAGCGGGCAGGCATCAAGGTCGGCGCGGTGTAGCCCTTTGGCAGAGTATTCTTTGCGAAAATCGGAGAGATCCATGTTCGCGCAGAACCTAGCATAGGATTGGATCTTGTCGAACCGAAATTGAATGATCTACTTTATGATCACACGATCGCCGAGCTCGGTCAGAGAGAAAAGTTTTTGCGCACTACCAGCTGGCACACGCAGGCAGCCGTGCGATGCTGGATAACCAGGGACCACGCCCTGATGAAAACCGAAGTCACTGCAGCTGAAACGTTGGAAATAGGGCATGGATGCACCATCGTAGATCGTAGATTTCCACTCTCGATATTTGTTCGTGATCACGAATGTGCGCTTGGGCGTAGCGAAACCTTTTTTTCCGCTTGATATGCGTGTGGTGTAGATGATCTCACCCACGGCATTGAAAACGGTGGCGCGCTGAGCGGAGAGGCTGACGATAATTTTCTGATTCTCGACTTGTGGGTCTTTTTTGAGAAGCAGACGCATCATGGAGACATCGCCTTTACGTGACGCAAAATTCAGCGGCCAAGTTTTGTTGACTGCAGTCCAAGCTGTAGTGCTAGCACCTGCATCTAACAGCGCGCGGGCGAGCCCGATGTTTCCTGTATCCGCGGCGAGCATGATGGGAGTGAGGTTTCGGTCTTTGCGCAAATACCACTTCATGCCGTTCCCCGATATCGCGGCGAGAAATGAGTCGTTGGCCGCGGGTTCCAATTTTCTGTTAGGGTCGGCTTTGTGTTGCAGCAGAACCTTCGCGATCTCTGCATTGCTGCGGGCGATGGCACAGACCAGAGGTGTTTGATTTTCTCTGCCCAATTCGTGAACATCTGCACCGTGACGGATCAGGTGAGCGACGAGTTGCGCATTGCCGCCGCGAACGGCACAGTGGAGGGGTGAATCGTAGCTGCCTTCCGGGCGCAGACTCGGAGGAAATCCCGCGTCCTCAAATTGCATCACGGTGCGCAAGTCGCCGAGTTCGCAGGTTCGGTGGTAGGCCGTACCAATGGGGGCTTTGGCGCTGAGTAGTAGGTCGATTGATTTCGCATCACTTTGCTCAAGAGCAACTTCCAGAAGACTACGCCCCTTGGCATCGGGCCCTGTGGGTTTAATTCCCGCATTGAGTAAAGTTTGCAATTGAGCGTGATTTTTCTCATGCAGGGCTACCCACAATCGCTGATCCCATCCACCCTCACCACTGCTGGCGCCGAGTTTGACAAGCGTGTAAAATTGCTCGGTTTTGCCGCTTTCGAGCGCGATGTCCACAGCTGATTTTCCCGCTGCGTTGACGACGTTGATATCTACGCCCTGCTTGACCAGAAGAGGAATGAGGTCACCCCATTCAAGCTCCATGCAACGATGGAGAATTGGTTGGTGTGAGGACGTTTTCTCAGGTTTGCCGCTAGTAGCGCCTTTGGAAAGGAGTAACTCGACGAGGTGGCGCTGTTGTTTTTCAATAGCTACATCAAGAGCTGATAGACCTTTTTGATTGCTACGTTGCAGATCCGCTCCAGCGTGGATGAGTGACTCGGCGATGATATATCGCCCATGGGCAATGCACCATACGAGTAGAGGTTCTCGGGTGATGGAAAGCGTATCAAGATTTGCTTTACGGGCAATGAGCGCCTTGGCGATGGGGATGTCTGCTTTTGCAGCGGCGTAGGCTAGGGCGCTTGGATGCAATTCAGATTCCTGGCTGATGTCGAAGCCAGAGCCTTTTTCGAGGAGAAGAGAGACGGCTCGGAAATTGCTAGTGGCGCAGGCCATTTGCAACGGGCTGCTACCATCTGCGTGATGATGGTTGGCATGCACACCGCAGATAAGCAGTTGCTCTAGAGCTTCGTCATCATTGTTAGCGATGGCAAGCGGAACCTGGATAGCTTCTGGGGGAATTCCGCGCGAACTGAGTTTTTTGAGCGCGCGCGTTTTGGGGTCACTGCACGAAACGAATAGGAACAACAAAGAGATGAACGCGGCAGGGGTAATACGCAACACGGCATGATGTTAGCATACACCATGCCGTGAAGAAAAGCAGAATTGAGTGAAATTCGCGAAATTCATCCGCGCCTATCAACTGAGCTTTTTACGCCTGAAAAAGTTGACCGATGCGGCGGCAGACCTCCTCAACGTTAGCGCGAGAATTGAATGCGGAGATGCGGAACCAACCTTCGCCAGCAGCGCCGAAACCGGAACCAGGGGTAATGACTACTTGCGCATCATGCAGCATCAGGTCAAACATTTCCCATGAGGTTTTACCAGCAGGGCAGCCGACCCAGACATAGGGTGCATTTTCGCCACCAAAGACAGGGAGACCAGCGGCTTTGCAGGCATCGCGTAACAAGCTCGCATTGCCCATGTAGTGATGGATCAATGCCGCGACTTGCTCTTTGCCCTCGGGTGTGAAAAGCGCGGCGGCTGCTTTTTGAACGGGATAGCTAGCACCGTTGAACTTGGTGCTGTGGCGGCGCGACCAGAGTTGGTGCAGGGAAACTTTTTCTCCGCTGGTAGTCGAGCCCATCAGAGTTTTCGGGATGACTGTGTAGGCGCAGCGGACGCCGGTGAAGCCGCCGTGTTTCGAGAAGGAGCGAAACTCAATCGCGCACTGATGAGCACCGGGGATTTCATAAATCGAGCGCGGCACGTTGGTATCTTGCACGAAAGCCTCGTAGGCAGAGTCGAAAAGAATCAAGGTGTCGTTGGCGAGGGCATAGTTGACCCATGCGGTGAGTTGCTCGCGTGTGGCGACGGCTCCTGTTGGGTTGTTCGGGAAGCATAGGTAAACGATGTCCACTTTCTCCGCAGGAGGCCCAGCTACGAAGCCGTTCGAGGCATCGCAGGTGAGATAGACGAGACCCGCATAGGCGCCGGAATCGTTGGCGTCACCCGTGTTTCCGGCCATAACGTTGGTATCGACATACACGGGATAGACGGGATCGGTGATGGCGATGCGATTGCCTTTGCCAAAAATGTCGAGAATGTTTCCGGTATCGCACTTCGAGCCATCCGAGATGAAAATCTCATCAGCACTGATGTTGAGTCCCTCGTATTGGTTGGAGGAAATTGCTTCGCGCAAAAAGGCATAGCCTTGCTCTGGGCCGTAGCCTTTGAAGCTGGCGCGGTCGGCGAGCTCATCTACACCCTCATGCATTGCCTTAATGCATGCTGCGGGAAGAGCCTCGGTGACATCGCCGATGCCGCAACGGATCAATCGCGCGGCTTTTTCAGCGTTTTCTTGTTGAAATGCGGTAACGCGGCGACCGATTTCGGGAAAGAGGTAGCCAGCTTTGAGTTTGAGAAAGTTTTCGTTGATAAGTGCCATGGCAGCGCAGAGATAGAGAAGGAATCCATGACTGACAAGGGAGAAATGGGGCGTTTTTTGTGTGAAACTTTCCTGCTTGGCGCTTTCGTCAATTTTCTTGCGGAAAACTCAATCAGGATAAAGCATGCGACCGCAGTTTTCGCATTGGGTAATTTCCACTCCAGCGAGGACTTTGACGAGCGTTGTGGGCACGAGTTTCATGTGACAGCCACCGCACATGCCATTGCTGGCTTGCACCACAGCGGAACCATTTTTGGATTTCATCA
>JBIIAI010000014.1:0-33848 GCA_044239965.1 Akkermansiaceae bacterium
CCTCGAAATGCCTGAACACGATCCCTCGCAAATTCAAATTCGGTGTCCCAAGTGTAGCCAACGCTTTCGCGTGGGCCATGAATTGACTGGCCGTATGGTCGAGTGTGGCGCGTGTGAACATCGTTTTCGTATCGATGATGACTCTCTGGTGAAGCAGAAGAAATTTTATCCTGGTGAGCGCCGCGATCCGCATTTGGTACAGTATGCACGCAAGCCGCATACGGAGTTTTCTGCGCCGAGTCACATGCACACTGCTGAATATGCAGTGGCGCCGCCAGCGGAGAGATTCGAGCCTGTTTCATTCGGAAAAGTGTTAGTTGGCATTGTCGGTGTGGCGATGATGATCCTCACCGCATTGGTGTTGATTTTAGCGGGAGCCCAAGGTGCAATGCTCGATGGCGTAACGACGGACCGACGCATGGTAATTGCTGGATTTGCGGCAGTCGTCGGGGCGATCATGGTTATCTATGCCAATCCTCGAGTGCGCGTGAAAGCCGCGATTTTTGCGATTATGGGAGCACTTGCATTGGTGTTGTTGCCGATGTATTTCAAAGAGGGGTCACAACCCTTGGTGCGCTCCATGCCAGTTTTGGATAACGATGCGAATGATGCCGCGCCGGTGAGTTCGGTCGAGGAAAAGCGCGCAAAATTGCGCGCGGAAGTAGGCTATGGTCCGATGGAGACAGCGCTTGCAGAGGCTGGAGGTGCGCACAAAGTCATTGGTATTTGGATGAAAGGACTGCAGGAGAGTAATTCTGAGATCGTGGAACGCTACCTGATGCGCATGAGTGGGGCGGGGGAGGCATCTCACCTTTATCCACGGAATACCCGCCACTACTTACTCGTATTGGTAGATCCGCAGATTGGCTTCGAGGAAATGGCGAGTCAGTGCGGCCGCATGGGCGAGGTAGATCAAACCGATAACGAATTGAAAATCATCTCTGTTTTGGTCAACAACAAACGTTTTGCTGAGCGTCCGATGAATAAGCTCACAGACAAGACCGACGGTGCTTTTTATCAATTCAATCTCATGGAAATGGAAGGCATGGACATTCGCCGGATCAATGAGGCATTGGTTCGGGTCTCGTTGGCTGAGCCGGTCCAATCTCGCGACGACATGATCAAGCGCATGATTGATCTTTTGCCGATGGCGGATAAGGAAATGCTTACTAATCTCTCCAAGGCATTGATCGTGTGGAGTGATGGCAAAGACGGCGCGCCCGAGGAGACCATGAAAGTGGCAAAGGTACACTACGCAAAAATGAAAACGCTTCCACTGGAGACGGTAGAATTTTTGACCAAATGGCCTCAGCTTGAAGTCTATCCGATTTTGGACCAGTTGTGGTTAGGTTCCCCCGTTGAATGGGAGGCAATTTATGCCAAAAGTGGCGCGCATGCTGAAGAGCACATCATCAAACACTTAGGCGAAGGTGAAAACCGTCAGCGGATGTCAGCTGCGCGCATCTGCGCGCGCGTCGGCGGACAAAAATCCATCGATGCCCTCGAATCTGCAATGAAGATCGATGCTGACCTCGAATTGCAGACAAGTTTCCGCAATGCAATTGAAGCGATCCAGAAACGTCAGTAAGTGGTGCTAGTGGAAATATTTTTGTGCATCGGATGATTCTGCTGGACGAAGACTGAGAATTACCGCTAATTTCCCGCGGCTTCCGTGAGCAAGATCACGAAAGGTAAAAAAGTTAGGTTAAATGCCACCGTGGCGGAATTGGTAGACGTCGCGGATTTAAAATCCGTTGTCCTTACGGGCGTGCCGGTTCGAGTCCGGCCGGTGGTACTTTTTCCAACAAAAAATTCGAGAGCTTTACATCAACTTCGCACCAACGTCTGCGAGTTCAGAGCGCTCACCACGCGTCAATGCTACGTGCGCCGTGAAAGGTTGGTCTTTTAAGCGATTGCGAGTGTAAACTAGACCATTGCTGCGGCTGTCGACATAGGGATTGTCGATCTGTGCGGGATCGCCGACGAGCACCAACTTGGAGCCACGGCTCATGCGCGTGACCACCGTTTTTGCTTCTTGAGGCGTGAGCTGTTGAGCCTCATCGAGGATGAAAAAGCGGTTCGGAATCGAACGACCACGAATGTAGCACAGTGCCTCGATTTCGATAATTCCTTGTTCCATGAGTAATTCCCATGGCTTTTTGACTTTCGGGTCTGGCTGGTCTTTTTTGACTTGCTTGCGGCGCGGACCACTCGCGGGCATTTGCGGACGCATCAGGAGATCAAGCGCGTCGTGGATCGGTTGCAGCCACGGACGCATTTTTTCCTCCAAGGTGCCTGGCAGGAATCCGAGTTGATCACCCATGGCCACTACTGGTCGGCTGATCGTGACTCCATTGTAGCGTCGATTAAACATTTCGTGCAGTCCTACAGCAACAGCGACGAGGGTTTTGCCTGTTCCCGCATGACCGTAGCAGGTGACGAGGGAAATGTCGGGATTCAATAGCGCATCGATGAGGCATTTTTGTCCGAGATTTAGAGGCTTGAGATTGTGACCATCGGGGATTTTAAGCACATCGGGGCAAAGCAGCCGAACCAACATGCCGTGGTTGTCCATTCGCGCGGGCATTTGATGGTTGTCGCCCGCATCGAGGAGCACGTATTCATTGACGGATAATCCAGCGATGCGCTCCTCGGCGAGATCAAGCTCACCACTGCTAGCGAAACGTTGGAGCTCAGAGGGGTCGACAGGAATTAGCTTGTTGCTGTAATTGGATACCTCCTCGGGATTGACCTTGTCGTTGAGATAGTCCTGGCAGTCGATCCCTACTGTCCGCGCCTTGAGATGCATATTGAGATCCTTGGTGACGAGCACAACAGCGCCTTGATTGAACTGCTTGATGAGCAGCACGCAAGCGAGAATTCGGTGATCCATCCGCTCCTGGTCAGGGAAAATGCGGTGAAACAATTCGAGGTCCGCGGAGTTTTTCGGACAGATGAGAGGATCATAGATGACCATTCGCACCGTGCCACCACCTTCGGTCGGCACGCCCTGAGTGACGGGTGCATCCCCTGTGAAAAGTTCCATCAGCTTGCGATGAACGCGGCGAGCATTTGCCCCGCGCTCAGTTTGCTCGCTCTTGAATTTATCGAGCTCTGCCAAAACGTCCGCCGGAACGCAGATGTGGTTTTCTTTGAATCGATTGAGGCAGCTCGGATCATGGAGTAGCACATTCGTATCAAGCACATAGTTTTTCACCTGAACTTCCGGGTTTTTGGAGGGCGGAGCGATGAGGCCGTAGGCATGCGCATCGTAATTCGTTTGTGATGCGCGTTTGGCAGTTTTTTCGGTTGATTTAGTCACGGGAAATGATTCGGGGAACAGGCTTGGAGTAGTGGATTCGCTGCGATGGATCATTGGTTGATTTTGGGAAATGGCAAGCATTGTGATGAAAAATCGATCCATACAACACAGCCGGGGTTGAACGATGATGGTGAGGCAAAGGAAAATGATTTCTTACTATTCAATATGTATGAACTATCGTTCAGGGCTCAAAAATGGCAATCCTAAAGTATCAACAAGCCCATGAAAATGCTTCATTGTCGTGAGGAAATTACTTTTTTCATAAAATCTGCGGCTTTTTCTTGACTCTTTTGTCAGGAATACTAAAGTTCCGCCCCCGCGCGACAAAAAGCGAAGTGGTGACAGGCGCTGCATGCGTCATCAGATTTCTGAGTGTCTTCCAGTTCGGTGCTTGTCCGCACTTTTCACATCAGTCTTTTTTCATCATGGCCCACACCAAATCTGCCCAAAAGCGCATCCGCCAAACTGAAGTTCGCACCGAGCGCAATCGCGCCGCGAAAAGCCGTATCAGAACTCTCCGCAAGAAAGTAGCTGATGCTCTCACTGCTGGCGACAAAACTGCTGCCACTGCCGCAGCAAGCGTTCTTGCTTCCGCTGTTGATAAAGCAGCGAAGACCAACTTGATCCACAGCAACAAAGCTGCAAACATCAAGAGCAAGACTGCAAAAGCTCTGGCTACCGCTTAATTAAGCGCCTTTTCCAGATCCGAGCGGATGGGATGTTTCCTATCCGCTTTTTTCTACGCCCTCACTTTTCTAAACTCACCATGAATGCCAACGAATCACGCAAAGACAAAGCTCTGAAAATCGCTGCCAATGCCTCCGCCTACAAGGTTTGTGAGGGCTGCGACTCAATTGTCTCGATCCGTTCCGTATTGTGCCCTAATTGCCATTCTTTTCGTTTCGATGAATCCCGCACCCGCGTAATCTCACAAGCGAAGTTGCTTGGATCACGCGAACAAAATTCCGTCACGGCCAGTGATTTGATGTAATCGTGCTTGTTGGATAAGAGCGTTCGAGCTCATTGCTGAGAGAAATTTTTCCTTCCTAATGACTTTTTGCCTGACCACTTGCAGAAACGTGCTAGGTTAGGGCCGTATGAAATCATTCACATCTTCAGCCTTGGCGGGGCTTGCCTTGCTTCCACTCGGCTACTCGCAAGTCTCTGCCTCACCGCATGAAGGCAATGCTAAGGTCGATTTACTGATTGCCGACTCTCATTACCAAGCTGGCAAACCAATTCGCGCAGCGGTGCGCATGATCTACGATCCTGGCTATCACGGCTACTGGATCAATCCTGGCGAAGGAGGCATGAAAACCGAGGTGAAATGGAAATTACCTGCTGGTTGGTCGGCAAGTGAACTGTCATTTCCCGCGCCTCAACGTGAGGTAACGGGAAATATTGCTTCATACGCCTACCACGGTGAAGTGCTTTTACCCTTTGAGCTTACAGCTCCAGAAAATGCCTCTGGCGATGTGAAAATCGAGGGTGAGTTGAGCTGGCTAGCTTGCAATGACAAGGGCTGCGTGCCGGGTGATGCCGTTTTGAGTGCCACCCTCCACAGCGGGGCGTCTCCGACAGCAGCGTTACGAGAGCAAAAACTGATCGACCTCGCTTGGTCAAAAATCCCGGAGAAAGATCCACGTTGGGAGGTATCTGTCGATGACCGCGATGGCTCGTTGCATCTCACGATACAAGCAAAAGCTGATGACGCCATTTCGCTAGAAGGTGCGGAAATATTCCCAATCGATGAGCAGATCATCGATCCCGCCGCAGCAGTCTTGATCGGGAGCGGCGATGGCTCAGGCAAGAACTTCACGGCCTCAGCCAAGCGCAGTGAGTATGCCCCCAAAGAGATTGCATCACTGCAATTCATCGTGAATTCGGCCAAGCTCAAGCGCCCGATTTTGCTCGAATGGAAGAAAAAGTAACTTTTCATTGGACAGTCGAAAATATTGCGCAAACTTACTATGCTCATCTTGCATGATTGCAATGACGAGATATCCAAACAAGACACAAACAATCCAACAACAAACCAAATCAACCCCTATGATGACAGCAAAAAACATGTTTACTGCAATGGTCAGCGCCATTTCCATCTCGATCTCCGCTAATGCCGCAGAGGTGGGCAAGGCAGCTCCCGATTTCTCCGCCAAAGATGCGAAAGGAGCCGATGTCTCGCTCGCCGCTTTAAAAGGCAAAGTAGTGGTGCTCGAGTGGGTCAACCACGGATGTCCCTTCGTCGTGAAGCATTATGGCTCGAAAAACATGCAGAAACTCCAAGAAACTTACACCGAAAAAGGAGTGGTGTGGATCACCATCAATTCTGGGTCTAAGGCCAGCGGTAGCTACACCGATGACGCCACGTTCATCAAAATGTCCGAAGAAAAGGGCAGCAAAGCCAGTCATTTGATCGCCGACGAGAGCGGTACCATTGGTAAGGCCTACGATGCGAAAGTCACACCGCACATGTTTGTGATCGATGCCAAAGGCGTGCTTGCCTACAATGGTGCGATCGATTCTAAAAAATCGACTGATGCAGCTGACATTGCCAGTGCCGAGAACTACGTATCGAAAGCATTGGATGCCGTTTTAGCTGATAAGCCCGTGGAGACGGCGAAAACCGAACCTTATGGTTGCGGTGTAAAATACTAATCGATACTGCGAACTTACTTCTAGGCATCAGCCCACGAGGCTGGTGCCTTTTTTGCAGCGCAGTGATTGCAAACGCTTGCCTTGGCTTTCCCACAGCAATTGGAAATCAGTCTTCGGGTAGAAAAAATCACCGTCTTGCCATGGAATCATCGAAAATTTGCCAAACTGCTCCACCTCATTGCGCACCCAATCAAAGTATTCATCATGATCGGTTTTGAATAGAAATTCGGATTCCGGGGCAAGCGCATCCCATAGCGAATGCAAAAAATCTTGCTGCACCAGTCGTCTCTCGTGATGTCTGGCCTTCGGCCAAGGATCTGGACAAAGTAAATGGAGGCGACTGATCGAGTTTTTTTCCAGCAACCATTCGATCGTGTATTTGCTTTCCAAGCGCAACACCTTTGCATTGGTGAGTCCGGCTCGTGTGATATCGCGAGCGACCTTGCGCACGCGACCAAGTAAGCGCTCTACGCCGAGAAAATTGCGCTCCGGAAATTCGCGCGCCATCGCCACTAAGAATGCGCCATCGCCGCAGCCCAAATCTACCTCCAAAGGTTTATCCTCATCAGGAAAAATGTCTGCTTTGCGAACCCGCGAGAAATAGTCCGCAGGAACAAACAACCCAGCCTCAACGTTTTTGATTTTTACCTTACCCATGGAGTCGAGGCGATTCTTTCCTCAATTCACGCTTGCTGTCAACGCGCGACTTACCACTGGATCGTCGATTGGAATTTTTCTGCATTTTTCTCATGGTCATGACCCCAGTGCTTTGCTAGTTTGCATTCCGAACAACAAACTTCATCATGGGAATGACATTAGTAGGATTAATCGTAATCGTCTTGGGCATCGCCGCAGTTGTGGTAATGTTTCTTGTGGGAATGTATAATGGCTTAGTGCGTGCGCGCAATGGCTTCCGCAATGCGTTCGCGCAGATCGATGTACAGTTGAAACGTCGGCATGATCTGATCCCGAATTTGGTGGAGACAGCGAAAGCATTCATGGCGCATGAGCGGGAAACGCTCGAAGCTGTGATCGCGGCGCGCAACCAAGCAGAAAGTATGCGCAATACCGCGGCACTCAATCCAAGTGATGCAGCTGCCGTGGGCCAATTGGCACAAGCAGAAGGTCGTCTTGGTGGTGTGGTTGGTCGTCTCTTTGCTGTGGCGGAAGCTTATCCAGACCTCAAGTCGAATGCCAACATGATGCAATTGAGCGAAGAATTGACAACTACCGAAAACAAAGTTTCCTTTGCTCGTCAGGCCTACAATGATGCCGTCACACTCTATAACAATAAGCGTGAGACGTTTCCGACGAACTTCATCTCGGGATTCTTTTCCTTCGGTCCCGCGGCCTTGTTTGAAGTCGCAGAGGAAAAAGAGCGCGAAGCCGTAAAGGTCTCCTTCTAATCTCGGGAATGAGCGGGAGGGCGGTATGAATTTTTTCGAAGCACAGCATCAAGCTCGCAAGCGCACAAGGTGGCTCGTGCTGTGGTTTGCCTTGGGGGTCTTAGGGACTGTGGCTACGCTGTATGGCGCGGCGATCGGCATCTCGCAATATGCTGGGCATGCCGATCAATCCTTCGGTTTGAGCGTCGCAGCGATCGGCTTGGTCGTTATCTTGTTAGGGAGTTTTTTCAAGCTGGTTCAACTGGGGCAAGGTGGTTCCGTAGTGGCTCGCGATATGGGCGCGCGTCCCGTAGATCCCGCAACGCGCGATACCGCAGAGCGCCGTTTGTTGAATGTGGTCGAGGAAATGTCCATCGCCTCAGGCATTCCCGCACCGCAAGTGTGGGTGATGGACGATGAGGAATCGATCAATGCATTCGCCGCGGGCACTGAGCCGAGCAATGCGGTGGTGGCAGTGAGCCGTGGTTGCCTCAAAGAACTTACACGTGCCGAGCTACAAGGTGTGGTGGCGCATGAATTCAGTCACATTCTCAATGGTGATATGCGGCTCAATTTACGACTCATTGGCTGGCTGTTCGGGCTGATGATGATCGCGATGCTGGGGCGGGGGATTTTATCCATCCTGCGTCACGTCCGTGTCCGCAGCTCTGGCGATAACAAGAACAGCGCAGGTTTGTTGCTGGCAATCGTGGTGTCAGGGGCTGCCGTCTGGTTGATCGGCTCGGTGGGTGTTTTTTTTGGTCGATTGATCCAAGCAGCGGTTTCGCGTCAGCGCGAATACCTTGCCGATGCCTCGGCCGTGCAGTTCACGCGTGATCCACAAGGGATTGCTGGAGCCTTGAAAAAAATTCTCGTGCAGCAAGGCGGCAGTCTTCATGCACCGCGAGCTGCAGAGGCTGCACACATGTTTTTTTCCAGTCCAGGCAGCTTGCTCTCGGGTTTGTTGGCCACACATCCGCCTCTCGCCGAACGGATTCGTTTGCTCGATCCAAGCGTGGTTGCATCGATGGCTGCGGCACAAAAGGATCGAGATCATTCTCCGGCATCGGAAATTTCAGCCAAGCGTGAGTGGCAAAGTGCGGCCCTCAGTGGACTTGGCGCAGCTGCAAGTATCAATGCCGACTATGGCACAAAGATGCGAAATTCGTTAGACCTTGAGATCGCGTTTTTCAACGTCGAGCAAGCCAAAGGTGCCGTGCTGGGAATGCTCGTCGCACAGGATGAGCAGCTCCGCGAGGAAGAAATGCGTTGGCTGGTGCCGACTCTTTCCGCAGAAGAAATGGAGGCAGTAGCACTATGGCAATCGCGCAGTCTGAGCATGGCTTCTGTGCAAAAAATTGCAGTGATGGATCTTGCCATCCCTCTTCTGCGGCGTATGAATCTTCAGGAGTATGACCAATTCCGCGAGCATGCACGTCACCTGATCAGCAGTGATGGTGAGGTAACATTGTTTGAATTGATGATGGAGCGCGCAATGGAGCGCCATCTTGCAGGAACTTTCGAGCGACGAGACCTACGCCCGATTCGCTATTACCGCATGGAGCAGCTCGAAAACGAGCTTGCGCTTTTGCTCGCGTGCTTTGCTCGCTTCTCTCTGAGTAGTGAAACTTGGCAAACAGGAGTTGGGGCCTACCGGCAATTGACGGGGCGTGAATTACCTCAAGTGGAATATGACTTGAATGATCTCGATGGAGTATTTGCTGCGATGGATCAAGCTTCACCGCCCTTGAAAAAACAAATTCTTCAGTGGTGCGGCGAGGCGATATCACAAGATGGCATCATTGATGACCGTGAAATTGAATTGCTGAGAGCAGCGGCAGACGCCATAGGCACCTTACTGCCGCCACTCCAAGCTTTACGGTAGATAGAAAACCGCGTTAGTTTTTCGCGAGTTTCTTCGTCTCTTCCGCGTTTTGTTTTTTGTCTAATACCTCAACCTTGACGGCTGTGATACCGCGTGAATAGAAGCCAAGACGCTGGGCGCTGCCAATGGTGACATCGATAATGCGACCCTTGGTGAAAGGTCCACGATCTGTAATGCGCAGGATCTCCGACTTTCCATTGGACAAATTGGTTACCCGTACTTTGGAGCCCATGGGTAGTGTTTTGTGAGCAGCTGTGTAAGCATTGTTTTCGAGGCGCTCGCCGCTAGCGGTTCGTGTGCCGCGATTGGTCTTGATGGAATACCAAGATGCTTTGCCGTGTTGCACACTGCGGACATTCCATTCGTCTACTTTTGCAGTTGAATTTGCAGGCTTCTGATTGAAGTCAGCACAGGCTGAAAGGAGTAGTGAGCCCAATGCCGAACTTAGGAGGATAATTTTGTTTGCGTTCATAAGCGGCGGCGACTTTACAAGGTTTGTGAGAGGTTGGGCAAGAGGCAATGGTTGTTTTTTTGTAATATTATGAATTTATGATGATTTTCTTCGGTTTAATTTAGATTAACTTATAATAAATTGGTTAAAATCAATAAAAATATCCAAAAAATGCAAAATTTGTTTTGACCGAGTCGGTAACCAATTCCACTCTCCAGCGTCTTCTAAATACCTCCTACATGAAATCAATCATCGCCTCAACCCTCCTCGTTGTTGCTGTACAAGCCAACGCATTCACACTTGATTTCGTCGCATACAATGGTGCTACGATTCCGCCAAGTCCTTTGGTAATCAACGTCTTTGGCTACGGTAACGTTTCTTTTGCTCCCGGCTTTGCCAGCGCTCTCGAAGTTGGTAACCGTTATGAAAACGACGGCGGCACCGTTCGCACCAGTCTTCAGATGGATCCGAACGAGTCGATCGTTGTGACATTTTTGGGGACTGAGCCAACCAATGTTGACTTCGATATCATCGGCCTCGGCGCAGGTGAGTCAGTTGGTCTCGCACAACTTAGTACTACTTCATTTCTTGTTTCAACACAAGGCGGAGATGGCTCTGGCCTGCAAGCTGTGAGCTGGGGTGCAGTTCCTGAGCCAAGTGCTACCTTGCTTGGCGCCTTCGGTGTGCTCGCCCTTGCTGCTCGCCGACGTCGCAACTGATCGATATTTTCTTGATCGATTCACAAAAAAAGCCACCCGTTACGGGGTGGCTTTTTTCGTAGCGTAAGTTTCAACGTTAGAGCAGATACTTGCTTGCTTGCTCGACGTCTTTGTCTCCACGACCCGAGAGGTTGATGATGAGAATGTCGCTCTTAGGAAGCGAGGGCGCGATTTTTTCAACGTAGGCCAAGGCGTGTGAGCTTTCGAGAGCTGGGAGGATGCCCTCAGTGGTGGCAAGTGCTTTAAATGCCGCGAGGGCTTCATCGTCGGTGGCGTAGGTGTATTCGACGCGTCCAATACTTTGCAAGTAGGCATGCTCAGGTCCGATTGCTGCGTAGTCGAGACCGGCGCTCACCGAGTGGGTGAGTTCGATCTGACCATCGTCATTGGCTAGCAACCAAGTTTTGGTGCCTTGGAGAACGCCCAGTTTGCCTCCTTGGAAACGTGCTGCGTGGCGCTCGGGAACAATGCCTTCTCCGCCAGCTTCAACGCCGACCATGCGCACGTTTTCATCGTTGAGGAATGGGTGAAACAAGCCGATGGCATTGGAGCCACCACCTACACAAGCAACTAGCAGATCGGGCAATCGGCCTTCTTTTTCAAGAATTTGCTGACGAGCTTCCACGCCAATCACGCGATGGAAATCGCGCACCATCATGGGAAATGGATGAGAGCCAAGAGCGGAGCCAAGAATGTAATGGGTGTGATCGACGCTGGCTACCCAATCGCGCATGGCCTCGTTGACTGCTTCTTTTAATGTCGCTTGACCGGCAGTGACGGGAACAACTTTCGCTCCCATCAAACGCATCCGTGCGACGTTGAGCGCCTGACGTTCCATGTCGACGGCGCCCATGTAAACAACACATTCCATGCCAAATCTTGCGCACACGGTAGCCGTGGCCACTCCGTGTTGACCGGCTCCCGTTTCCGCAATGATGCGTGTTTTGCCAATGCGTTTGGCGAGCAAAATTTGCCCCAAAGCATTGTTGATCTTGTGTGCACCAGTGTGCAAGAGGTCCTCACGCTTGAGGTAAATTTTGGCACCGCCGAGTTTTTCGGTCCAGCGATCGGCAAAATAGAGTGGGGTAGGGCGACCAACGTAATTGTGAAGCAGGTCATCGAGCTCCGCTTGGAAGCTGGGGTCTTGACGTGCCTCTTCATAAGCCACAGCGAGATCCTGCAAGGGGGTCATCAGAGTCTCGGGCACAAACATGCCACCAAAGGGACCATAGTGACCAGTAGCATCGGGAACAGTAGGAAGCAGTGTCGACATCGCGGGGACAATGAAACAGATTCCTTGGTTTTGTCAAAACTTGGTTTCAGGAAAACGATTTCACTGATCGGTGAGCCAATCAGTCTCGATCCAATCTTGCGAGTGAATTACTTCGGTGATCAGGGGCGATTGCGCGCAGTGGGGAATGCTGCTCTTGTTAGCGATCATGACTGTATCAAATTCATCAACGAGATGATTGAGAATCAACCCACAGAGAGGAACATTGCGCGCGCGAATCGCTTGGCAAGTCAGCACGGTGTGATTGATGGCTCCTAGTCGATTAGCAACGACGACGACGACCGGAAGTTGCAGAGCCTGTACAAGGTCAGCACTGCTTGCATCGGCGCTGATCGGAACCTCCCAACCACCAACACCTTCGACGAGCACGATTTCATGTTGTGAAGCGAGGCGATGGTAGCCATCGATGAGCGATTGCCAATCGATCTGGCGATTTTCCAATTGTGCTGCAACCCACGGTGCCGCTGGGGTTTTCAGCCAAACGGGATTGACGACATCGAGATCGAGGCCTCCCGATGCCGCAGCGAGTAGTTCGGCATCACCGCGATCACCGCATACGATCGGTTTGTAGCCGACGGCATCAAAGCCATCTGCTCGCAGTGATTCTAATAAAATGCGAGTGATGTGGGTTTTGCCCACACCAGTATCCGTTCCGGCGATAAAACAATTCATGGAGATAAGATAAAATTATTGAGGCGTTGTCACGTCCGCAGCTTTATTTTTAGGTGCCTTGTTAGGAGTAGGCGATGGAGCTGGAGCTTCAGTTGGTGGAAGATCTTCCTCGGGCACGGGAATCGCGCGAAGAGCCTTTTCTGCATTGGCGTCGTAAATTTTAACCTGTAAGGCACGAACTTCCTCCATTTTCTGCTCTAATAATTGCTGCAAGCGCTGTTGATCGCGCGCTTGTCCGTTAGTGACGTCATCGCCGATATGCTGATGGATCACATACCAGATGACGTAGGCGGCAATCAGCGAGGAAATTTTAGCCGGCCAGTTCTTTGTCAGCAGTTGTTTCATGTGTTTTGGGAGCGGAGAGGAATTGAGCTTCGAGCCGCATGCGGAAGTCTTCAGGATTCGCCGCGCGGACCATTTCACCATCGATGCAAAGAGATATCGAACCTGTTTCTTCGGAAACCACGACCACCACGCAGTCAGTCTCTTCAGAAACACCGATGGCGGCGCGGTGACGTAAGCCGATCGATCGATCACCAAGTTCTTTTTGGCTAACAGGAAAAACACAAGCGGCGCCAGCGACCCGGTCTTGCGCGATCACCATGCCACCATCGTGAAGCGGTGCCTTGGGATGAAACACAGCCATGGTCAGTTCTTGCGAAAAAATGGCGTCCATTTTCACTCCCGTATCCAGATACTGGCGCAAGCTGATGCCTCGCTCGATGGCAAAAAGCGCGCCGATTCTTTTTTTCGAAAGCGCTACGACGGCATCGGCAAAAGTTTCCAAGAATGCCAACTTCCTCGTCGTAGAAAAGAGAAAAAGTCGACTACTACCAAGCTTGGCGAGCGCGTTGCGCAGCTCAGGTTGGAAAATCACGATCAAGGCCAGAGCCAAGGCCGCTGCCGCACGGGTAATGATCCAGCCGATGACTTGGAAGGAAAAAAGCTGCGAGATCAAGGTTAGGAAAATCAGGATCGATGCCAAACCGACCAGAATCCGCGCGCCACGCGTAGCCTTGAAGGCACGGAAAATCTGATAGACTCCAGCCGCCAGGATCAGGATCTCGATGGCACTACGCCAGTGCTCGGCAATAAAATTTTTGATGGATTCCATCCCGCAGCGAAGCTAACACGCCCACGCGACATCTCACAAGCATTCTATCCATGACAGCGAAAGTTTTTGTTCTGCATGATGCAAACAGGATTTGCTATGGACGAACCCACTTTCCTCGGCTAAGACAAGCGCGTTATGGCAAAGAAACCAGTCGTTTTGATCATTCGTGATGGATGGGGAGTGAACCCCGGAGGAAAAGAAACTGCCGAGCGTGATGGCAATGCCACCTTGCTCGCGAACACCCCGTTTCACGATCAGCTCTATGCGACCTATCCCCAAGCACGACTCTCCGCCAGCGGTATGGACGTTGGTCTGCCTGATGGTCAGATGGGAAATAGCGAAGTCGGTCACCTCAACCTCGGTGCAGGGCGCATCGTCTATCAAGATCTCACCCGCATCAACAAATCCATTCTCGATGGCGAAATGGAGCACATTCCAAATCTCCAAGAAGCCTTCGCCAAAGCGAAAAATGGCCGACTGCATTTGATCGGCCTCGTCAGCGATGGCGGCGTGCACTCACACCAAGATCACCTCATCGCGATCTGTCAAATGGCCGCGCGTGCAGGCGTCACCGATACTCTCGTTCATGCGATCACCGATGGTCGTGACACATCGCCGACCAGTGGCGCGGGCTACCTCGCCGATGTCGAAAAACGCCTTGAAGGCACAAATGCGAGCATTGCCACCGTCATCGGTCGCTACTATGCTATGGATCGCGACAAGCGCTGGGAGCGTAACAAACTCGCCTGGGATGCGATCGTTTTTGGCCGCGGTGAAACAACCACTCTCAGCCCTTCCAAAGCCGTCGAAGCCACCTACGCTGTTGACCCGCGTGGTGATGAGTTCGTCTTGCCCTTGATTTTCTCCCATCAAAATGAGCAGCGTGTTCGTGATGGCGATGTTTTTCTGTGGTTCAACTATCGCAGCGATCGCACTCGCCAACTGACCGATGCATTCTTGCATGCCGATTTCGATGGCTTTGATCGCGAAGTCACTCCGCAGGTTCACTACGTCACTCTGACGAACTACGGCAACTATTCTTGCCCAGTCATTTTCCTGCCGCAGTCCTTGACCATGATTCTCGGCGAAACCGTTTCGCGCGCGGGCTTAACTCAGCTCCGTTGTGCCGAAACCGAGAAATACCCACACGTTACCTTCTTCTTCAATGGCGGCGTCGAGCCTCCGTATCCAGGCGAAGACCGCTACCTCGCGATCAGTCCGAAAGAAGTTGCCACTTACGATTTCAAACCGCAAATGAGTGCACCCGATGTGGCCTTTGAGGTCTATCGGCGCATGGAAGACTACGACATGGTGATCGTCAACTTCGCCAACCCCGATATGGTCGGGCACACAGGTGTCGTCGAAGCGGGCATTCATGCCTGCGAGACGATTGATCTCGGCGTGCGTTTGCTGGTGGAGCGAACCTTAGCTCTTGGCGGCAAACTCTTGATCACCGCTGATCATGGCAACTGTGAGGTCATGCGCAATCCTGATGGTTCACCGCACACCGCTCATACCACCAACCTCGTTCATTCGCTCTACGTTGCCGCTGATGCCGATCAAGTGACCCTGCGCGATGGCATTCTTGCTGACGTCGCACCGACCTTGCTCGATATGCTCGGTGTCGCTCAGCCTGCCGAAATGACAGGAAAATCACTGCTAACCCGTAAAGGTTGATTATTTCGACGGCTATGTTTCACATCGTTCTCGTTGCACCCGAAATCCCACACAACGCAGGTGCGGCGGGGCGTTTGGCCTTGGCTACTGGTTCTGTCCTGCACCTCGTCAAGCCACTCGGATTTTCGTTAGATGACAAATATGTGCGTCGAACGGGGCTCGATTACTGGAAAGACGTCGATGTCCGCGTGTGGGAATCTTATGCGGATCTTCAGCAGGCAGCGGGGGAATCCGCACGGTTCTGGTATCTCAGCACCAAGGCTCGACGCGGCTTGTGGGAAGTGCCTTTTGTGGCGGGGGATTATCTTGTCTTTGGTAGCGAAGGCAAAGGCCTACCGGAGCAAATGGTCATTGATGCCGCCGATCAAGCCCTGCGCATTCCGATGCGCGAGGGCAGCACTCGCAGCCTCAACCTCTCTACAGCAGTCGCCATCGTGCTCTACGAGGCTGTTAGGAAGGTGGGGTTTTGAGGCTCTGCCCTTGGCGAAGGCTGCTTGGCCTTCGTAGCCTTTGCGAAGTAGGCTCTCGCCTTCCTGCCTAACAGAGCAATAGTTTCCTGCGATTTACCTGAAAAATCAAAAAACTCGCGCCCGCTTAACTCAAGATGCAGAGGTGCAAAGTTTTGAACTGAATATCGATTCAATAGATTCTTCCCTCGTGTCTTCGTGTGAGAAAAAAATAGTAACATTTGTAATTTCCTGCATTCCTGCAAATGACAAACTCGATCGAAGGAAATCAAACTTGCTTATCACCCCCATCGCCGATCGTCACCAAGCCGTTTTGTATTACCAGCAGGCGTCGAACAAACATGCATCCGAGAATGGCTTGATAAAATTAACTGCCCGATTGATTTGCGTCGACAAGAACGAGCCTTTCTAATAGCCCATCCATAGTAATCGGAGCGGATGCTAAAATTGTATACACATGCTGCATTACAACGAGTTTGTGGTCGCTGATTCCTTCTGTTTTCCAAAACGCAGCGGCGATAAGCATCACGGATACGAGAATGAAATAGCCAATACTAACATTTAGTCGAAAGTCGAGAATGCAGATGAATAACGCCAAAGTGAGCCCTAGGGCAAATAGTGTAACTTTCATATCCAGAGTTCTTCCGTGATTTTGTTACATTCTGCCAGAAAGCTGACGGAATACCTGTTGCTCGCGGCGTTTTCGCAAACTTCTTCTGTGCACGGCATCGAATACTTGCCATATAATGAAAGCCGCGAGAGCAAAAGGGAATAAAGAAGGATCGATGATCACGAACGCAATGAGAATCACTAAGAGAAATAATGATTGTTGACGGCGCTTGATTTCGGCCAGCTCACGTTGGATTTTATTCATGCTCTCTTGAATGGCGTGGAGTTCAGGCGTGCTCATAGTTACGATAGCGTTATTGAGTTGCTACAAAATGAGTTATCATTTCATGGTGCACTTGTCGAATCATATTCACGTTAGAAGAAGTTCCCACAAAAAAACGCTCAGGAATGCCGGGTGAGCGGACATTGCTGAGCGTTATAAAGGAACTCTGATGAGTCGAAGTTGATTACAGCATGGAGGCAACCAGTTTCTCCAGCTTGATGATGTCAGCGGAGAATTTACGGATGCCGTCAGCGGTTTTTTCAACGGCCATGGCGTCCTCGTTGTAGAGGAAACGGAAGGCTTTTTCGTCGAGTGAGATTTTTTCCACAGCATCTTGCGCTGCTTCTGCGGGATCGAGACGGCGTGCCAATGGTGCTTCTGTTGCTTGCAGTTCTTTGAGTAGGCCGGGGCTGATGGTTAGCAGGTCGCAACCAGCCAGCGCTTGGATCTCGCCGATGTTGCGGAACGATGCTCCCATGACTTCGGTTTTGTAGCCGAATTTTTTGTAGTAGTTGTAGATCGCTTTGACCGATACAACACCGGGATCTTCGTCGCCTTGGTAGTCTTTGCCCGTGGAGGCTTTATACCAATCGAGAATACGACCGACGAAAGGAGAAATCAACTGCACTTTGGCCTCGGCGCAAGCAACTGCTTGAGCGAAGGAGAACAACAAGGTCAGGTTGCAGCGGATACCATCTTTTTCAAGAATCTCAGCAGCCTTGATACCTTCCCAAGTGGAGGCGATCTTGATCAAAATGCGCTCGCGGCTGTGGCCTTCTTTTTCGTAGGCAGCGATCAATTCACGAGCCTTGGCGACGGTGCTTTCGGTGTCGAAAGACAAACGTGCGTCAACTTCCGTGGATACACGACCAGGAACGATTTTCAGAATTTCCAAACCGAAAAGAATCAGAATGCGATCAAGAATCGCGGAGAGTTTTTCTTGTTCACCGAGAGCGGAATCGCGAAATTCTGCCACGGCTTTCTCGACGATCGGGCGATATTCAGGCTTTTCAGCAGCTTGCAGAATCAGCGATGGATTGGTCGTGGCATCCTGTGGTTGATAGGATTTCATCGATTCGAAGTCCCCTGTATCGGCGACAACGACGGTGAATTGCTTCAGTTGGTCGAGTTGATTTTGGCTCATGTCACGCCCTCAGTAGCCGCTGACAGGCGAATAGGAAAGAGCAAAATGTGACATGGTCGCGAGTTGCGGGCTCATGGTTTGAGCAATTCCAACATCCCTTTGCCCATGGCTTCGCCGAGTTCCATGTAGGCTCCGGCATTTTGATGGTAGTGGAAGTCTTGGTTTTTCGGAGACTTCGCAGGGTCGGGCAGAACGTTGCGGACATCGACACTATTCACATTGCCTTTGAACTCAGGGTATTTTCCGGTGTCACCATCGACGGCGAGCTGGGCTTCGGCAATTTTCAGACCAGGACCTTGGCGACCAGGATTGCCGCAACCCGTAGAAACAAGAAACGGCGCGTTAGGAGCATCGAAGTCCTTGCGCAAGGCCTTGATCAAGTTGACGAGGTTTTGCTCGTAGCGACTCGCCGCGGGTTCCCCTTGGTCTTTGTGGCCTTGGAACCAGATGAATCCAGCAACCTCATACTTTCTGCCTTTCCAATGAGGGAAATTGGTGTCGAAATGTTTCAGAGTATCTTTGGCGGCGTTGAAGCAGTCGTCGTATTGCTTACCGGCATACCAGTTTACTGGTTTGGGCTCTTCACCTTTTTTCCACGAAGGCGAGGTATCTTTGTAGCCGGCGTAGATGGTATCGCCGACTTCGTAGCGCTCACTGCCGGGCGGCAAAAAATCCCAAGAAAGCGAACGATTGCCCTGAGAGGCTTTGAGAATCAGGACAGGTTCTTCGTGGTGATCACCCAGGATGTTTCCTATAGCAAGCTCAGGACCAATTTGCGATGAGGTGGCTCCACAGCCGATGCTCAGCCATTTGTTGGCACCTGCCGTGATCACGCCTTTATACCAAACATCATCGCGCGATTTCCAGCGTCCCTCTTTGTCGATGAGGTAGGGATATTTTTTCTCTTCGTGAACCACGGTATGCAAGGTGCCTGGGACATCGAGTCGTGAGGTCCAACCTAAACCATTGGCTCCTGCTGTTAGGTAGGTGATTTTGAAGGGGACTTTTTTTCCAGCTTCGAGCTTCACAGGTTTGTGCAATGACTCGCCGCCGATTTCCTTGCGATGCGCCTCGATTCCATTGACGACCATGATGTTGAATGTGCTGTCACCATAGCCTGGATTGAATTCATAGGTGCCGGTCTCCTTGGCTTGGTAAAATCCGCGCGCAATGCGGACATCTCCGGGTGGGTAAGGTGTCGGTTCGCCACCGCCGAAGCTCGTGAGTTTCAGCGCTTGCTCGGGCTTAAGGGCGTCGTAATCGGTCTTCGGATCATAAGGACCTTTATAAACGGAAACCACTGCGCCGGAAAATTCTGCACCCCAACGAGTCGAGCCAGAATTGACTTGGCCGATGCCGACCATGTTCGATTGACCGGCGAGAATGTAGACTTTGACCGGTCCATCAGATGCAGCAAGAGCGCTGGTCGCCGATAAGGCAAGGCTGAAGATAGGGATAAGAATCGAGGGATGGCTAGGTGTTTTCATCGGGTATTTGTAAGATTGCTTACGATACAGAAGTTAGGGCAAACAGTCGAATGCTGTTAGATCGGCACTGTTCGGCACAGCACTTGGGAGATTCGCCGCGCACTTCCGCCAATCCCTCCATGCACCATCGGAGATCAGCGGGATGGTGTAAATTTCCGTTTTGATAAGGCGTAAGCAGCGATTTCGGTGGAGCCATGTCTGGAGCGTCGGTTTCGACCATCAATCGATCCGCCGGAATCAAGCGAAAATTTTCCAAAGCCTTGCGTTTGCGTTCGTGAAGAAAATAACCAGAAAAAGAAAAATGCGCGCCGAGCTTCAGCAGGGGCTGTATCAAATGCGAAGGGCCGCCGAAGCTGTGAAGAAGGAAAGGGGGGATGGGCTTGCTTTCTTTCAATAGCGCAAAAAGCTCTGGCCAGGCTTTGAGGCAATGCAGGGTGAGCGGTCGATCGAGTTCTCGGCTGAGCTTGATGTGGTCGCGCAGCACTGCTACTTGGTCATAGATGTCGGCATCTACGAGCCATTGGTCGAGTCCGCATTCGCCTATGCTTGCACGAGGATTTTTCAAGAAGTGCCGCAACTTTTCTAGCCAGTCTGGACTCCGATCCTTGACTTTCCAGGGGTGAAGACCGAAGGCTGGGCTAAGAAAGTCTGGATTGGACATGTGCAACTCTTGCACGTCCTGCCAATCGGCTTCGCAGGTTCCATTCACGATGGCGTGCTCGATACACTCCCGTTGCATATCCGCAATTACCTGAACTCTATCGGGAGCCAGTCGATGATCATGCAGATGATTATGGCTATCAATGAGTGCGAACATGAAACGGCTCAGACGACCTGGGCATTGGCAACCCCGTGGCGAGCCAAGAACTCTTTGGCAAGCGCAAGGTATGCTCGTGAGGCAAGACCAGAGGAATCATGTTCAAATATGGTTTTGCCATGACTGGGCGCCTCGCCGAGTTTGATCGAACGAGGAATGAATGTATTATACATTTCATTCGGGAAATAATTGCTCACTTCCTCTACCACTTGGCGTGCCAGGTTAGTACGAGCATCATACATGGTCATGACAATGCCTTCCAATTTCAAATCGGGACTGGCGCCTGATTCTCGAATCTGCTCCAGCACGTGAACGATCTTAGCCAAGCCTTCGAGTCCGAACCATTCGCATTGAAGCGGGATGATTACTTCGTCGGCCGCGGCGAGAGCAGATGTCATCAAAACACCGAGCGAGGGAGGGGTGTCGAGAATGCAGTATTCAAAAAGGTCATTCGGCTTGAGGCCTTGGAGAAATCCGCGTAAGCGAGTGAGGTGATCTTCAGCACGGGCGAGCTCGATTTCCACACCAGCGAGGTCCATGGCTGATGGGATGATCGAAAGTCGAGGCATGCGCGATTCCTGAATTTTTTCGCGGATATCCGCATTACCCAAAAGCACGGGGTATAGGCTTGCTTCACCATCGGCTTCGAGTCCGATCCCGCTGGTTGTGTTGGCTTGGGGATCGAGGTCGATGAGGAGAACGCGTTGACCGAGTAGTGTGAGGGCTGCCGAAAGATTGATAGCGGTGGTCGTCTTACCCACTCCTCCTTTTTGGTTGCCGATTGCGATGACTTTCATGTCTGGGCGGAGCATCCATGGAAACAGAGCGTTTGGCAATCAAAACCGATGGGGTGATGAAAAAAATCTAAATCAAACATTTGTTTTGAATAATGCGTTCTCTCGGTTCGTTCTTGTCAAAATCTCGCCAGCGTTGCAAAACATGGCACGGAACATGGCAGAAGATTGGGCAGATGCGTGGTTGCAAAAAGTAGCGGGCTGGAAAGCAGTGAAGTCGGGCTTGGCCATGGCTGGCTCGGGTTTGGTGAAAGAGGCTAATTTTGATGGGGCAGAATGTCGCGCGATCATTTCCGGAGTCAAACCACGCCGAGTGCGGGTCAAACGAATTGATGACACCAAAGCGGAGACTTTTTGCTACTGTGCCGAGAATCAGCGAACGGGTGCCATGTGTGAACATGCGGTGGCGGCGATCATAGTAGCTAGAGGGCAAGGGAAAACGGCAATGTCATTGCCGCAGGCCTCCGAGAAAAAACCAACGATTGTTTCAAAATCGACGGTCGCCAATGAGGATCGTCGAGCTTTGCGGGTAGAGTTATTTCCGCGCTGGAAAGATGAGTGGAAAGCAGGGAGGCTAAGCACGAAAATTGTGGAGTCTACCCGAACGCCTGACGAGTCCGATGCGTCCTTGCTTGCATGGCTCCGTCAAACAGGTGTTTCGCAAAGACCGATGCCGTGGATGTTATCGATGCCGGGAACAACTTGTGAGGAATTTTTGGAAGCGATATCTGGGCACTCCGAGGTAATTTGTCAAAGTCAAACGATCGTTTGCGGTAGCGAATTTCCAGCGATTCACGTGCGTTGCCGACCTTTAATCGACAAGGTTGAGGTGGTCTTGGTGGAGCCCGATGCCGAGCGATTTGGCGGGAAGAGATCAGGATTTTACCGAATTGGTGAACATTTGTTTCAAACAAATGATCGTAATCTATGGGGTTTTTTTGATCTATTATTTGCGGAAAAATTAACAAATATTGTTCATGCTCAATTGTTTAGTGATAATGATTTATTTGCGAAACTAGTGGATCAGTCGGGATGGATCGAGCAAATTGCATGGAAGACACTTGAACCGAGCTTGATTCTGAACATGGATGGTAATCTGCAAGGTTTGCGTTTGCAATGTCGGTGGAATTTTCAACATGACACCTGGAATCAGACACGGGAGCATCATGAGGAAAAGTCATCCTATCTTTTTTTTGAATCAAACGTTTGCTACGTTGCAGGAATTGGCTGCCGGCAAACGCTTTTGAATATGTTGTCGCATCAAGGCTGGGAGGAAATCGACGGAGCTTGGCTGATGCGTGGTGAAGACCGCTTGCTAGCCTTTTTCCAGTCCGGTCGCGACGAGTTGCTGGCATTGTCGGGAGCGATCGAGGAGACTAGTGCCCTGAAGCGCGCTAGGAGCTCTTTGGTGGTATTGCGAGCCAGTATCGAGCAGCGCAATGCTGATTCGCAGCACACGGCCTTGTCCTTGCAGTTCACATCACAAGAAGGACGCGCCTTTGATGCCCTGAAAATCCGTAGTTTGCTCGAATCGGGAAAACGACTGATTCAAACGAACGATGGAAAAACTCTATTGTTGCCCAAGGAATCATGGGAAGTCTTTCTGCAAACTGCTCGCGATCTGCAATTTGAGCAGCGAAAAGGGGAGTTTCTGGCAAAAAATACCCATGCACTCGTAATTGATTATTTGCGTAAATATTACGATAAATCGTTCGATGTAAATCAAGAGTCGAAATCAAATGACTTGGCAAAAGCAATAGATTTCCCTGGATTGAATGCGACCTTGCGCGAATATCAGTGGCAAGGGGTTAACTGGTTGCGTGACCGACTATCATCCCACGGCTTCGCTCTGTTGGCTGATGAAATGGGGCTAGGTAAGACCCTTCAGACGATCGCACTGCTTTTGGCCTTTGCTCGACCAGACGATCCGAGCTTGGTGGTCGTACCGACTTCGTTGTTGAGAAACTGGGAAGCAGAGATTGCGAAATTCGCACCATCGCTTAAAACGATCGTTTGGCATGGTGGGGCGCGAGGCGACGATTTACTCAGCAAAAATCACAGCGTTATTGTAACAAGTTACGGTGTTCTCGTGAAGGATCGAGCCTTTTTCATGAAAAGGGGGTATTCGGTATTGGTTCTCGATGAGGCGAGCATGATTCGCAATCCTGATACCGAGGCTGCTCGGACATGTTATCGGATGCAGGCGCAGCGCAAAATCGCGCTCACGGGCACGCCATTGGAAAATAGCATGCAGGATTTGTGGTCCATTTTCCAGTTTTTGCAGCCCGGATATTTGGGTGATCGTAAGACATTTCGCGAGCGCTATGAGCGTGTCGGTGGCGATGCTGCTGGTGCGCAAGTATCACGAGATTCACTCAAATTGCGAGTGATGCCGTTCATTTTGCGCAGGACAAAAGAAGAAGTCGCCAAAGATTTGCCAGAGAAACTGGAGTATGATCAGTGGTGTGAGATGAGTGCGGATCAGGCCCGACTGTATCAAAGTGTGCTGGATCAGGGCTTGGTGAAAATCGATAGCATGTTACGTGCTGGCGATTCTGCAGCGCGCATGAGTTTGCTGACTCTTTTGCTGCGCTTGAGGCAGATTTGTTGTGATGCTGCACTTTATGATCCGTCCTTGGTGGAATCCTGGTCGATGGAGCAGCGTTCTGCAAAACTAGAGCAATTGTTCCGTTTGATCGAGGGTTCCGTGGAATCTGGTCGCAAAATGCTAATATTTAGCCAGTTTGCTAAACAATTGCACGTGATCCAAGCTGAGTGCGAGGCGCGTGGTTTGGATACATTGCGACTGGATGGTGCGACGCGGGATCGTCAAGCTCTGGTTCAGGAGTTCCAGAAAAACTCAGGTCCACCGATTTTCTTGATCAGCCTGAAAGCTGGCGGATACGGGCTGAACCTGACGAATGCCTCGACGGTGATTCATTTCGATCCATGGTGGAATCCGGCGGCAGAGCGACAAGCGAGTGACCGTGCGCACAGGATTGGTCAGACGCAGCGCGTGCAGGTTTATCGATTGCTCACTCGCGGCACTGTGGAAGAGCGCGTGAAAAAAATGCAGGCGGAAAAATCTGCTATGGCGGACCAATTGTTCGGTGCAGTAGAAGGCTCTGGATTGTCAGTCAACTTGCGCGACCTGGAGCAAATAAGAAATCTCTTACTTCAGCCTTAAAAAGTATTCGCATAACGATCGGAATATGCACCCAAGCCATTCATGGCCGATCAGTTAAGTTCAAACTAGTTACTTGTTACAATATATGTAATGCGGGGTAATTAACATTGAAGCTTGGTAGCTTGTATTTCATAAACTGTTGCTTTGCGGTAGTCATTACCTTCTGCGTCTTCCACTCTTCCCCACGTTCTGTAGGCTTAGCCTTTTTCATTGACCAGATGACATGAACGCGGTATTGATTGTGTGTGGCGTGGAAAATTGAAAGCGCAGTGATTCGCGGCGAAATCGACAACACTGTTCGTGGTTTGACGACTGGCAAGATTTGGCTAATCCATCAGGATGAGCCGATTTTGCTCTTGCTGCACGGAAATTGCTGGCGAGACGTTGCAGGCTGCAAGATGTCATTTCATTTGGAAAGCCCCGATCTAGGGCTTCAGGCCCCTGCATTGGCTCAGCCGCAAACTGGAGTGGTTGGCGACATATCTGTATCCCGGAAAGGTAAAAACTACCACGAGTCCCCTTTTGCGGAAGATTTGGCGTTGCGCAATTTTTTGTATTTAGAGTGGTTCGATCAGGTTAATGGCCGTGTTTTGATTGAGTCGTCAGTATTTACTGTCGAGCTGAGCGAGCGACAATGGGAGCTCTCGGTCGAAGACGAGTCCGCCCAGAAGATGAAGAATCTTGATGCAATGCGTGAATTTGTCTGCAAATACATCCAGCGTGATAAGCGCAGCGATTTGTGGAGTCAGGAAAATGCTGATGAATTCCAGTGGGAAAAACGCTTTCAGGAATCAGACCGGCTGACGGACGCATTCCAGGAAGTGATGGAAAAGTATGCGGATGATGCTGAGCGTGAAATTAAGCAATCTTATGTGATGGGTTGGTCGAGTGAGCTGGACCGCCAAGAGGATAACTTGCTCATGGAGGAAGAAATTTCGGAAATTGAGTTGTTGGACGAATTCGATGATCTCGACGGCAGTGACGAAGAAGCATTCCCTTGGGATGATGTGCCCTCATGGAGTGATGGAGACGAAATGGATGATTCAAACACGCAAGATCATCCCTTGCTGAGGAAAACTTCTCAGATTGTCTCGTTGAGTATCGAATTACTGACCGCCAATTCGTACATGCCTGACGCGCTGCATCGCATCAATATGCTGTCGATGATGATCTCTGCGAAGCTAGCCGGAGGTATGGAGGTTGGAGGCGAATTTTATGAGCAAGAACCGGGCTATATGCTGGCATTGCTGAAGCGCTGTCTTTTTTGGTTGAATGACTGCATTTCAGCCTGCGTCGAGCTATTGAATTCGAATCAGGATCCTGAATGGACTCGGCAAATTGAAGATTTGCGCACATTGATTTTTGAAGCGCGGGAGCAAATCACCGAAATGCGCCGCGAATTAAGCAAAAATTAACTATTGCCGAACCTGTAAAATACGTTATGTTTCTCGTGTCAATCTTATGAAGCTAGTCATTGCAACATTCCTTATCGCGATATCCCTCAGTTCATGCAACACCACCATTGGCATTGCCCGTGATATGCGCCAAGCCGGCGAAGGCTTGGAAAAAGCGGCACAGGGCAAACAAGGTGATGGTGGCGGCGAAGATATGGGGGCTCCCACCTACTGAGATCGGTTAGTCCTTCCTGCTAGAAGTCGCGAACTTCGATCTTGATCCACTCCAGAGAATTCAGTTCTCTGGAGTTTCTTTTTGTGGTGGATTTTGTGCCGGCGAGAGCTTGGTTGATTCATCTTGGTTTCGCAAAGCTGCCCCTGCAGGACCGGCTTGAGTTGGCGCGATTGCGCTCGTTTCTGGTGCCGATCGCTTCGCCGAAAAAAGCTCTGCGACTGCAGGATTCGGCTTCCACGTTTGGGCCCACGTTTTCGCCGCCTCGGGATCAGAAAAAATTGTACCAGCCACGGCCTCACAAGCCATTAGGGCGCGATCACGTACATCTTGGTCAGGGTGATCGAGTGCATCAGTGAGAAATGCTACGCTCGATTTTTCTTCCCGTTGCTCAATCACTGAAATTAGGTAGTCCACTTCGTCGATTTCTCCACCATCGATAATTTGCCTGAGGACCGCCAGTAGTTCTTTAGTAAGAGGCACAGTTGTGACTGCTTCCAGTGCTGATAGCAATTCTGCTGTACGCCCGGGTTTAGGCTTCCCCCACGCTTGCAGGAGCTCCATTGTTACTCGTCGGCTGGCCTGAGACTCGAATGAGCTTGGCGACTCCGATGCATCTGTGTTTAACGGCGACGAGGATGGTTGGCCTGAACTTAATGCAGGTTCAGGCTTTAAAGCGGAATTGGGCTCTGAATTTAAATCATAGGCTACTCGGTTAGCCCTTGTTTCTCCAAGATAAAAGCCGGCGGCAAAAATGACGACCACTCCTGCCACCAGTATGATCCTTTGATTCATGGATTATTGCACTTCAAAATAACCCCGTGAACGCAGGTAACTCTTCACCTGTTGCTCGAAAAAGCCAAGTGATTGAGGGCCGCTAAAGGATGTGTTCAGTCGAGCTGAGCCCGTGATGGAGATGATATCGAGAGCTGGATTGTTATCGATGCTAAATGGATAGTAGTCCGCGGTTGGAATCAAAGTGAAAGCCCCAAGACCTCCGAAGGAAAGAGTTCCGCGAAACGGGCTGTAAGCCTCAATTCCGCCGAATTTCATACCTCCAGCTACAGTTGTGTTGCCGATACCGAAATAGGCATACTCGATGCCGAAATCATTATCCACAAGAAAAACGCGCTCTGTAACTCTGGTTGCTGGGTTTTTGTAGGACCATGCGTCAATTTTCATTTGGTCGACAATTTCGCCATTCACGTATTCGATAAGATAAAATGTCGTGTAGCTTGTTTTGGCAACTGACGTGTTGGTGTTCGTGCGAAAAATGGTTGTGTCCCAGCGCGAGGAGCCGAGGAAAGTGCGAACTTCTGCAGATACTTGTGAGGCAAGCAAACCGAGGGAGACTGTGAGGAGGGCCTTAATTTTCATAACAAGGCTATGATGCATCTGTGAACGGATTTATTCAATCGGATTCGAAAAATTTTTAACATCTTCTTTTTCCCACTTGCCAATAGCTATCATTACTTCTAGCCTCCTCAGCGCCAACGATTTTATGCGATACTTTAAACCTTTTTTCCTTCTCGTGTTGTCATTTTTGCTTTGCCAATGTGCAGGCACTATCGGAACCGGTTCAATGGGTGGGCCTACGATGGATGAACGAGCCGCGGAAATTGATCGCGAGCCTAAAGGCGATTTCTTTTATGGGCGTAGATATTTCGTGAACAAAACGCGGTTTTGGGGATACCTGAGAAAACCGGGGCAATCAGCCCGTCACGCAAAATTAGTAGTTTTCCGCGAAAGCAATAAGCTTAACCCTGACCGCTTGCTTGAGGATGGCCCTGAGGGGCAACGCTATGGATTCGATCAGAACTACGAATATCGCATATGGGGCCGCTACACGGGGCGTGAAGTCTATGATGTGAATAGCAATCAGTTTCTGCCTGAGTTTTTGTTGACCAACTACGATCTCGTCAATCGCAATCCTGGTTGGTTGTTCCGCCCTGATGATTCCTATGATCCGACGCGGATCACTTTGGTTCCTCGTTGATCCCCTTTCCGCTTCATGAAACCCAAACATGTTCAACGCGGTATGTCGAAGGCTCCGGAGATCGACAATACGGCTAGTTCTTCATCGGCCCGAGTAGGCAAGGTGGCTCGCATTCATCGGAATTATCGCTCTGGTGTGAGACGTCAGCGCTCGCGCTCTTCACGCAATCAGAGAGATCGGAATGTGGATTTCCGTCAATACATTCTCTATTCTTTGGTCGCAGTTGGTGCGTTATTTCTGATTGGTATCATTTGGGTCTGGTATGGACAAAATCGCAACGGCCAATTGATTACCAAGGCTGATGCCGCTCGGGCAGAAGTTTTTCGCGTATCTCCTCCCACAACTCAGGCGAGTGCGGAAATGATGAAGATGTTTCTCGATGCAGAATCATCAGCAGCGATGGAGGGTTTGGTTCGACTGCGCGATGCAAAAATCGATGAGATTTTTCAGTTGGTGCAAGAAATTAAATCCTGTGAGAATGGCGTGGAGTCCATTGAGTGGGCTGGCTCTGAGCAATTGAACGATCTATCTCTCGAACTGATACAGGTGGTTTTTCGATCAGGAGTCAACCGCATGGGTTATTTAACATATGATGACAGCGCTGGGAAGTGGCTGATCGATGCAGAGTCCTTTACCTATTATTTGAGTAAACCATGGAGCGAAATCATTGGGCAAGGCAAGTGTCACGTTAAACTCCGTGCTACCGCTATGCCTGATGGTTATTACAATGGGGTTTTTAGCGATGAAAAAGAATGGCTATGCTTGAGTTTGCAGATCCCAGGGCAAGAGGGCACACTTTATGGTTACTTGCGTCTCAATAGCGATTGCTACTATGCGATGGCTCAAATTTATCGATCAGGTTCTTCATATTCCATCGTTGCCGATCTGTCCCGAGACGCAGGTATGGAACCCAGACAGTATGAAATCAAAAAAATCATCGCGCACGGTTGGGTAGAGACCGATGTTGAGTTTACCTCTCTGTTTAAAGATGCTGATAAACAAGAGTCGAGCAAGAAAAACAATGAGATCAAGAATGCGCCTTGATGCTCATTTTCTCCAACGCTGGAGGATATCTTGATAAGTGTCGATCCTGCGATCTCGGAAAAACGGCCAGATGCGTCGGAAATTCTCCACGGCATGGTAATCGACATCGTGCAGTAAGATCTCTTCGTTTTCGACAGACGCCTTCGCGACTATTTCGCCGTAAGGATTGGCCACAAATGATTGCCCCCAGAACTCTGTACCATCATGACTACCACTGCGATTCACAGCTGCGACAAAGCACCCATTCGCTACGGCATGACCACGTTGCACGGTTTCCCAACCGCAATGTTGAGCTGCTCCTAGCTCGGCTTTTTCCGCTGGAAGCCAGCCGATGGCAGTCGGATAGATAAGAATTTGTGCGCCACCTAAAGCCATCAAGCGAGCTGCTTCCGGATACCACTGGTCCCAGCAAATCAAGACACCAAGTTTGCCGAAGTGCGTGTCCCATACAGGATAACCACTATCACCGGGGGTGAAATAGAATTTTTCTTCAAAACCTGGGTCTTGTGGGATATGGTTTTTGCGGTAGAACCCCATTAATGAACCATCAGCGTCAAAAATGGCAGCCGTATTGTGATAAAGCCCTGGACCGCGATGCTCAAAAAGCGATGCAATCAAGACGATGCCTAACTCCCCCGCAAGCTGTCCAAGCACATCCGTGATCGGCCCTGGAAGCTCATCTGCTAGATCGAAAAGCTGAGTATCTTCCACGGTACAAAAATAAGGTGTCAGAAACAATTCCTGAGTGACCACAATCTGCGCGCCCTGTTCTGCGGCTTGGCGAATGAGCGAGATGTGGTGTTCGAGCGAGGACTCCTTACTCGGAAAAGTCCCTGACTGAAGAAGGGCGATACGTGGCATGGCACGATCCTAGCAATTGACAGAATCAGTGCAATACGGAATCGAAAAAATTTCCCGCAAAATGTTTCGCATCCGTAGCGTAATGCATTATAGTTTCTTCGCACGCCATGATTACCATTTCCGATTCCGCTGCCGAGGCTTTGCGCCAAATGCTGCTCAAGACTGATCAAGTTCCAGGAGCTTCTGCGGTGAAAGGTCTGCGACTATCGATTGAGCGCGGTGGTTGTGCTGGACTCCAGTATGCGATGCGAATCGCAGAAGCAGCTATTGATGATGAAACGATCGCACATCCCAGCGGAGTGAAGTTTTTCATCTCTGCTGATAGTGTCAATTTCTTGCGTGGCAGTCATGTAGACTACTCGGATTCACTAAGTGATGCAGGATTCAAAATCACCAACCCCAATGCGGTGCGCTCATGCGGCTGTGGCACATCTTTTGAACCAGCTGAGGCCCCGCAACAAACCTTGCCAGAGGGTCAACCTTGCGTCTAATTTTCTATGGCCAAATCAAAAATAGCCACCTTCGCCAGCAAGCGCCCTCCTTATTTTTGGTGGATTCTCGCTCATGCGCTTGCCGTTTGCTTGTGCGCACTATCATGGATTTTATCACTACAAATTTTCAATCACCCTGAGCGCCCGCAAAATTATGCGATCCTGAAAAAGATTGGGCGTGCACCCGAGCCGATCGAATTTGGAGCACTCGAGGCGCCAGCAGGTGATTCTTTATTGCCCAATGCTATTTACAAAAATTACGCAGCTTATGCCGCACCAGAGAATGCCAAAAAGCTAACCAAGCTTAATGCTCGCCTGTTGCGTGCCTACTTACAAAACTTCACCGAGGAGGTTAAACCGGTTTATATCGAGGGTGATTACCGAGTCCTTCAAGTCAAGCCGCTGCAAAACACGGATCTCATGTATCCAGGTTTTGTGATTCGGGCACAGGCCTTCATTCAGTCGGACAACCTAGGTAATGCCGGACCATACCCCGTTATCATTGAATACATATGTCCTTGTGAAAATACGGCCTCGTTCACATGGGCAAAGCCCGGAAACTCCTTGCGCGTGCAAAAAATCCCACACTGTGCGAGCATATTAAATGTTTCTATGTTGGGCACTAGCGACGAACCAATTATCAATCTCACTGTAGTTTCGCTCACCTACAACGATGTAGTTATTGGCGAAAGTCGACAAGTCGACCTTGCCGCACCGAAAAAAATCAATCTGGCTGGTAGATTGCCCTTATTTCCCAATTCGATAACAGAACAGTAGCATGAGTGATTTCTGATAATTGATGCGCCTTTCTCCTCGCCATCTTGTCGCAAATCTGGTATTAAGCTTTCTACCGATTGCACACCATGAAAACCATCGTTTTTTTATTTGCTTGGCTAGGATTCTGTTTCCATGGTCATGCAGCCTTAGATCTTGACAGTGATGGCCTTAGCGATCTTTGGCAAATGAAGTATCAAGCTGATGAACTCAGCGCTACTGCTGACTCCGATGGAGATGGTCAAAGCAATGCTGCCGAGGCTGCCGCTGGCACCAATCCGTTAGTAGCTAACGATATTATCCGTGTTAGCTCAATGTCTCGAATTGGCAATCAAATCACTTTACGATGGCCCTCGATCGCTGGAAAAAAGTACCAAGTAGAGTGCTCCTCTTCGCTCGATGAAGCATCTTGGTCACTCGTAGGAAATGAGCAAATGGGCAACGATACTGAGCATTCATCTACCCTGACAGTTACCAACAGGCATCAGTTTTTTCGCGTACGTGTCAGCGATGTTGATACTGATAATGACGGTGTTACTGATTGGGAAGAAATTCAAGCAGGTCTGGATGCGCATCATGCGGGAGCAGGAAGCTGCAATTGCGGACCTAACCACGAATGTTATCCCGAGTGTCACTGTACTGATACAGACATGGAGCATTTAACCTATTTGCTAGGAGCTCCTCCCTACGTTAGTATCATCGCCGTCGAAGTGAACGCTGCGGAACCAAGCACCCAAGGAGGATTGAAAGCCGGCAGCTTTTTACTAAAACGTTCGGGTGGACTTCGTGCAGTGAAGGTATCACTGCAGAAATCCGGCGCGGCACAAAACGCCGATCACCAAGCAATCCCCTCCTCCATCACATTAGGATTCGCAGACTTATCGCGAGCTATTTCGGTAACACCTGTAGCCGACGCTCTAACTGAATCTGATGAGGCAGTGGTCTTGGCTGTTGCACCAAGCAGCGATTACATAATCGGAGCATCACCTCAGTCAGCCGTATTGATCGCGGACGCCATTAGCGCGAATGGCACAGGCTTGTGGGCTGAATTTTTCAATGAGTTGAACATTAACGATACGACTCTCCCTCCCCTTTTCACAAACCGGATTGTTTCACGGCTAGACCCTGTAATCAATTACTCTTGGACTGATAGTAATACGCAAGGAGTTAGCTCACCTGCCGTAGGTGTTACTACAAATAATTTCTCCAGCCGTTGGTCAGGCGAAGTTCTTCCCGAGTTTTCACAGCCCTATACTTTTGAGTTAAAAGTAAACCGTGGCGGCAGATTGTGGGTCAATGGCCAACTTCTGATTAACAACTGGCCTGGCGGTCCAGTCGCTGTAAATAGCAATACATATACAGCAGTTATCGATCTTGTTGCAGGCAAACGAGTGCCGATCGTAGTAGAACATTATGAAACAACAGGAACAGCTGAATGCCAATTGCTCTGGCAATCAGCTAGTTTAGCAAGGCAATTGATTCCCACCAATCGACTCTTTCCGCAAACCGCTCCACAGCTTTTGATCAATTCATCGCAACTTTACTTGCAAAATAGTGGCACGAAAAATTTTCAAGTAACCGCAAGTGGAAATCCCAGCTCCTATGCCGCTGCGGGCTTGCCAGAGGGCTGGACGATCAATGCAACGACAGGAGTCATCAGCGGGCCAACCACCACTGCCGGTAATTGGTCCATTCCGATCACTGCATCGAACGAGTATGGCTCTGGCAGCGCAATTCTCGAACTATCGATCGTGGCCACCTCTGGACTGATTACACATGAGACCTGGACGGGTGTCACTCCTGGAGCCACATTGTCGTCATTTCCTTGGGGCTCCAATCCTAACACTTCTTCGACACTTTCCATCGCAGAAATTGCATCAACGGAAACTCAGGGAATCGCTCAGCGACTGCGCGGCTATATCACAGCTCCCGAGACAGGCATGTATCGTTTTTGGATCAGTGGAAATGATGCGTCCTCGCTGTGGATCTCGAACGATAGCGAGCCGATCAATTTGCATTCTCGTGCCAACAATTCACAGCCAAACAATTGGCAAGATTGGCAGAATGCTGCTCAGAGCCCGATCCTGTGGTTAGAAGCAGGCAAACGATATTACTTCGAGGCTCGCTGTATCAATGCAACTGCGGACACACATCTATCCGTAGGCTGGTTATTGCCATCGAGCGGTGGGCTTGATCCCATGGCTGCCACAGCGCCGAATGGGGTGATTCCTTCCTATGCACTGTCGCCATGGCTCGGCACCAGTCAGGCTGATCTCTCGGGGACACTTTACACGGCCCAAATGGCTGGTCAAAATGGCAACGTCACTGGCGCTTACGGAAATGCAACCTTGCAGATGAACGAGGCCGAGACACAAGCGATACTGCGCTTTTCGTATGCCAATCTTACCGCGCCGAAAACAGGTGCGCACATTCACTCATCAGCTCATGGCGGCGCGATCATTTTTGACATCGATACCGCAGAGCAGGAAAACGATGGTTCCTACGTTTGGGATATTGTTCCTGCCGGTGCGGTCTCTGTTGCTGATATTCGCAACGTGGTGAAAAACGCACAAGCCTACATCAACGTGCACAGTGCCACTTACCCTGCGGGCGAGATTTCTGGAATTTTCCGTCAGCAAACCGGCTCGCAAACTTTTACACCGCCGCTATCCCCACCCTCTTTTACTAGTGATCACACCAATCGCAGCGCCGCCGTGCGTTTTCTTACGCAATCGACTTTTGGAGCTACGGAGAGCGACATTCAAGCCGTGCAGTCGAGTGGATACGAAGCATGGATCGACCAGCAATTTACATCACCTGTTAGTGAGCACTACCCACTCGTTTTTGCTTCGCGAAATGTCAGCAATCCGAGTAGCAATACCTACACAGGCTCACAATTGTTCAATGCTTGGTGGAAGCAATCGGTTACTGCACCAGATCAGTTGCGCCAACGCATTGCCTTTGCTCTATCGCAAATTTTTGTAGTTTCGGAAACAGGGCCTCTCGATGAACGCTCAGATGCCCTGTCCGATTACTATGACATGCTGTTGAATAATTCTTTTGGTAACGCCCGTACCTTGATTCAAGATGTCAGCTT
>JBIIAI010000135.1:0-8232 GCA_044239965.1 Akkermansiaceae bacterium
TAGAATCGCCGCGATTGGGTTTTTGTTGTGGGCGATGTTGCTGAATGGTTGCAGCGTATCGGGCTATGACCCTGCCGCGCTGCAAAAAGGCGAGCGAGGCTTGCTGCCACCCAGTCCTGAAAAAGGCACCGTGTTTGATTACTACGAACCCAAAGGTCTAGCCAAATGGAAGCGCAACTGGACCTATTCTCTCGATCTCACGGGTGTGTCATGGAATGACTCGCGGACTTGCACTTTGATCGACCCGCAGCATGTGGTGATGGCAGCTCACTACATCAGGCCAGGTGATGTCGCGGTGATGTTTCATGATCGCAATGGCAATCCGATTGAGCGCTACATCACACAAGTTCACTCGCTCGCACCCATGGCCGATGTTGCCGTTGGTAGATTGAACTTGCCCGTGCCCTCATCGATCAAAGCGTATCGTTTCGCCAATGCGAGTGATCTCCAGCCTGGCCGCGCCGTATTCGTCACGGATCAAACAAAAACGGTTTCGCTGCACAACGTCCGCAATCACTATGGGAAAACGATCGCCTTTTCCTTTGATCCAAGTATTTCGTCGCTCTACCAGCGCAACCTGGTTGTCGGCGATAGCGGCAATCCGAGTTTCGTCATTCAGGGTGGCGACCTGCGCTTGTTAGAGACACACACTTACGGTGGCAGTGGCACGGGTCCTTGTTATGCCGATCCCGCGATCCAAAGCGCGATTCGCGCCATCATTGGTGGGGCAAGATGATGTACAAAACAAAAGCCGCAAAACAATTTGCGGCCTTTGTGATATCTTCAGGAAGTGATCAATCTTTTCAGCTCAGGAAAGAGCAGATGTATTCGCAGATTCCTTCACTGACGGCGATGGTGAATCCGCTGTTGGCGGGGACATCGAAGTGTGTGCCGGATGCGTAATGCACTGTCTCTTGTTGGCCATCGAGTGTAACTTCACTGGAGCCAGCGATGATTTCCATGCGCTCGGCGGCAGCGGTACCAAAGTGATATTCACCGGGGTAAATGAGGCCGAGAGTTTTTTTCGAACCATCGGCAAAATGCACGGTGTGAGAAACGACTTTGCCATCGAAGTAAACGTTGGCTTTGGTGTCGACAGTGACTTGGGAAAAAGATGTAGCGGACATGGGTGTGGATGTTAGTCTTCGATGCCTTCTAAAGCAAATTCATCTGTGGGTTCATGACGCAATTTGCTTTGCGACTTGAGACGGAGACGGTGAACGAGCGTGCGCTCGAAACCGCGGGTCTTTTTGCGATCGAGAGGCGTCATATCAGCCACGCGTTTTTCCAGAATGAGCAGCAAGGGCTTGCGGCGCTTGCGTGGTTTTTTCTTGCGCGGAGCTTTTGCTGGCTTGGGCTCGTTGGATTTCGCTGCCTTAGCCGATTTTTCCTTCGGTGCGGGTGCTTCCGCTTTGCGGCGGAGAGGCAGGATCAGCGAATCATCGGCGAACAAGAGCAGATGCCCCTGGGAGAGGAGCCAATAGAGATCAGCAAGCCACTCAGCAGAAGGATCAGTTTCACCCTCGGGCAAGACGGCCTTCCAGAGTTTATTGAGTTTAGTCTCGGGATTGGCACGCATCCAGTTCACGATCTGATTGAGTCGATCTGAGAAGGTCGTATCATCGGCGATCGGATGAGGACGAGATGGTCCAGCGAACAGCTTGCCTTGTTTTTTGAACACCGGCAAATGCTCTTTTTCGAGCAGAGTGCAGAGTGTAGGAATGATGATCGCAGGATGATTTCCGGCATGACGCGCGGCGTTTTTGAAAAGCACGAGCAGACCGGGTGAGAAATTTTTCACCGGGGTGTTGGCGGGGATTTCTACTTTGTGAACCGCAACATACATCTCGGGGAAGCGGTTGTTGAGAAAGTGTTGCTCGACTTCAGCGCGCTCATTGAGCCACAGAGTTTCCTCTTGGCCTACGGGCTTCCAGCGCAATTTGGTCTTCATAGTGTGCATCCATTTTTGCACAGCTTCTTCATTGCGCTCGGTGATGATTTTCGCGGCGTAGCGATCAAAGGGAAGGTGGGAGAATTTTTCGCGATGAACTTGGCGGATGGTCGATTGATACGCGTGGTAGTTCGGCGGCCCGAAAACAATACCGCTCAGGCCGCACTTCGCAACGACTTGGAAGTTGCCAGCGGGGCCCTCGACCTCGACTTCTTCTTCCTCATACAGATCGGAACGCCAGTCGGCTGTCCAGAAATGCTGCACGGCTTCTTCTTTGGTCACCCACAGCGAGTTATCGCGATGTCCGAAGTAGAGCGGGGCCTTGGATTCATCCAAAGAAAAAATTCCATGAAAACGCTCGCGTTGACTCATCAGAGTTTTAGCGATGTCAAAAAGCGAATACACACGAGCGACGCTGACGACTTCCTTGGCGATCAAATGCAGTGCATCAGCGTTCGGCTGAACGACAATTTTCACGCCAGGAGTTGGCGCGATCTCTACTTCGCGCGCTGGGCGATCATCCATGTTGCGATCGCGGAAATTGCCTCGTGGACCACGGCTGTCATCGCGCGGTGAACGGTCGTCACGACGAGAAGAAAAGCTACGTTCTCTGCCGCCATCTCTCCCTCCTTCGTTACGACGATCATTGCGACGCGGTGCACGCACCTCGGCTATGCCATCGGCTTGAGCTTGGGAAGAAGGACGGGCTGCTGGTCTCGGCACAGCATCACGAGCCCACGATGGGCCGAGATCGAGTGCGGAGAGAAGACGGTTGGATGGATTGAGAGGGTCGCTCACGCGGCGCATCGTAGCAAAGAATTTGAAAATGACAAACTCATCGTTGCATTTTTTTCAGTGGCAAAAACGAGGCTGTTTTGAGGCTAACAGTTGGTTGTCAAGCGGATGGGAAATCACTTGCGGTCTTTGGCTTTCTGGAAGCGGGAGCGACGCGCTTCTTCATCAGCACTCGGTGCGGGGGCAGGCTCAGTTGCCGATGGACTCTCGCTTTTTTCTGGAAGTATCGGTTGTTCCCGTGGCTTTGTAGGCTTCGCACGCTTCACCATAGTAGCTTTTGTTTTCGCTTTGGGTGCTGCCGTCGACCACGCCCAAGCAGGCATTTTCCATCCGGTGCGCGTCAACAAGGCTTCGATGATCATGACGCCTAACAGTAAAATGCACAGCGGCAGGCGCAGCGATGTGTCATCAATGAACGGCGGCCGAAGCCAAGCGGTGCTGAGATCGGAAAGTTCACGACCACCTGTTTGGCGGCTCACCGTGCGGAGCTCACTGATGCGTTCAGGCTCGAAGGCCCATTCTACGGATGAACCAAGCGTCAAGGGACCAAAGGGAATTGCATAACTGCCGACTTGGATCGCACCGCGGATGACACTGCCTTCATCGACATCGCGACTCACGCTGAACTGCCCTGGCGCGATTCTACGCCAGGCAACATCATAGGCTCCGGTCGTTTGCGTATCCTCGATGAGGCGAATCTTTGGCGGATGGGCGGTAAATTTTTCTGACCACAACTCAGGATCATAAAGCAGATCGAGAGTCAGGCGCGTGCCCTCGGTGCGATGTTTCAAGCCGATGCCAGCGGGCAAATCCAATCCCATGAGCCAACGCGTGGTGGTTTGCAAAAAGTCGGCATATTGCGGCCAGTTGCGTGTGGCGCCAGAAAACTCTCCACCTAACGGAAATGAAACGGCCGCTGTTCTGCCGAGGCCTCGCCTTGCTGTAGCGACCAAGGGTGCCAAGTATTCATCGGCGGAAACCAAGGCCACGGTGGCATCTTCGCGGGCGTAAGAGAGATTGTAGCCATCCACCGCTGCAAGCCACTGCATAGGTTGCGGGGAGACCTCAGACCAACGCCCTGTCGCCTTGCTACTGGTTTTGTCTTCGATGAAGGCAGAACGCGCGATCGTAACGGTTTCTTGCGCAAAGATTTTGGGGATATCGAGAGGTTTATCACTGTAAAACATCCGACCTTTGCCTAGCTTGGCAATTTCCTCACAAAGCTTGGCATCGGGATCACTCGGTTGGCCCATGCCGATGACGGAAATGGTTGCACCTTTGTCAGTCATTTCCTTGATCAACTTTTTGTAATCGCCAGGCTCCTCGGTGTCCGCTGTATCGGTAAAAAGAATCAAGTGCCGCGTGCCAACATTGGTTTTCTTTAATGCATCCCAACCTGCTTTAAGTCCTTCGTAGACATAGATGCCGCCACCAGATGAGGTGATCTTGCGCACACGAGCGGAGAGAGCAGCCTGCTTGCCGCCGATCGTAGTCATGGGCACAACGATCTCTGGTTGTGAGTCCACAGCCATCACCGAGACCTGATCCATTTGGCCTAACAATTGAATCGCATTCACAGCGCCTTGATTTGCGAGATCGATTTTCGTCAGGTCCTGCGTGACATTCACTGACATCGAACCCGAGCGGTCCATGACGATGGCCAGTGCCACGGCAAGCTTGCGGTGCTCGGATTTTAACTCCATGGAGACGGGCAGCAGAGAATCAATGGCTGACTCAAAGTATCCTCCCGAGCCAAACGATCGATTGCCGCCTGCCATCATCAGTCCGCCGCCTTGGTCTTGAACGAAGAAATTCAATGCCTCCAGAAATGGTGTGGGCATCTCATGAGCGGGAACGTTGTTGAGAATGACGGCGCGTGTGCCGCTCAATTTTGCCGGGAGTAGCGTGCCAGGCTCATTTACGGTCTCTACGGTGAAATTGAGAGAAGTCAGGATTTTCGCCACCGGATCATCCTGGTAACGGGTGACGAGCAATACGCGCGGTCCGCCCGTGATTTCAATCCATCGCGATAGTGTATTGTTGCCGAGATATTGATCATTCTCTGGAGCAATGCTTGCCTTGTATTCATAGGAACCTGCGCGGGGAATGCGATCGGTAAATTCGATTTTGCCGACTCCGTTGAGAAGCTTGACGGTCGTTTGCGTGAGTGACTGTTGATTGCGAAAGATGGTGATCGGCACCTCGATGTCTTTGCTGCCGCGCACCGTAATGCCTAACAAAAATGGTTCGCCTGATTGCACTCGATCAGGCAAATCAATGCGCGCAACGCGGAAGTCTTGCTCCGTGGAATCGCGCACCAAGCGGAAATCAACGGGGATGCCGCGAGCCTGCAACTGCGATGCCGCCTCATAAAGCGGCTCGGTGGAATATCCATCGGTGAACAGCAATACGCGGGCAGGTTGATTTTCCTTCGCTTGTGCCGCGATGGTTTGAAGGGCGAGATTGGTGCGAGTCAATTTTCGCGAACCTGTAAAAACAGCACCGTCAGACCCAAGAGGGGCGATTTCTGATGCGTAATTCATCAAGTGCAATGTATCTCTGCGTGATGGCTTGGATTTCTCTAACAAACGCTGCCACTCGGGAAGACCTTGATCGATCAAATCTTCGGTGGACTCTGAGCGATCTAACAAAACGTAAAGATCCAGTGCGTCCTGTTGTTTGCGAATTGTAGGATCAGCAAGCAAGGTCGCCGCGAGAACAATGAGCAACAAGCGCAATGGTGACAACAATTTCAGGTTTTTCCAAAACCACCCAGCGATCAACAGAGCGGGGATCAGGAGAAACCATTCAGGCGTTTGGAAAATGACAGGCATGAAATCTAGCGGTCATGCTAGCGGGAATCGTGTCTGAGTCAATCACGGGCTGAGGGCATCAACGAGCGGGGGAGCGCTGGGTTCGAATCAAAATGCACATGCTTTGCACAAGTGATGGGAAAAAGGTGGAAAATTTTGGGGGAATCTGCGATGGCTGCGTGGTGCAATTGTCATTTATCGATCGGAAATTGGAGATTGGGGCGCGGCCCTTGATCATGGGGATCATTAACGTGAACGATGATTCTTTTTCTGCTGATGGGAGTCTCGATCGGGATGAATTGTGCGGGATGATTCGCGAGAAACTTGATGAAGGCGCTGACATCATAGACGTGGGAGCGGAGAGTGCGCGCACGAATCGGAAAGCGATCACGGTGGAGGAGGAGCTACGGCGTTTTGCGATGATTCTGAAGTCGTGGGAGTATTGTTGGGCTGAGATCAATCCGCGCGATTCGATGCAAGTATGGCCGCCGATTTTGTCGGCAAATACGTGGCGGCCTGAGGTCGTGCAGGGAGTATTGCCCATGGGCGTCGAATGGATCAATGACATGAGCGGTTTGCCAGATGGCAAAAATGCGGAGCATTGCGCGGATGCGGGGGCGGCCTTGCTGATCATGCACAGTGTCGGTGAGCCCAAAGTGCCACATTTTCATCAGCAGTGGTCCGATGTGATCGGCTCGGTAAAGAATTTCTTCGCAGAAAAAATCGAGCTTGCCGAGCGTTGCGGGCTATCACGCGAGCACTTGATCTTGGATCCTGGCATCGACTTTGCGAAGCAGAAGGATGATAACTTGCTGATCTATCGGAATCTGGAAGAGTTGACGATGTTTGATCGTCCTCTATTGGTTCCGGTGTCGCGCAAGACGGTGATTGGTGATGCCTTGGGGATCGCGAATCCTAACGAGCGCGATGCCGCAACCGTAGCGTGCATGACCTGGTGCATGCGGCATGGTGGCTCGATTTTTCGGGTGCATAATGTAAAAGCAGCGTACGAAACCGCACGCTGCTTTTATCCGATCAAAAAGTAATCGTTTTGTTAGAACGCCATTGACAGCACGCGAAGGATGCCGGGCGTGGCGCGCAAGGTATCGAGCAGGCTTACAGGTGGCTCGGAATCGACCTCGATGACGGTGACGGCACGGGAGTGATCCTTGGTGCGTGACAGAGCCATGTTCGCGATGTTAACCGAAGCGGCACCGAGCAGGGTGCCAACAGTGCCGACCATGCCGGGACGGTCATCATTTTCGACGAAAAGGAATCGGCCTGAGACGTTGGTCTCGACGTTGTGACCGGCGATGTGAACGATGCGTGGCTGAGAACCGAGGAAGGTGCCAGCGACGGCAATTTCTTCGCTGCCTTTGATCAGATCGACTTCGATGAGCTCGGTGTAAGGAGAATCGATAGCGACGGAAGATTTTTGCACGACCAGACCGAATGCTTTGGCTACGGCGGGAGAGTTGATCAAGTTCACTTGTGCCTCATTGCGGGCAGAGGAGAGGTATCCGGTGAGCACGGCGCGGGTGATGAGCTCGGTATCGAGATCAGCTACGGGGCCTGCAAAAGATACTCTGATGGCATCGGCTTGTTGAGGTCCAATTTTTGCGGCGAGTTTGCCGAGTGCCGAGGCGAGGTCCATGTATTTGCCCACTTCGGCGATGGTTTTGGCATCGAGATTGGGCATGTTGACCGCATTGCGGATTTCTCCGGTGACGAGGAAATCGCGAACTTGGTGTGCGACCTCGATGCCGACATTTTCCTGCGCTTCTGCTGTGGATGCACCAAGGTGAGGAGTGAAAACGGTTTTTTTCGCGGAGAAAAGTGGGAAGTCAGCAGGAGGTGGCTCGACTTCATAGACATCGAGCGCGATCCCTGCGAGATGTCCCGCATCAAGCGATGCCTTGGCAGCGGCTTCATCGACGAGACCACCGCGCGCGCAGTTGATCACGAGGGCTCCGGCATTCATCAAGGCGAGGCGTTTGGCATCAATGATGTGCTTGGTTTCATCGTTGAGCGGAATGTGCAGGGTGACGACATCAGCACCAGTCAGGGCCTGCTCGACGGTCTCGGCGAGCTCGACTTTAAGCGATTGCGCGCGCGCTGCGGTGAAAAACGGATCGTAGGCGACAACATCCATGCCGAATGCCTGAGCGCGTTTGGCAAACTCGGTGCCGATGCGGCCCATGCCCAAAATGGCGAGGCGCTTGCCGTGGATTTCGCATCCCTCAAAAGACTTGCGATCCCACTTGCCAGCGATCATTGATGCGTGTGCTTGCGGGATGTTTCTTGCGAGAGAGAGCATCAATGTGAAGGCGTGCTCAGCAGTGGAAATGGTGTTGCCGCTGGGAGTGTTCATTACGACTACACCGTGATCGGTGGCCGCAGCGCGATCGATGTTGTCCACACCGACGCCTGCACGACCGATGGCTTTGAGGTTTTTGGCCGCAGCAAAAACTTCGGGAGTAACCTTGGTTTGAGAGCGAACGACGAGACCATGATAGTCGCCGATGATTTTGAGTAACTCCTCGGGAGCGAGGCCGGTGTTGACATCGACGCTGATGTCAGGTGCGGAAGCGAGGGCCTCCACGCCTTTTTCGGAAATGGGATCTGATACGAGAACGCGGTATTTTGCCATGGCGCGCGCAGGCTAGTGCCGCT
>JBIIAI010000027.1:0-27629 GCA_044239965.1 Akkermansiaceae bacterium
GAGTTTCTGGCATCCGAGCTCCAATCCGCGCGACCTTTTCTGCACGATACCTCCGTCGCTGGAGAGCAAGCTCAGCTTGTTTTGCAAGCCTATCGTGTCGTCGCCGCGCATCGTCGCAGCAATGGCTCATCAGGCATCGGTGCTCTGATCGTATCCATGACACGCCAAGTCAGCGATCTCCTCGGCGTGTTCATCCTCGCTCGCGAGGCTGGCCTCATGGAACAAGATGCAGCTGGCCTCTGGTGCCCGCTCGAAGTAGTGCCGCTCTTCGAGACCATGGACGATCTCGATCACGCGCCACAAATCATGGAGCAATATCTCGCCCATGACATCGTCATGCGCTCCATCCTCAATCGTCACCGCAGTTGCACCGGCCTCGCCTGCACTGCTGGTCCAGCCTCCCAGCAAATCATGCTCGGTTATTCGGACTCGAACAAAGATTGCGGAATCCTCGCCGCCCAATGGGCTCTTCATCGTGCCGAAACACGCCTCACCGATACCGCAAAGCAGTTCCAGCTCCATTTCCGTTACTTCCACGGTCGCGGCGGCACCATTTCCCGCGGCGCAGGTCCCACCCATTGGTTCATGGCATCACTGCCACACGGCTCCATGTCTGGCGGCTTCCGCATGACCGAACAGGGAGAAACCATTGCCCAAAAATACGCCAATTTGGCGAATGCAACCTACAACCTTGAACTCCTCCTCGCAGGTGCCGCCGTCACCACGGCCCATCACAGCCACAGCCCAGCACCGGGCAAAAACGACCAGCTTTTCCGACTTCTCAACCACCTCTCCAGCACCAGCACAGCGGCCTACCAAGGATTTTTGCGCAAACCCGGCTTCATTGATTTCTATCGCCAAGTCACGCCGATTGATGCCCTGGAAAATGCCCGCATCGGCTCGCGCCCTGCGCGCAGAACTGGCAAGAAAGGCCACAGCATCGCCGATCTTCGCGCCATCCCTTGGGTCTTCTCTTGGACTCAAGCTCGCTTCTACCTACCTGGCTGGTTTGGCGTCGGATCCGCTCTCGAAGAACTTCATCTCCAGCAACCCCAGGAATTTGCGGCACTCAAGGAAGCCTTACTTGACACCCCTTTCATTTCCTACCTCTTCACCAACGTCGAAACCAACCTCCATTCTGCCAACCCAGAAATCATGGCCGACTATGCCACTTTGGTTCTCGACGAAACCCTGCGCAGCAACTTCATGAGTCTCATCACCGAGGAATTTGAACGCACAAAGGAACAACTAGCAGCCCTTTTTGATGGAGGCATGGAAAGCCGCCGCCCTCGCATGGCAAAAACTCTAGCCATCCGCGATGAACCACTCGCCGTATTGCACTCTCAACAAGTTGCCCTACTCCACGACTGGCGTCAGGCCCAAAGCCAAGAAAACAACGAACTCGCCGAGCAAATCCTGCCCAAGCTCCTCCTATCCATCAACGCCATCGCCTCAGGTCTGCGCACCACTGGTTGATCAAGTTGCATCATTTAATGCTGTAAGCATTCGTGATCCTAAATAGGATAATAGAATTGTGAACTACAGCCATTTTAACGACGGATTTAACTGATTTAACGGATAAGACGATTACGAATTGTCGGATTTTTCGACTCGCCTAAAAAGGGAATGAGTGATCAGTTCATTCCTCTCATAAAATCAGTATAATCCGTTAAATCCGTCGTTTCTATTTTCTTATGAAGGGTGATATGATGTGATCTGCCCACAAAAAAACCTCGTAGCAAAAGCCACGAGGTTTTTTGTATCGAGCCTGTAAAGACTGCGATTAGCGGGAGTAAAGCTCCACGATCAACTGCTCATTGACCATTGGGTCTACGTCCGAACGCTCAGGCACACGAGAAATGGTGCCAGTGAGGTTGGAGCGATCAAGAGTCAACCAGTCAACCAAAGGCACTGCTTGAGTCAGGTCAAGCATGCGCAAGCCGAGTTGTTGTGACGATGGCTTGGCGCCAAGTTTGATCACATCGCCTGCTTTGCACTGATAGCTAGCAATGTCAACAACGTGACCGTTCACAAGAACGTGGCCGTGATTGACAAGTTGGCGAGCTGCTTGACGGGAGTTGCCGAAGCCGAGGCGGTAGCAAACATTGTCGAGACGGAGCTCAAGCAATTGAAGAATGATTTCACCGGTGATACCACGACGGCGAGCTGCCTCTTCATAGTAACCGCGGAATTGTTTTTCCAAAACACCGTATTGGAAACGAAGCTTTTGCTTCTCGCCGAGAGCTACCGAGTATTCGCTCTTCTTCTTACGACCAGCGCGGATGCCGTGCTGACCGGGTGGGAAGTTGCGACGCTCGAGTGATTTGTTCGAACCAAACAAAGGCACACCGAAGCGGCGGCTGATTCGTGTGCGTGGACCTGTGTAACGTGCCATGATCTTGTGAGTAGTATGTATGTAAAATTAGACGCGACGAGCTTTCTTAGGGCGGCAACCGTTGTGTGGAACGGGTGTCACGTCGTCGATCGAGATGATTTCAATGCCAATGGTTTGCACGGCACGGACAGCGGACTCACGACCTGAACCTGGGCCCTTAACGCGGACTTCAGCTTCACGGAGACCGTGACCCATCGCTTGGCGGCAGGCATCTTGGCAAACCACTTGAGCGGCATAAGCCGTGCTCTTACGGGAGCCTTTGAAGCCCATTTTACCAGCGCTGGACCAGCCAAGAGCATTGCCCAAGGCGTCAGTGACGGAAACGAGAGTGTTATTGAAAGTTGAAGTGACGTGAACAATGCCTTTAGCAATGTTTTTGGAGCCCTTCGCTTTGTGAATTTTAATCACCTGCTCTTCGCCACCGGCGATTTCAGCGAAAATATCGCGACGCTCATCTTTTTTCGGAGCAACAACCTCGGCGGCTGGTGCTGCGACTGGAGCTTCTGCTACTGCGTCGGCTTGTGGTTCAATCGAATTGTTGTTTTCCTCGGACATAGTAATCAAGATCTAATTATTTTTTAACACCAACGGTTTTCTTCTTACCTTTGCGGGTGCGAGCATTGGTGCGGGTGCGCTGACCGCGAACGGGCAAACCACGCTTGTGACGGATGCCACGATGGCAATTGATGGATGTCAGGCGCTTCAGAGAAACCTGACGCTCACGACGAAGGTCACCTTCGATCGCAATGCCATTGCTCTGGATCGCTTGAGCGATTTTCACGAGTTGTTCCTCGGAAAGCTGTCCTGTGCGGATGTCGGGATCAATCCCGGCTTGCTCAAGGATTTTCGTGGCTGTCGGGCGACCGATACCATAAATGAAGGGAAGAGAAGCTTCGATGCGCTTCTCATTTGGAATTTCTATACCGAAAATGCGGGCCATGATGTTTGCGTAGATTCGCGTTAAATGCGCATGCAGCACGTTGGTGATGCGTTGCGGGGCGGCGTTGATACCAGAGATTCAACCTCTGGCAAGCATGAAATGAAAAAAAAGTGAAATTTTCTGCAAAAAAGTGCATTTTTTCCCGTTTCGCGCTCATTTACCCTCATATTCACGCCCAAAATGACGCACCCACAAACTGGCCACCATGCGCTCCTGCACGACCTCCATGCATGACCGATCATCAGCCTTTGCATCGTGATAACCCGCTAAGTGCAACATCCCATGAACCAGGTATCTGAGTAATTCACGCAAAACTGGCTCACCATACTCAACAGCTTGACTCCTTGCAATATCAGGGCAAATCAGCAATTCACCATGATGAAATGTAATGACATCTGTAGCACCAGCGATGTCCATAAACTCACGGTGCACACGATCCGACTCCGCGCGATCGACCATTGCGATGTCCAGTGCATCGAGCTCATCCACCGAATTCTCCGAGAGTTTAACGTGCTCGAGTTCGCTCCATGCATCTTGTGCCGCAGCATGCAACAAAGCAATTACCTCAGCAGACAAATCAATCTCTGCTTGGTGATTTTGGACATCGATTGCAATGCGAAGCCTCATAACGGAGAAACATCAGAGACCGGAGCAGGAGTAGAAGGAGGTAATATTTGACGCCCCATGGTCGAATCCGCACCACTCTTTCCACCAGAGGACTTGCGATCACTGCTCTCTTCCGATTTATTGTAACTGATGCGGCTGTGCATCATGCTGCGTAACGTTGCCGCAAAGCTTTCTTTAACCCGCGTCAGATCGCGTAAGGTAAGAGTGCAATCATCTAGCTGACCATCGTTCCAGCGCGACTTCACGATATCATCCACAAGGCCGCGAATCTTAATCGGGTTTGGTTTTTTCAGACTACGGGAAGCGCTTTCGATCGCATCTGCTAGACTTAAGATTCCAGTCTCCTTCGAGCGCGGACGCGGACCTGGATAACGGAAGTTTTTATCGTCGATCTGCGGTAAATCTTCCACATTCTCCAATCCCCTCCCCACTTTATCTTGCTCAAGTGCTTTTTGCTCCTGCGCTTTGCGATAGAAGTAATACACCATCGAGTCACCATGGTGCTCCAGAATGGCATCGATGATTCGTGGATTGAGTTTATGCTTCAAGGCCATGTCCACCCCATCTTTCACGTGGGCGATGATCACCAATGCGCTCATCGTCGGGGTCAAAAGGTCATGCGGATTTTCCATCCCCTCAGATTGATTCTCGATGAAGTATTCCGGTTTTTTCAATTTCCCGACATCATGAAAATATGCACTCGCCCGGCACAATGCTGCGTTAGCTCCAATTGACTCTGCCGCTGATTCAGCGAGCGATGCAACCACCAAACTATGATGAAAGGTGCCCGGAGCATTGAGCTGCATTTGCTTAAGTAACGGATGATTCAGGTCGGCTAACTCCAGCCAACTGATGTTCGTAGTCAAAGAAAATGCACCTTCAAGTAAAGGAAGCAACCCACTCACAATCAGAGCTGTAATGAAGCCGACCGAGAAAGCAACGACAAACATCGTTCCATCTGACATCATCTGCGTCGTCTGCGGCATACGATCCAAATGCAGCACCTTACCAAACAGAATCGTGAACAACAGCGCTAGCGCACCAGCGTAAATTCCCGCGCGCAACAACTGCACTCGTTTGCGCACTCGACTCGTAAGCATCACCACCGCAATGCCACATGCTAGACTCATAATCAAATAAACGATTACTTCGTCAGACGGAACCAACAAAGTTCCCGCCATACTCACAAATACAGCACTAAACGTACCTGCCCGTCGCCCTAACAAAACAGAGTGCACCATCGGCGCCAGCGCAAAGGGAATCAGCAGAAGCTTATACTGCACTTGCATTCCATTGAGATCGACCCAATAGGAAATCAAACGCACCAGCACAACATGCAGTAAGACGCCGCCTAACAAAAGCAACAGCACACCATTTTTGCGCAGCAACTCACGGTGATTCATCCGAATCATCATCAATGCGGTCAACGACAGAGCAATAGCGGCACAGGCCGATTTTGCCTCTTGTCCAGCCAAGGTCGATGACGGCTCTTGATTTACAACCAGCAGGGTAAAGCAAATCACAAAAACCGCAGACAGCAGCCAGTGAATCCAACGGGCATTGCCTAGCAACGATGAGATGCGCTCTTCCACATCATACACCCGTCGTTTTTTCCCTGAAGACAGCCCCTTTTGAGCTAGTCTCCATCGTTTGAAAGCATCCCAAAATCCCACAATCGTTTTTGCTCGGTTGAATCGCGCTGGGAGCAGAACGCCCCGAACGACGTCGTCAGACTAGCCTAGCACGTGCCAACTTGGCAAGAAAAGTTTACAATTTAGCCTGCTTCTGATTTCATTTTTATAAAAAAAGCGCCGAAAGAAGCATGACAACTCCTTTCAGCGCGATTTTATCAAAAATATTGCAAATTTCTTAAGCCGCAATGTCGTATACCTCGGCAATCTTCTTAAAGATGCGGTCTCGGCGTTCACGTGCCTTCTCGACATCCTTTGTCTTGAGCGAAAAACGCATCCGCTCGGATGTGGCATCGGCCTTGTGAATCGTCACATGGCACCACCAGATTCCACGATTGTTCCAAAGATGATGGTTTTCATTTCCATCGTTGATCTTCATCACGACTGTTGCAGTTTTTTTCATGCGCGACGAATTTGGCGTTTCTGTATGACAAGTGCAACAAAAAAATACAAAAAAGAGTACAGAGTCAATTTGTAGTACAAATTAAAACGCCGCTCAAATCGTGTCAAAAACTCAGTTGATGCAGGAAAAAAACCACAGCACAAGAGCAAATAGTTCTCAGATTAAAAATTAAATGACTACTTAATAGATTTGCATGTGACAGATGCTCAAGCCGATAAAGCTTCCACGTACTATTCGATGGTCCACTCATTCAGCCAATGATCCACCTAGCGAGCAGAACAGAAGACCGTTACACGTCACATGATCCCGCATAATGCAACAGGAAATCAAACCGCAATTTGCAGCGTTTCGAGCTTTTGAAAAATCCGATCACGGCGCTCACGAGCCTTTTCGATTTCTCGCGTTTTTAGCGAAAACCGTAAACGTTTCGCCGTTGCATCGGCCTGATGAATCGTGAGGTGACACCACCAAACACCACGGTTGTTCCACAGGTGATGGTTTTCGTTTGTTTCATTTACACGAAGAGACAGCTTGGAAAATTGGGTTGTTGCGATAGCGTTCATGCGAAGTGGATTTAACCTACATCCAGAACGCTATTTTGTATATGAGACTTTGCGTAAAAAAAATGTGAATTTGCGCAATTTGCAAATCTCAAGTTTACAGTGAATCTAGAGCCTCAACAAATGCTTTGCAGATTGCCTCAGCGCCTTCCATGCCCAAGCTAACACGAATCAAATGCGCTGGCACGCCACATCCTTCAGCCCACGGTAGTTCACGATAGTGCGCGAGCAATACGTAGGGACAAATCAAAGTGAACGGAGTGGCGAAACTAGGCCCCTTACAAAAAGGAAGTGCATCATAGAGCTTCGCCGTTTTTTTCGCCGACTTCAAAACAAAAGAGAGCAGACCACCGTAGCCGCCGTTCGGCTTGCGAATGGCGTCATACTCAGCGCGGCAGGTCAACGAGGGATGCCATACTTTTTCCACTGATGGATGAGCCGCCAGCATCTGGGCGAGGGCCAGACCTGATTCGTTTGCCGCTTTCCAGCGCGATTCATTTTCTTTCAAATTCGCCAAAAGGGCAAGGCTGTCTGCGGCATAGAGCGGAGCGCATTCTGATACCTCACCCGCCAGTGCGACGGAAAAATCGGCATTAAATGGGCTGTCTTCGCGCACCACAGCCATGCCCGCCATCACATCACCTGAGCCAGAAATCCACTTCGTTAGACTCGTCGTTACCACATCGGCAAAACGCAATACATCGATGTTGCCCGGGCATGCCGTGGAGTCGTCGATGATCAGCGGTGTGCTACCTGCACGACATGCCTCCGCCACGCGTGCGAGATTCACTGTGCGCAGTAGAGGATTGCTCGGCACCTCCAAAAAGACACCCGCAAATTCTCCCTGTCGGATCCGATGGATGGCCTCATCGAGTGATTCACCCGATCCCTCGTTAAGAAAAACCACGCCATTGCCGAACATTTCCTGCACCTTCAGGCAATCGACATATGGAAACTCAATCTGCAACGTTTTCTTACCCATGCGCAAACCAGGTAAGCTACGCAATACTGAGGTGCATGCTGCCATACCACTGGCAAACACAAAAATCTGATCCTTACCAGCCCCCACGATCCTACCAATCTTAGCGCGTAGAATTTTCGATCTGCCAGACGGCGGCGCATTACCATCGAGTATGTCCATCGCCTGACGACTGCTTACAACTTCACCCGAAAACCTCCAGTAGTCGACGGCTGTTTGCACTGCTTTTTCGGGGACAATCAATGCTTGTAAGCCATGGAAGCTCGCGATGCGTGTCGCCACTTCCGCCCGTCTTTCGACATAACGCTGGGCACGTTGAGCTGAGACTCTAGAGGGAAAAATGATCACATTTTGCCCTTCCACAGCCAGCTCCTTTCGCGCCACTTCAAACAACCTCTCTACGGCAGGGTGGCGAAAAAAACGTGGATATCCCACTCGCATCTTGCGCACCACGCGATCACGCCCCTCTTCGTAATCAACAATCGCTTTCCATGTAGGCAAGCAGACTGATACCGCATGAAGCGAGTCAGGTAGAGCGATTCCCAAGTCTTCCTCCGTCCACGCGGGATTCTGTAAAAAGTTTCGCATCCTCGGCGAAATTGATAGCACAGCAAATCGCGAGTGCCAAGAAAAAACATCCGTTAGGAAGCAAACAAACGTTTGTTCACTCCTCGCGACGTGCGCCCATGACTTGCATGAGGTAGTAAACCAGCATCGCCGCTGAACCGATGGCGCCAGCTACATAAGTCATGGCTGCCCAGAAGAGCGCATTTTTCGCCCGATCATGCTCCATGCTATTCGCCAGGCCACTGCTTTCCAACCAAACCATCGCACGGCGACTCGCATCGAATTCTACAGGTAAAGTCACCAAGGCAAATGCGGTGGTGACAGCAAGGCAGCCGACAATCACCCAGATCAGCGCGCCATTACCCAGCGCAAACATGCCAACTACACCAAGCAGCATCACAACATTCATTAACTGGCTTGCGATGTTGACCATAGGCACCATCCGCGAACGGAAACCCAGCCAAGCATAGGCCGTTTGATGCTGTACTGCATGGCCGCACTCATGGGCTGCAACAGCTGCCGCTGCAACACTATTTTGATGATACACCGATTCACTCAGGTTCACCGTCTTGTTCGTCGGATCATAATGATCCGTCAGGTGCCCTGGTGTGTGCATCACCTTCACATCATGAATTCCATTTTGCCGCAACATCATCTCCGCGACCTGAGCGCCCGTGATGCGCAGTGGAATTTGTGAATACTCATGAAACCGCCGCTTGAGCGTCGAAGATATCAAAAAGCTTAACAACATCGTACCGCCCATGACAAGGAGGTAGCCCATATGAATGCCCATAAAACCAGAGCCACCCGTTGGAGTCGTCTGTGATAAGCATGTAGGAATGATTGCAAAAAAATCGGTCATACTTCAGAGTATAACTGAGATCCTCGACTCCGCAAGGAACCACCGAGTAGAAAATACGCTCATTTTTCCACTCGACACGACTGCCGCAAGATCGCTCAAGGATTCAACATCAAAGCATCTGCTGTTAGCTCTGCGAAAGAACCTGGACTACCCATGTATTGAATCACTCGGTTTTGATCGAGCACGTAGGCAAAGGGGCGAGATTGCACGCGGTACTGCTTCGCCAAAGCGCTATCCGCATCGCAGATATTGCGCCATGGTAGAGAACCGTTTGCTTGCAGCAAGCGCAGCGTAGTCGTGCTGTCATTCGTCACGCCTATCAAAGCAAAATTTTTGCCCTCCATCTTTTTCGCTAGCTTTTGATGAATGTCGAGAAAACGTTCGAAGTCGTCCATGGCCGAATTCCAGAATATCAATACCACCACTTTACCCTTGAGCTCGGACAGATTGAGTGGATTACCACTAACGTCAACGCCCTTCAAGTCAGGGGCCTCACGACCTTTGGTGAGATAACGGATCACATAGAGTTGATCATCGGCAAGCTTTGCGATCGTCACCCCATCGATCTCCACATGCGCACTCTCAATGATCGCTTTGCGAATGAGATTCAAACGACGCTTCATCGTCTTCACATCATCACTCAAGCTCTCCAACAACATGGCAACCCCCAGTGCCGCCACGCCTTGCACCGCACGGTCCGGATTTTCTTTTTCGACCCTCTCTAACAACTTCATCGAACGCATATCGCCCACCGCCACTAAGCCCATACACATAGAAGCAAGACGAGGACTGCGCAAATGTTGTTTTTCAACGACTGCGCTCACCTGCTGCACAATCTCAGCACGCAATTCTAGGATTTCTGGAGATACGTCTTCCACTGGCAGTGAGCGCACCAATTTCAACAACCAACTCGCCGTATCCAAGCTCGCTTCTTGCTCCAGAGAACCACGCAGAGCACTCCAGATTTTTTTCGCATATTCATCGCCATCAGGCCGCTCATCCCAAAGTTTTTGTTGAGCGTCTCTCGTAGCAGCCGCACTTAAACTTAGCGTCCAAACTTCCATCTTGCCCTTGAACTCCTTGCGAAGTCCATCAGCCATGGCAACGCTCTGAGCAAAAACGCTAGAGTTCACTAGACTAATAAAAATGGTAAGCAAAAACAAGGTGCGCATGCAGCGGATTGTAAACACTTCCCTTCAGCAAGCAATTCATTTGCCCGCGGAACTGCAAAAAATTTCTCCAAAAAACCGTTTGACGGATGAGGCTCAATCATTATACTGTGGACGCTATGAAGCTACTCCCACTACTAATTACTACAGCAGTATCCATGACAGCCACCGCATTTGCCGGTGGATCTTCTAAAGAAGTGATATCCCCCTCTGCACCAGCGCCTACACTCGGCGGTTGGTTCGTTGGTGGTACATATGGTCAAACAGAAGTCGGTCACAACGGTGTCGAACTTCTTCCCGGTTCCAGCATCGACGACGTTGACTTCGACATCTACACCCTGCACCTCGGTCGCGACCTTGGCCGTCAAGTCCTCGGCTTTGACACCGCTGCTTTCTTGGAAGTGGGTCTCATGGACGGAGAAACCAGCATCAATAACCAAATCGGTGTTGACGTTGAGCTCATCCCTGTAACTGCTAACATCAAATTGGAGCGTCCAATCTACAATCAATTCAGCGTTTATGCTACCGCTGGTTTGGGTTACGCATTCTCTGACATCTCGGGCAACGGTCAATCCGCTACCGATGGCGGCTTCATCGCTCAAGCAACGGCCGGTGTTCTCTACAACATCAATCAACAACTCGAAGCATTTGCAGGCGTTCGCTACATGTTCCTCGACAGTGTCAACTTCGGTGGCCTTGCTTCCGATCTTGAGCTCGACAACGAAATCGGCTGGGAAATCGGTCTTCGTTACAACTTCTAATTGATTTGCGCATCGCGCATTACAACCTTGAAGGCACATGCTCAGGCATGTGCCTTTTTTTATGAATCACCCGCTACTGCATTTCTCGCTTGTGATCGCGCGATAGACTTCGTATGATTTTCACAACACCACCAAAAGTGGTTTTTCATCTCTAGCGATCCACCTCCATCATTTATGAAATTTCCCTCATTCGCCTGCATTTGCGTCGCAGCCATGGCCGCTTCTTGCTCTCCAGATGCCTCATCCTCCCATTCAACGGATGGCTCTTATGGCCGAGACTACTAGGGCCACCGCGCCGGACCTAAAGGTTTCCGCACTGTCATTCTCGATGCTGGCCACGGAGGCAAAGACAGTGGCGCTATCAGCCGTTGGACAGGACAAAAGGAAAAAGATCTGACTCTCGATATGGTAAAACGCATCAAATCTGAGCTCGGTGGTTCTTTCAAAACCATCTTGATGCGCAGCGGCGATGAATTCATCGATCTTGATGAACGTGTCAACCGAGCTAACAAGCACGGCGATGCCATTCTCATCAGCGTTCATTTCAATAGTGGTCCTCAACAAATCCGCGGCCCAGAGACCTACTACTGGCGCGTTGATAGCCACGGTCTGGCAACGCGACTCCAAAACGCTATGGCTGCCACCAGCCCAGATGAACGAGGCAATCGCGATCAGGTACAGCGTCGTCTTCGCCTTACTCGCAATCCAGAAATCCCCTGCGTGCTAATCGAATGTGGCTACCTCAGCCATCCATCAGAAGCGCAACTCGTTACGCTAGATGGCTATCGCCAAAAAATGGCGGCATCCATTGCTGATGCGATCCGCACCCAATCACAAATTGGCGATATTGGCACAGGCCCCCTACCCCAACCAATCAATGCTCCGCCGAGCCGGCCAACCGATGCTCCCGAGTAACCGGTTCAACCCTAGAACGATTGTGCAAAAAAACCCAGTGCCGCACACGCAGCACTGGGTTTTGTTTGATTCCGTTTGTTGATCAACTCATTTTACGATCTTCAACAATTCAACGTCGAAGACCAAGAGTCCAGCAGGCGCGCCTGGAGGCGGATTGTCACCGTAAGCCAGCTTCGCTGGTATCCAAAAACGGCGCTTTTCTCCCTCGACCATGAGTTGGACACCCTCGGTCCAGCCTGGGATCACGCGGTTGAGCGGAAATGTCGCTGGAGTGCCGCGAGTCACGGAGCTATCGAACAATTTTCCATCCGTGGTCCATCCAGAATAATGCACGCTGACATTGTCCGTGGGAGCCGGATGAGTGGTGCCTTTGCCTTTCTCGAGCACCTTCGAGGCCAAGCCCGAAGCTGTTTTCTCTGCATCTTCCGGAGCTGCTTTGACATCTGCGGGAGCTTTGGGAGCCGATTTGATCGAGAGCAATTCCACATCAAAGACCAACATTCCGCCGGGACGACCACCACCTGGGTTTTCGCCATAAGCCAAATCAGCAGGGATCCAGAAGCGGCGGATCTCTCCCTCCGTCATTAACTGCACCCCTTCGGTCCAGCCTTTGATCACGCCATTGAGAGGAAAGCTGATCGACTGTCCGCGATTTAGCGAACTATCGAACAATTTCCCATCCAGCGTCCATCCGGCATAATGCACCTCGACGGTATCTGCTGCGGTTGGTTTTTCTTTTCCGGTTCCTGCTTTCATGACCTTAGAAGCAAGGCCTGAAGCAGTTTTTTCGGCATCAGCGGGCACGGCTTTCACATCAGCCGGCGTATCAGTTGTCATCGTAAACATAGCTTTTTTCTCTTCTGCAGTCACGGGTGAGATTGTCATCAGCGCGAGACCCAACAAGGTAAAGGGTAGTATCGTTTGTTTCATAACGGTTGTTTGAGCAGCGCTACGATGCAGAGAAATCATCCACTGTCAATCATCGAACGCTGCTCAGCAAAAAATCGGCGAGCTTCACCGAGGAAAGTGCGCGCAGTTCACGGGCAAGAATACGCGCGTGAAAACAAGCTCCCGTTTCTCGCGTGTGCGTGTGGTCGCCCACTGAATAGTTTTCCTTGGATTTTTCTTGGCCCATTTTTTCATACTCCGTCGCGAGAACCTCATTGAAGTTGACATATCCCGCGCCAGTTTGCGCCGCTACTTCACCCGCCCATAGTGCATAATCTTTATCATTCCGCATCATTTTTCCATTTTCCCAAATGTTGCGAGGGATCAACGATACGACGATTGGCGTAGCTCCTTTCGCCTTCGCTTCCTCCACATACTTGCGCATGTAGCCGCCAAAAGACATCACGGTTTCCGTTTTCCCCGTGGCCTCCATCACAAGGTCTTTCGTCTCAGGGCCAATCCCTTTGATCGATGCCCGCGCACGTCCCGTTTCAAATGGCCCGCCATCGTTATGGCCAAATTGCATCAACACAAAATCCCCTGGCTTTAAGCGTTCAACGATGATTTGCCAGCGTCCTTCCGTCAAAAAAGTGCGACTGCTACGGCCACCAATCGCATGATTCTCGACCTGAATTTTTTCCGCATCGAACAACGCTTTCATCGGATCCCCCCAACCAAGCTGACCTGGCGTGCTGTTGCGCACTGTAGAATCACCAATAATAAAAAGCGTCGGCTTCGTTTTTGCTTCTAGCGCATCTACTGATGTCATGCAACAAAGAGAAAATAACGAGGCTAGGAGCAACTTCATGTCACCATTCTAACGCGATGACAGATCGCTGTCGCTAACCACTTTGGGTTATTTACTTGGCGTTGACAGAGTGCTGCGCTAGAAAATTGTTTGTGAGTGAGGCTCCAGAAACAAAACCGAAGCGGAATTGGCATTTCCTAACCGTTTTTATAGCTGATGCACGCCTCGGACGCGGCATGCTGGTCGGCGGAGCCATCTACGGAATTTTGGTGCTCACGGGATTTCCGGTGATGCCATGTCCCTGGAACAAGCTCACGGGGCTTCCTTGCCCGGGCTGTGGAATGACCCGCAGCACCTTTGCGCTTTTGCGCGGCGATTTCCTTGAATCGCTCAGGCTGAACGCATTTACTTGGGCCATTTTGTTATTCTGGTTGATTGTCGCCATTGGCATCACTCTGCCCAAAAATCTTCGTGCGCTTCTCGTTGCAAGACTGGGCGCGTGGGAAGACCGCAGCCGTTGGGCGCTATGGTTTTTGGTAATACTCGTCATTTATACCTTGACCCGCTGGGTAGGTTTTTGGTAATGATTGGAAGTCATTGCTATTGAGACATGACGAAACAGAATTATCTATAAGAAATAACAATATTACGATCATCATCGGAGGAATTATTTTTGGAATCGGAGCAGTTGCACAAATTGCATTTTGGATTATAGTTCTCATCAAAATGTTCAAAACGGAAACCAGTCCTCTCCAAGGGATTATTGGGATCTTCTGTAGTCTCTGGGCATACATCTGGGGCTGGATGAACTCCACCAAACTTGGTCTGAAAAAGACAATGATTCAATGGACTGTTGCCACAATTCTAGCAATCGTAGGCTATGCCATCATGACCGTCGGCATCATCAAGAAAGCTCAGGAAAATCCAGAAGCATTCGGCGTTCAACCAAGCAGCATGCCCTCCATGCAAATGGAATAATTTGACTCAATTTCATTTCATGCCTCACAGCGCCTAACAGCCTGTGAGGTTTTTTTATCGGATGATCAACAATACACCAGCAACTACGGTTTCACCGGAGTCAAACCAGCTTGCTGCAATGCCTGCCACCCTCCGTGCAGCGCTTTCACCTCTGGGGCTAATCCAAATTCACGGATCCGTTTGGCAACCTCTAAACTGGTGCCGCAGCCGACGTCACTACAATAGACAACGATATTTTTCCCCTCTGCCAAAACAGGAAGGGCTTGCTCAAGGAGCTGATCAAAGTTTTCTCCATTCACGGTTGTCAGCAAGATGGATCCTGGCAAACCATTTTTTTCCCAATCGCTACGCAATCGAGCATCGACCCAAAGCACATTGTTTTGCCACTGACTCATCACAGTTGATAGACATATTTCTCCGTCCTTAAGTTGAGAAATTTCACAGGGAACAGAGCGATCAGGAGCGCCTCTAACTTTCCAAGTAGCAATGCCAGCAACACCTGTCAACGCACACAACACGGCAACTTGTCCTAGGGTCTTCATGCTATCAAAAACTGCAGAATTTACTTCACCGAGCCCTCAGGAGCAACGGGAGCAGGGCCAAGCTGTGCATCACCTGCAACGGAACTTGTAACGGGTGCGTTGCGCACGATAGCAAAAGCGATTTGCTTGCGTTGTTTCGCAATTTTGCAATCCGTTTCGATGTGAATCATGCCAATACCCGCCTTATTGTCGAGCTTGCCCACTGGAGTTACGATAAGATCATATTCTTTACCTTCCGTGATGGTTTTAAGTTCTGCCGTGAAAATGGGGTTACTAACCGAGGTACTAGTGATCTTGATGGGTTCACTGTGATTCATCTTAATTTTGATTGTCTTTGGCTCCATTTTTTCCGTCAAAGACCATTCAGCGGTTTTGGGAGACAATTCAACCAATACCGGGATATTCACAACAACCACAAGGTTTAGCGATGGTTTGTCATCGGGATCACCTTTGATCCATACATTCACCAATTTATCAACTTTGCCCGCGTAGTTTTGCATGTCAAAGTTCGCGCGAATTACGCCTTTTTCACCGGGCGCATATTTGAGCTTCCCTCCGTTACCGATCTGCGCAGAAATGCACGAGCACGTAGATTCAAAGCGCGCGATTTCGATGTCTTTATCAGTCTTATTTTCAAAAGCAAAATCACAGGAAATTTTGCTAGCATCGGGCGGAGCGTTTAACTCTTTGCGCAGCGCATCAAATGTAAGCTGGGCTTGAGCGAGAAACGGTAGTAACGCGAAGAGAGTAAAAAGTGTTTTCATTTTTCGGAATATCGCACAGGACTTGCCAAAGGAGCAAGGGAAATTATCAAAATCATACGCCCTTGTCGCCACTCAGGGCCAAGCACAAACATAGGAGTGTTCTCTGACAGCGCAGCACCTGATTTTAGTATTTTTTTCCGGCTCAACCATAACTCCAGATCAAGGCGAGTCACTTCTTTTGAGGGACGCGCTTGCGCCTCAAAGCGCAAAAGAATTTCGTCTGATGGAGGCAACGGCTGCGCCCAGTTTTCATAACTGCGATAAAGCGGCTTGGTGTCGCTGCCCAGTTGACGATAATGCGAAAATTTAAGACGCGGATCTTTGATCAATCGCTCACGCGTTGCATCATCAACAGCCTTGAACTGCTTCATGTTTTCGACATGCTCGTCATTGCTCGCATGAATCACCGAGACGGTAACGTGACCTATGACATCACGCCCACGGTCTGCCCACGCAGGACAAACAAAACAAATAGAACTCAAGAAAAGGTAGAGAAATCGGAGCATACAACTATTCTCACGGGGTCAATACGGTAGCTGTTGGAGCAGCAGAACCATCGTCGGGATTACCATAAATTCCCGACGGATTGATTGAAGCCGTATCTGGCACTTCAAAGTCATCGGGAATTGCCGCAACACCATTCAAAACAATTACGGTTCCTTCCGCAGGGCTGGTTTCAAAAAACTCCGCCTTTACGCCTTCTTCGGGCGTGTAGATCACCAGCGATTGCACGGGCTTGGTTTCTTGGCGTATTTCGGCAGCAAAAAATCCCACCACAAGTGCCGCAGCCACGCTAGCGGGCATCCATGCCTTTTTCCACAATGGTGTCGCAGGTGCCGTGACTTTACCAGGCAAGGGTTGCAACGACGCGGGCTCACGCAAAGCACGCTCCAGCTTTGCTTGAAAGAAATCCGCATACGGCGGTTCGATCGCAGCAGGGACAACGGCGCGCAAGGACTTTTTCCATGCTCTTGCCGCATCTCGTTTGGCGAGCCACTCCGGTTGGTCAATGGCCCAAGCATCAATGCTCGCTTGCCCTGCGGCATCGAGTTCATCTTCCAGCCATAACAACAAGCTCTGTTTATCGGGATTCGTATTCATCTTTCAAAAGGGTTTGTAATTTCTGACGGGCATAAAATAATCGACTCATCACCGTACCCATGGTGCAGCCAAGAATATCCGCAATTTCTTTGTAGGAGAGACCCTGCACATCCTTGAGAATCACAATCTCGCGGTGTTCGGGGGAAATTTTCGCCAGAGCCAAGTCGATCTTTTTCCGCAACTCACCGAGCGCCATGTGATCATCTGGACTTTCTCCAGCATGCGGAATCGCAATCGCCGAGGGATCGATCCGATCATTTTCTAAAATTTCATCATTCAACTCTCCCGCAGCATCATGCTTACGGCGGCGATTCCAATCATACACCACATTGTGCGCAATTCGATACAACCAAGTAGAAAATTTCGCCTTCGCTTCAAAGTTCGCAAGTGCATTCCACGCCTTGATGAAGACCTCCTGAGAAAGGTCCCAGGCGTCGGCATCGTTGTGAGTCATGTTGCGGATCATGGCGAAAATTCGATTGCGGTGGCGCAACACCAAACTGTCATAGGCTCGCATATCACCCGCTTGCGCGCGGCTGACAAGGACATCGTCCTCGGGTCCCTCCGCTTCATCCCCTGCACTTCCGTGAGCAGGCGGATCAACGATCTGTGGTCCCAGCAATACGTATGACGCTCTGTGAAAGAATTTATTCATTCATTTTTCCTGAAAATCTCCAAATTCCGCGCATTCAGCTCTCATCGTCGCTGCTGCCCTCACATCGTTAGCAATCCCCGCACCTTCTGGCAATGCCCGATTTCCCCAAACTCAAGCTTTTTGCGCTGAAATTCTCGCAACACTCTCACTCAGATTTCCGCTCAATTACCGCCTTAGGTCGAAAACAATTTTTCTTTTTCTGTTGACAAAAAGCATTTTATATTTCAAATATCAAATATGCCGCGCGCGAAAACTGAAGCATTTCCCGAATCCATTGTTGCCTTGGCGGACTTTGCCAAAGCGCTGGCGCATCCCGCTCGGATTCAGATCCTTACTTTTTTGGAAACACACGGCCCCTGCCCTTGCATGAATATCGTCGCGCACATACCGCTCTCACAACCCTCCGTTTCTCGTCATATCGCCGCTCTTTCAGAAGCAGGTCTGCTCAATGAAAAGCCCAAAGGCAACGCCATTATGTATTCGCTGTGCAAAGACCGCATTCAGACATTCTGCGAAACTTTTTCGATGACTCTCAAGCCTTCTTCTGCCCCAAAAACAACCTCTTCCAAGAAAAAATCAGTCGCGAACTGTTCGCTGTCACAATAGCTAATTCCTGCCATTCTCCAACGTATCATGAACACATCCCCATCACACACCATTGTCATCATCGGCGGCGTCGCCGGTGGAGCCTCCGCCGCAGCACGTGCACGACGTCATAGCGAAACCGCAGAGATCATCTTGTTAGAGCGAGGGCCTGATGTCTCATTCGCGAACTGTGGACTCCCCTATCACATCGGTGGAGAAATCCCCGATCGCGCCGAACTTGCCGTGCAAACACCGCAAAGCCTGCGCGCTCTTTTACGACTGGATGTGCGCACACTTACCGAAGCAACCGCCATCGATCGCACCAAAAAATCCGTATTCGTCCGCCACGTCGTAACAGGAGAAACGCACGACATCGCCTACGATCAACTCATACTCGCCCCCGGAGCACGTCCGTTGATCCCGCCCATGCCCGGCATCAACGATGCTCGCATCATGACTTTGCGCAACTTGCAGGACACCGATCGCATCAAAGCCGCCGCTGAATCAGCGCAAGAAATTCTCGTCATCGGCGCCGGATTCATCGGACTTGAAATGGCAGAACAACTGGTTCACATCGGCAAAAAAGTCACCATCATCGAACGCAACCAACAAGTCCTCCCGCAGATGGATCGTGAAATGGTGCGTCCGCTCGAAAAATCTCTTCGTGATCACGGCATCACTCTCGTCCTTGGTGATGGCATAGCTTCCTTTGCCGATGCCGGAAATAAAGTCACGAGCACTCTCGCCTCGGGCGCGGTGTTAGCAGCAGATCTCGTCATCCTTTCCATCGGAGTGCAACTAGAGAGTGGCCTCGCCAAAGACGCAGGACTAGAACTCAACAACCGCGGAAACATCATCGTCAATGCCTGGCAACAAACTAGCGATCCATTGATCTATGCCGTGGGCGATGTTTGCGAAACCGAAGATCCGATCCTTCACACACGAGCCGCCATCCCGCTCGGCGGCCCAGCAAACCGCCAAGGCCGCACCGCCGCCGATCACATTTTTCTCGGCGAAAAAGCTCAGCGCTACCCCGGCAGCCTCGGCACCGCGATTGTGCGCGTATTTGACCACTCTGCAGGCCTCACCGGATGGACCGAACAGCGACTCAAACTCGCTGCTATTCCCTACGAAACTGTCACCGTCAATGCATCATCGCACGCGAGCTACTACCCCGGCGCTGAAACCGTTACATTGAAAATTCTTTGGTCTCCCGAAAGTGGCCGCCTCCTCGGCGCACAAGCCGTAGGCAAAGATGGCATCGACAAACGCCTCGATATCCTCGCTACCGCATTGCGCGGCAATCTCACCATCGAAGACCTCGTGCACCTTGAGCTCTCCTACGCTCCTCCATTTGGCAGCGCCAAGGACGTCGTCAACATCGCTGGATTCGCCGCCACCAATATGCGCGATGGCATGCTTTTACCCGTCGATACACTTGCCGATGCCGGTGAGCAAATCATCGACGTGCGTCCTGCTGCCACCGCAGCACGCCAGCCCGTGCCCGGTGCGAAAAATATTCCTTTGCTTGAACTCCGTGACCGACTCAGTGAAATCGATCACAACAAGCCCGTCTTCACCATTTGCCAAATGGGGAAAACCAGTTACTTCGCCGCACGCATTCTCGCCAACAATGGATTTGATGCCCGTAGCATACTCGGAGGTGCTCACCATCAACTATAAGTAATCCACACTAAAGCGCATTTTACGCTTTCAGGATCAACAGGTTTCAGGCATGGTTTGCCTCAGCGAATCATGTCTTTTTTACCACCCAGCGATTACACCCTGACAAAACTGCTAGGCGAAAACCACCAAACCAGCATTTGGCTTGCAGAACAGGTATCCGTGCGCCGCAATGTCGTGCTCGAGCAACTGCGCAATCCGCAAAGCAGTGATCGCGAGGAATTTCTAGCTGCTGTCCGCGCAAAAGCCAGCGTCGATCACCCCCTCATCGCCTCCGTCTACGAAGCGATCAATGACGAAGATGCGTGTTTTTTCACACGCGAATGGCTGCCCGGTGACAATCTCGCTCACTTCATGACCAACGGCGTCGTCCTTAAACCATCGCAAGTAGCACACATCATCAAGCGCATCGCCGAGGCAAGCATGCACCTCGAAGAGCGTGGTACTGCCACGTCGCTACTAACAACCAATCACATCTATCTTAACGAGCACAATGTGCTGCGACTATCGAACCTCGCCAAGGCGGGGAATCGCAGTGAAAATGCCTCGCGCCTCGACATCGAAGCGCTTGGTCAACAATTGCCACCGCTCGTGGAAGCCGGCGCGACAGGTCAAACGCGTCTACAAATGCTCATGCATTGGATGACTGGTGCCGATCCCGAGCACATTCTGCACTGGAAAGACATCCGCCACTACGCCGATCAGATCGAGCAACAACTCGCCACCCCCATCGTTCCCCTCCAAGTCTCCACCGGTAAATCTGTCGCACCTGTCAAGAAAAACAGCGCGTTTCCGTGGATCATCGGCGCAGCAGCAGTTCTTTGCATTGGTCTCGTTGTCTTGGTCCTCAAGCAACAAAAAGACACGCCGAGCATCGTCACCCCTGAGCCTCTTCGCGCGCCGATTCTCATACCCGAGGGCAAATACGCCACGCCCGATGGCGGCCAAGGATTTGTTAGGAAATTTTGGCTCAGCGCCCATGAAGTCACCATCGGTGAATACCGCGAATTCATCCAAGCGCTCGATGCCATGGACCGCGAGCAACGCAAATCCTTTGACCACGAGTCCCAACCTCCCGGAAAAGTCTCTCATGAGCCCGAGGATTGGTATGAGATCGTCGCTGCTGCCGAGCAAGGACAAGTCTGGCAAGATCGAAAGCTCACACTGCAAGTGCCGATGTTTCAGATCGACTGGTGGGATGCCCATGCCTATTGTGAGTGGAAGCGAGCGCGCCTGCCGACCCAAGAAGAATGGTTTGCCGCCATGAACTACAAAACGCCTCAACCCACTGCTCTGAAACCCGGCACATGGAATGAAGTGCAAACACTCGATCAAAACGGCGCCGGATTTTTCGGCATGGCTGGTGGCGTCAGTGAATGGACCCGCAAGCCGGCCAAAAACCCCTCAAATCCCCTGGGCGCTGGCCAATTTGTGATCATCGGGGCCTCCTTCGAAAAGACTGCAAACGGAGCCTTTGCTCGCGAGTGGACCAATAACCGCGATACCAAACGCAATGACCTCGGGTTCCGCGTCGGCTATGATCATCAGCCTGAGTAAGTCAATACGTGTCGATTTGCCATGCGCTAAGCTTGAGACAAATATGCGACACTTTTCATAATGCGACCATGATCAGCAGCCTCGGCATAGGAGGCAGACCAAACAACGGCATAAAAAAACAGCCTTGGATTACCCAAGGCTGCTCTGCTGATTATTCAACAGTGATTCAGATTACAGACCGCCTTTGAGGCTGCTGGAAGCTTTGAAACCAACGGACTTGGATGCTGCGATTTTCATCGACTCACCAGTCTTCGGATTGCGTCCCATACGGGCAGCGCGCTTCTTAACGGTGAATGTTCCAAAACCGATAAGTTGCACTTTTTTGGTTTTCTTGATTCCAGTCGCGATAGCATCGAGAACGGTGTTTACGGCATCTTCAGCGGCACGTTTGGTCGCTTCTTTGCCCATGGCTTTTTGTACGGCTTCAATAAGTTCGGCTTTATTCATGGCGGGAAGAGTTTTGCCGAAAAACCCCCTATGTTTGCAAGATAAATTCGATATTATTGTGATTTTTTTTTATCAGAGCAAAGCGAGATTGTCTTGACAAACGTAGAAAAAATCTAGCTCTCGAACGAACTCACCAATCACGTCATAGAACGAGCTTGCATTATCTGTTAGAAAACAGTATAGCATTCATGAAGCGTAACGCTCTTCTTGCTTGAATCCGATTAACAATTTTGTCACAATTTGCACATCAGTGAATAAACATGATCCACGCTTGATCCACGCCGTCCGCAGCATCGAGTCTGCGGCGCAAGGCATTCCTTTGCGCGATGATCTCGAGGCTGAACTCGCGATCGTAGAGCGTGCACAGCAACGTGGCTGGTTCACGCCAGATGAAGATGAAATGGTTCGCACTCGCTACAGCCAATATCTTTCATCTCGCACTGCCCTGCTTATCACCTTAGAGCAGATCGAATCCACACTGCGCCATGCTCATGTGAAATGGTCAGAACATCTGCCTGCCTTCACCGCCGCTTTCACCGCTGCATGCCTGATGATACGTGGTTCATCATTCATCATCGAGCTTGCAAAAAAACGTCCCGTCATTTGGAAAAAACTCGATGAACCCGAGCCGCGCTTTGGCCTGCCAAGATCCACTTTTTCTAACTTACACAAAGCCGCCACCGATCGCAGAAGACGGCAGCAATTTCAGTTCGCCATCGAATTTTTCCAACAACACCGCGAGGAGATTTTGTCGATGAGAGCAGATCCAATGATCGCGCCCTTGATCCACATTCTTCAAGAAGAAGAACAGCAACTGGCATGGCAACAGGAAAAGCTATGGCGCCGCCGCATGTTCTATCGATGGTTCTCGTTTTTAAGCTCACACCGCTCGGGCTACCGCCGCGTGATGTTTCATCTCTTTCGCTGGTCAGGTTCCGCCATTGCGGAACTGCGCCAACCAGGTGTCAAGCCATCCGGTGCGCCAAAACGCATCTCACCACAGCAACGCGAAGAACTACTCGCACTCGCTCGCCCCGGTGATGTATTTGTCACGCGCCACGATGATGCCATGTCCAATCTCTTTCTCCCAGGCTTCTGGCCCCATGCTGCACTGCACTTGGGTGACCACCACGAATTGGAACAAGTGATCGGCAAAATTCCCGCACCCATCAAGCCACGCTACAAGGAACACATTCGCTTTCTCGAAGCAAAAAAAGACGGTGTGCGCTTCCGCCCCGCCGAGGAAACTCTTCACGTCGATGCATGCCTGCTGCTGCGTCCTCCACTCGATGCCGACTCCCTGCGTGATGCTCTGGCGCGAAGTCTTTCGCACGAAGGGAAAAAATACGACTTTCTCTTCGACTTCCGCACCACCGATCGCCTCGCCTGCACCGAAGTGATCTACCGAACTTATCACGGCTATTCGCCCATTTCATTCGAGCTAATTCCCAAAGCGGGCCGCGTGTGCATTCCTGCCGAGAATCTCATCGACCAAGCACTCGCCTGCGGCTTCACACTCGTAGCGACCTGCAACGTCACCCCCTCTACCATCAACAAAGGCGAGGCTGCTCTCGCAGACCTCGCCTTATCGCGAAACCAACTCTGATCGCTTTACAGCTTCTTCACCGTGCTGACGGTATTACCAATCAGAACATCGCCATCGGTCGATTCGAGGTCATAGCTGACTTTCAACTGCATGGTGGGCTTCATGTCTTTGATCTCAATCTCCACGCCTTTACCATCTTTGGTAAGCTTAGCGGAAAGAACTTCCACTTTGTCATGCACTCGATGGTTTTTGCTCTCGGCTTTCAATGCATTTTCCTCAGCTTGGGCATCGGGTTTATCAACGGAAAATTCACCAGAGCCATACTGCTCACAACGAATGTATTTCCATCGCTCCACAGCGTAGCTGGTCACATCCGTAGCGAGCTCTTCATCAAGCTCCACGGCAAACTGCAAGGTTACCCCTTTCGCGGTAATCTGCTGACTTTGTGGAATCAAAATCGGAGCATCTTTCACGTAACGCACACGTTGGAATGCACATTCGGTAGGCGCATTGGTTTGCCAACCACGGAAGCCGAGAACGAACAGCGAACCATCTTTGTGGAAACGTGCGCGCATCGCCGAAGATTGCAACTTGGCAGGAATCTTCGTCACGCCCCCTTGCATGACATCTCCCGCAGCACTTGGTAACACGCGGTAGAGAGTGGATTGACCGTAGGACAAGTGAATCAGCTCGCCGGATTTAAGACCGAAATCAACGCCATCTGGCACCCAAACTTGTGAGCCACCACTGTTGTCCACATCCATCGGCAGATAGCAAAGCGGCTCGTGGTAGGTAAGATCCTTACCGAGTTCGTGGCGGCTTGGTTCCGTGCCCAAAAATGCAGGTGCTTGGGCTGGCGTAAAGTAGTTGATCTTGCAGCATGGCTGCCAAGTACCCTCGTTTTCACCCGTTGTGATTTCACCGTTCGGTCCCACTCCCAGACCGCCTGGTGCGCGAAGGCCAGTGGCCACCACCTCAAATTTTTTACCATCGGGTGAAATTTTGGCCACAATCCCGTGGTGTGGAATGATTTGGTCAAATCCACGACCACCACCACGAACTGGCGAAGCTTTGCAGAAATAGAAATTCCCCGCCTTATCGGTTTGCAGATCGAAGGCGAATTCGTGGAAGTTTTTGGTAATCATCACATCACGATTGAAAGCCGCGAATTGGTCAATCTCGCCGTCACCATTGTGATCGATCAATTGCGTAATGCCATCGCGACCATGCACGTAGATTTTACCATCGACGCATTTCAGGCCAAGAGTCTCAAACAAGCCCGAGGCGATGCGTTTCCAGGTGAGTTGCTTGATGTCTTTTTGGAAACCGCTCACGGTCCAGACATCGCCGTTCCACGTCGAGAGCACCGCCGTGTTTTCATCGAGGAAATCAAAGCCGCCAAAGCGCAAGTTGGACTTCCACGGATTGTTCGCCGGAAGACTAATTTGATCTACAGCCCACGATGAACCTTCTTCAGGAGTGCCCGTTGTGCCCGCGCTCGTCAACGTTTCCTCATACTGCGGTTTCCCGCCTTTGGTGAGAGCTTTCAGATCCACAAGATCAGCTGCCTTGGCTGCGGAGCCTCGTGCGAAAGCAACTTGCACGCGCAATGCCGAATCACCCGCAGGGATTTTTAACAACAAGCGGCCTTTGGCATCGGTAGCCGTTTGCAAAGCCAAGCCTTTCCCATCTGTCGCGAGCGCCACTTTCAGGCCATCGGCACTCTCGGCAGATGCACCATCAGTCCCTGCCGTCACAGCACCAGCCTCATCAGCCAAAAGCACCAAGAGATCCTGCTTGCGAGGTCCGATCTGCCAATGGCGGACGATCGAGCCATCACTCTGCGTGACAGCTTCTAAAATGCGCGCGCCGAGCACTTCGGATTCGACAACAACTAGTTGGCCATTTTTGTAGTAACCAAGATAACGACCATGGTCGGCAGGCAGATTGCCAAATCCTTTGAGTGGTCGAGCATCTTCAAAGGAGCCCTTGGCATCGGCATAACCGCTGACACTCGCTGTAGAAAATACCGCCTTCTCATTTTTCAGTGAGATCAACTGACCATGAGCTCCAGTCCATGGAGTAGCACCCCATTGCACAAAACCTTCATACGCCGAGGACCAGCGCAAGGTTTCCGTATCGTAAAGTGCGTGATGCTTGCGCTCACCAAGATCGACTAAGATGCCTTTCAGAGCACCCGTGCGCTTTTGTCCTTGGAACGTATCTTCAAAAGTATTCGACCACGCAGGGCCAAATTGCATTTCTTCATACCACTGAGCTGCCTGAGCAGATGCGGAGAGAACGACGAGCGAGCTAAGAGCGAATTTCTTAATCATGGGTTGAAGACAATAAACCCACCAAGGTGCATTTCTTTCAAGAAAAATCGGATTATTGTGATTATTAAACGGATGAGACAAGCAGCAGAGCGAGTGCTTTTCAGAGATGGGAGATCAAAATTTTGCTTAGCTTCGGTAATATGGTAGTGACTCATAAATCTTCGTCCACCTGCAAAGTTCTGGCAAGCCCAGGCTACTTGTCGACTTCCCTTTAAAAATGCGTCTCTCCATGGTTGTATTTGCTAAGTTAAGGCTTCGCTCCAAGTATTCGATAAAATTGAACGTTCGTATTGTCTGGCGTTATCTCTAGATTAATCTTGCCATTAAGAGCGTCAAAACTCGGAGTAAAACCAGGCAAGGGAGACCATGTTGTAAGGTTGGGTGATTTCTCAAGACTAACGATAAGATGAAACTTACCGGTCAAAGCATCACGCTCCAAAAGCGGGTTTCCTAATGCCAGCGACTGTATGCTAGAAGCAGTATATAGCCCCACTCCGGGAGCGTTATCTTGCAATGTTGTAAGCAGTGTGCTGTTGTTAACTAGCGGATCAAAACCTAGGGAGTTTAGCGCAATCTCATTCGCGTTCGAAACACCATCGACATCGTCATCACCATTAGGTGCGAGTGCTCTACCAGATAAAATGATATCGTAAGGATTCTTTCCATTCGTGGTATTATTCGTTATATGTAGCGCTGCCGTTTTTACACCACTACTTGTGGGGGTGAATCGCACGGTAAATGACGTATTTCCATTTGGAACCACAGGTGAATTCGGGTTAGCAATTACACTGAAATCTGATGCACTTATTCCATCAAGCGTGGTAACGAGACCAGTAAGGTTTGCCGTGCCAAGGTTCCTAACAGTAAAGGTTAGACTTGTATTGTTTCCGAGCAACACGTTACCGAATGACTTAGTTCCTGAATCAGCGACTACCGCGAGGGGTGTTTGTTCTACGACTATATCCGGTGCAGAAGGTAATCCCGTAATCGCCGCCACCGTCTCCACAAATCCTGAAGAACTGTTGGAGTAACCGCCGATAGTCCTTGCTCGAGCGCGTATTAGTCCAGTACTGGGTAAACTCAGCCCAGAAAGCTCCCAGCCAGATACAATGCGGCTCCGCACACCTTTACCGATGGCGCTCCACGTATTTCCTTGATCGGTTGAGAGTTCGAATGTCACTTGTGATGTCTCTGGCGATGAGCCGCCTCTTAACCATTGTACGCGGCTAGAGCTTTGAGCAGAAAGATTCTGGGTTGCAGCATCGTTGTCCAGTCGAGTGATACGATTCGCAGCCACCCCGCCCACAGATGTGAAATCACCAGCCACGAGAATTTTGCCGTTCGACTGCAGCGCCATACTAAAAACTAAACTGTTAGGATTTGGATTGAACGTATTATCCAGCGTACCTTCGGCATTCAACCGGGCAATGTTATTTCGCGAAGTCGCGCCAATACTGGAAAAGCCACCTCCGAAAATCACCTTACCATCCGATTGTAATACTATTGTGTTTACTGGTCCATTCACATTTAGATTGAGTGAATCAAGCGTGCCGTCACCGTTGATGCGTGCAAAACGATTGCGTTCAACAGTGCCTACGGCGGTAAAGTTACCTCCCATGAGAATTTTGCCATCAGGCTGCCACGCAACGCTGTAAACGCTGCTATTCGGTTTAGGATTAAAGTTCGAATCCAACGTGCCGTCGGGGTTGAGCCGCGCGATACTACTGCGCTCCACCCCGTTCACAGCAGTAAATGCCCCTGCAATGATAATCTTCCGGTCAACTTGCAACACAGCAGTATAAACTTCTCCGTCCACATCGGGATTAAATCCAGACTCAACAGTGCCGTCCACATTCAACCTAGCAATGCG
>JBIIAI010000304.1:0-2572 GCA_044239965.1 Akkermansiaceae bacterium
GAGAGAAACGACGTCGGTTCACAGTGCAGATAAGCGTTGGAATTAATGGATTTGATGCCTTCCATGAATTGAATGTAGCAAATCCCACGCGAGCTGCCGATGGGAAAAAGGTATAATTTTTCCATAAGCAGCTTCTCTGAAAAATAATCGCAGAAAAAAATGTCCGCAACTTTGATCCTCTCCCCAACAGCATACGGGAACGTCGATCAGGTCGCACAACTTGAGCCTCATTTCCATCCCTACAGCTTTCTGAATCCAGTTCACCGTGGGGCGCATGAGCCGAAAAGCGAAACGAGTCGGCATCAACTATCAAATCAAACATCATGAAATCATTCCTATACAAATTATTGTTGCTCGGCGCGGCATCGCCACTGTTCGGGCAGATCGACGAAAGTAAGTTAAACCTTCCTACTAAAGAATTGCCAGCGCTGCGCCCCGAAGCGCGCAATCTGATCATCGCGAAGGGTTGCTGTGATTGCCCCGGCAACATTCTCCTCGATGGTGGATTCGAAAAACTCACGGTCGCAAATCAAGGAAACATTACGGCGAATCCTTCCTCGTGGTCACCCGCCAGTAAAACTCCGCAGTGGAACAATGGTGAGGGTGCTTGCAACAAAGGCTTCATTTCCATGTGGGGCAATCAACACCCGAGTGCTCATGAATCGGTGAAACAAAAATTCAACCAGCCGCCTGGCAAATACAAAGGAAAATTTGTCGCGCGTTTTCGCAATCAAGTGGCCAATTCGACACAGGTCAATTTGCAGATTTCGATCAACAATGTTGTGGTAAACTCGGCACCGATTACCAGCACGAGTTGGGGTTGCTATGATATTCCTGAGTTCACTGCTCCCGCTGGATCACAGGGTGCTGACCTAGTGCTACGTGCCTCCAATCAACACAATCAGAACAATGGAGCCTTTGTTTCATGGATCGATGTCGATAGCATCTGCTTGGAAAAAGTCCCCGATTGCAATTGCGATGCTCTCGCCAAGGAGATCAAAATCCAGGGCCCAACGGAATTTTGCAAGCCCGTGAAATGCGATAGCACCCTGAGTTTCTCAGCGCCCAAGCTCGATGCCAAATGCTTCACCTGCGCTTGGTCTGTTAGTCCCGAAGTGAAATTCGAAGGACAAGGAACTCCCGCGATTGGCATTCCTTGCAAAGCCTTGAAGTCGGGTAAATACGAATTCAAACTCTCCATCACCTGCAATGGCAAAACCGTCAGCACAGGTCATGTTCTCAACGTTTGTGACAAGCCTGATCCCGCATTCAATTTTAATAGCAACGGTAACAGTGTTACTTTGAGCTCTTCGGTTGCAGGCAACCATTCGTGGTATCTCGTGGCGGATGCGAACAGCAATTGCACGGTCGATAATAATGAAATTCCTGTGGCCCCTGGCGTGCAAACAGGCAACACGGTATCCTATGCCGGCTTGGTCAGCGGCCAGCAATATGTGGTCATGCATTATGTCGATTCGCGATGTGGAAAACGTTGCGTATCGCTTAAGAACATGTGCTTCAAGTTCATGCCATCGCAAATGAAACAAGCACCTGGCTCTGCTCCCGATGCGGAGAAATCCATCACAGTCATCAGCGACAAAGAAGTGGAGAGTGAAATCATCGAAAGCGCGATGAGAGGATGGCCTCTTCCCAAGGTCGATACACGACCAAGACCTCCCATCAAAAAATAATCCACACGGAAGCAGATTGATATGCATACAATGTTTCATTCCCTTCTGATCATTTGCGGAATCCATCTGCTTCCGATGCAATCATCCTGCGGTCAAGTGCCACAGGATGCTTCTCTCGCAGATCAGCAAATTGACGATTCTCGATTGCAAGCCCATAGCGCCCATCTCTCCCAAAAGGCCTCGCTCGGTGATGAGGAAATGAAGTTTCGCTTTGAGCTCAAAAACACAAGCGACAAAACCATCACCATCAAAAAAATTAGCACGAGTTGTGGCTGCACGACCACAGACGGCATCGATTTTCCGATTTCGTTAGAGTCACAAAAAACACTCGCAGTGCCGGTGAAAATGAATTTCCTAGGGAAATCAGGCACCTTGACCAAATCTATCATCGTGATCACCGATCAGGGCTTTCTTCCGCTCGAAGCAACCGCGATCATTCCCGTATTAGACCCAGCGTTGATGTCGGAAGACCAACGCCGCGAAGCCAATCGAAGAACGGCACTCGCCGATAGCCAAGCGATCTTTCGCAACGACTGCGCGAGCTGCCACGTCAAGCCGACCGAAGGCCGACAGGGCAAGGAATTATACGAGACCGCCTGTGGCATTTGTCACGAAGCCGTCAACCGCGCCAGCATGGTGCCCGACTTGAAAGTTGGCAAAGAAATACGCGATGCGACCTATTGGCGCACGATCATCACCGATGGCCGAAAAGGCACCTTGATGCCCGCCTTTGCCAAAAAGAACCATGGCATCTTGGACGAGAAACAAATCGAATCTCTGGTCACCTATCTCACTCAAGAATTCAACAAGCAAGAACCCAAAAAGCCCTGATATCACTTGAAATCATCTCGCGCAGAGACGCGGAGACGCAGAGATTTTTT
>JBIIAI010000165.1:0-6621 GCA_044239965.1 Akkermansiaceae bacterium
TGTTATTAAAAGTTGGAAACGATTCAGATAATCCATTCCATAAAGTATCCCGTTGGGATTGGAAGAACTCACAGTTTCTAACGCGTAAAGCTACGGGCGCGAATGCTTTTTTCTGCTGCTAGTTTTCCCCTCTTGCCAAATCTTGCAATCTTGTGACTGATGGCCACGAATCCAGTTGGAAAAACTTTGCCAGCCGAGCATTCGACAAGATCCACGGCCAACCGAGCATCACGCAAAAACCGCGGTGACGGGTTTGCCTTTGTTGCCGACGGTGAAGGGGCGACCGCTGGCGCTGACGATGGATTTGCCGATGGGCATGCCGCAGGCATGGGCGACGGTGGCGTGGAGGTCGCCGACGCTGACGGGGTCTTTTTCGACTTTTCCGCCTTCGGCATCACTGGCGCCGTAAACGAAGCCTCCTTTGGCTCCACCACCGGCAATGACCGAGGAGAACACCAAGGGGTGGTGACCGCGACCACTGCCATCAAAGCTGGGCTTGCGTCCGAATTCGGTTGCTACTACGACCATCGTACTATCGAGTAAACCGCGGGCATCGAGATCGCTGATCAGTGCCGCAAAAGCGGTGTCAAATTCACTGCCACGGTCTTCCATGCCGCCTTCAATGTCTTTGTGCATGTCCCAACCGCCGCTTTCGACTTCGACGTAGCGCACGCCACCTTCGACCAATCGACGCGCCAGCAAGCAGCCTTGGCCGAAGCGATTTTTGCCATATTTTTCGCGCAATTCCGCGGGCTCATTGTTGAGGTCGAAGCATTGCAAATCTTTGCCTTTCATCAAGCGCAGGGTGCTTTCATAAAAGTCGTTGTAGGCAATTACACTCGGGTCATTGACGGACTCGGTGAATTTTCCATCGATGTCGCGCAGCATCGCAAGGCGTTTTTGCATCACGCTGGAATCGGCCTGACTGATGGCATGTTTCAGTCCTTCGTCCGGATCCATGATCGGCAGTGGGCTCATGGTGGCGGGCAAAAATCCACTGCCGTTGTTGGCAGGGCGATTGATGCAAACACTGCTCGGCAGGGTATCGTGGCTGGGGCCAAGAAATTTGTGTGCCCATGCGCCGAGGGTAGGATGCACGATGGTGCCGCGTTTTTCAAATCCCGTGCGCATCAGGTAGCGAGCTTGGTCGTGCACGCCGACCTTCGCCGTCATGCTGCGGATCACGGTGATTTTGTCGGCGACTTTTGCCGTTTGCGGCAGAAATGAGGAGACCTGAAATCCGCCCTTGGTGCTGACGGCGCTGCCAGGGCCTTTGGAGGCTCCCGTCTTCGGATCGAAGCTATCAATTTGGCTCAGACCTCCCGAGAGTTGCAGCATGATGACCGCTTTGGCTTTGCCGAATCCTGGCAAGGTGGCGTTTTCGGCTGGGCGTGTTGTCTCGGCCGCGTTGAGAGTTTGACCAGGAACGAAGGGAAGTAGGCTGAGGCCAAAAGTGGAACGCGCCATGCGCTCGACGAAGAGGCGTCGTGTGATTTCATTCACTTTGGTGTGATCGGATTTCATAAGGTCAGAAAGTTTTTTGTGAGAATTACGGGATGAAAAGGAATTCGCGCGAGTTGAGGAGAACCCATGCGATGTCAGAAAGTGTGAGACCTTCTTTGAGGGCTTCGGTGGACTTGGCGATCTCGGCAGTGCTTGGGGTGCGACCGAGGAAGCTGAGGTAAAGGGAGGTGATTTGATCGGCGGGTTTTTTCTCTTGTGCCGCTGCATTCATCGCCAAGGAATTTTTGGTGATCATTTCTTGCACCGGACCATTCATCAGTTGCAGAAGTTGGGGCACGCTGCCGTCCACGGTGTTGGTGTCAGAGACGAGGCGATCACTTTGGCCGAAGAGGCGGAGGAAATGATTTTCCGGCGCGGGTTGTTGGATTTCGCTAGCGCGGGCTAACAACAATCCATGGCGTTGGGTGGGGATGCCACCTTCATAAGAGGCTGCGAGTGCGCGGGGATTGCCTCCATTTTTCTTGCCGCCGCCTTTTACCACCATGCGATTTTTTTTCAGCTCCTCGATCAAGGATTTCACCGCTTCTGCTGTGATCTCGTTGTCGCCGAGGTCGGTTTTCTGCATGGCGTCGCCACGGCGCAACAGAATGTGGTCGGCATCGCTGCCGGTGGTCAGCGCGATGACGGAATCCCAGACTTGCTCGGCGCTCATGCGACGGATGACGGGTCCTTCAAAGCGATAAGTTTGCGGATCTTCTGGAGCCTTGCTGGCGAGACGTTGGTAGGCGGCGGTGTGAAACAAAATGCGTTGGAACTCGCGGAGGTCAAACTTCGCTTGTTTCATGTACGTGGTGATGTGGGCGAGCAATTCGGGATTGCTGGCGGCAGAGGAGTCATCGATGTCTGAAACGGGTTCTTGCACGGCGAGGCCGAAAACTTTTTTCCACAAACGATTGGCGATGGCCGTGGCAAAGCGCGGGTTCTCCGGATGCACCATCCAATCGGCAAACTGATTGCGCAATTGTGCCGAGCTGTTCGCGGTGACAGCATACGCTGCGTTGTCGTTTTCTGTATCCTCCCAACGAATCAAAGAAGGCTTGGTGAGCTCGCCAGGTGTGGCGTCTTTGTATTTGTAGTCCTTGGGGAAGGTGAGTTTATTTTTTGTGAGATCGACGAGATTGTAGGGATTCGAGGAGAGGACTTGATTGACCATCGCTCGTGGCAGGTCTGCCATCTCTTCTGATTTGAGCAACTTGCGGGTGTCGCGATAGACGCGTTCGTGAAAGCCATCGGTCGCTCCGAAAAAGGCGGCCATGCTATAAAAATCATGCTGCGACCAGTCGGCAAAAGGGTGATCGTGGCATTGGGCGCAGGAGACGTTGGCTCCGAGAAAGGTGGTGAGCAAGTTCGACACGCCATCGAGCGGCATCTGGGCATCGCGCAACAAAAATCCGGCCGCACCATTTTGGTTCAGCTTGCCATCGGCGGTCAACATTTCGCGAACCATGTGATCCCACGAGGCATTCATCGCCACTTGTTCCTTGAGCCAATCTTCGTAGAGAAATGCCTTCGCGCCCTTGCCGTAGTCGTCTTTGACGCGCAGCATGTCGGCGAGCCAATTGAACATTTGCATCGTGTAACCCGGCGAGTTGAGCAGTTGATTGATTAAAGCGGAACGTTTGTTCGGCGAGCGATCATCGAGAAAGGTTTGCGCTTCCTCTGCGGTGGGGATGCGGCCGATGGCATCAAGATAAATGCGTCGCAGAAAGAGCGCATCGGATGTGTTGGGATTCGGTGCGACCTTGCTGGTGGTGAGCGCTGTATTGATAGTGTCGTCGAGTCGTGCGGCGGCCTTGTCGATGATCGCCTGCGCCATCGGTGGACGCGGTTCAGCGTTTTTGCAAGCTTGGGCAAAGGCTTGGTCGTCCTTGCTTAGTCGCGAAATCGCAAAGCGCACCAGGCGTTTGTCCTTTTGCTCTACGGTGACGATGCCATTTTCAAGAGCGCGATACTTGGCTTCGAGGGCTTCGCCATTCGATGAGGTCCAGGTATGCCACGACAGCGAGGCCTTCGGCGTGAGATCGGGCGGCAGTGTGACTTCTTCTGCGGCGGCTCGTTTTTTTCCCTTGCCCTTGCCTTTTCCTTTCCCCTTGGTCGGTGGCGCGGCCATCAGCGCAACGCCGAGGCAACAGAGGAAAGAAATCGTCAGGGAAAATGTGCGTTTCATAAGTAGGTATGAGCGGAAACACGGGTGAGAGAGAAAAGTTGCGGGAAAAAGTGGCTTGCATAGTGAAGTGGGCTTTTTTTACGACGGATTTACGGATTTTACGGATGTTATGCAGCATTTGCAGAGATCGAATTTGCTTGTGGGAGTCGTGTGTTTTGGTAGAGTCATTTGTTAGTTGGAACGCGATGAAACTGTTTAACGAATACCGAACGCAGGGGATTTTTGTGTGCTTGATGTCGACCTTGATTTTAGGCGGGATCTTGGTGCTGATGGGTCTGTATAAGGGGGTGTCTGTTGATTTTCCTCGTGAGATGCTCCCTTGGTACTTCCGCTTCATTCTTTCGTATGGAATTTTTCTGATTCTGATTCCTGTATTTTGGTCCAGTGCGACCATTCGTTTGGAAAATCATCCTGTGTTGCGCTATCATCGCGTCTGGACCTTTGTGACGGGTATGCTGTTGCTGATAGGGCTCACTTGCTTGTTTGTTCATTGTGGATTGCAGTTGCTGATTCCGAGCAATATCTAATGGAGCGAGAAACGCGATGCTATCGAAAATCTTGTGCATTAGGGGCTGACGGATGTGTTTGATTTTTTGAAAAACAAGTATTGGTTCTTTTCCCATTTTCCGTTTGAATGGTGCGGGCGACGATTCTCTCGGGGCCTCAATTTTGAACCAATTTATTGATTATGGGACGCGCATTTGAATGCAGAAGAAGAGCCAAGGAAGCACGCTGGGATAAAATGTCCAAGGTGTTCCCAAAGATGGCAAAATTGATCACCATGGCAGCCAAAGAAGGTGGGCCTGATCCGATGACCAATGCGAAGTTGCGTCTCGCGATCTCGAATGCCAAAGCCGAGAACTTGCCGAAAGATAACATCGATGCGGCGATCAAACGCGCTGCGGCCAAGGATGCTCAGGACATCGTGGAGGTGAACTACGAGGGCAAAGGTCCGCACGGTGTGCTTGTTTTTGTCGAGTGCGCTACCGACAATTCCAATCGCTCGGTGACCAACGTGAAAACCTATTTCAACAAAAATGGCGGACAAATGGTGCCCAGTGGTTCACTGGAATTTCTTTTCTCGCGCAAGACAGCAGTGGAGTTTCAGTTGATCCCGGGAATGGATCTTGAGGAAATTGAACTCGCTCTCATCGATGGTGGCCTGGAGGAATTGGAAGTCGAGGATGACCTCGTCACAGCCTATGCCGACTACGCGAGTTTTTCAACACTGACGCAAGCTTTTGAACAGCTTGGCATCGAGGTGAAAAAAGCAGAGCTGCGTCGCATCGCCAGCAATCCTGTGGAGCTCACCGAGGAGCAACTGGAGGAAGTGGAAAAACTCATCGATAAGATTGAAGACGATGATGACGTGCAAGCGGTTTACACCAACATCGCTTGATGCAGTCGTTGATTTTTACAAAATCGGCGAGAGCAATCGCGCGGCACGGCAACAGCATTTGAACCACCACGGTTTGTGTTCGTAATCTGCTAGAGTGCTCTGAGTGGCATTGCTGAAGTCATTTTCGAGCATGGCGCGGACTTCGCTGCTGAACTTGGGATCATCGGTGAAGCCTGTGATTTCAAAGTTGAGTCGGAAGGAGCGATTGTCGAGGTTGCCTGTGCCCACGGCTACGAAGCAATCACTGAGGACGACTTTTTGGTGAAGAAATCCTTTGTTGTAGCGATAAATTTTCACGCCAGCGGGTAAAATTTGATCGTAGTAGGAATACGCAGCAAAACCGACGAGGCGGCTGTCGGCTCGCTCGGGGATGAGCAATCGCACATCGACACCGCGCAGTGCTGCGGCTTGCAAGGCAGAGGTCACACCCGTATCGGGGACAAAGTACGGAGAGGCGATCCACAGTTCGGTGCGCGCCTGATTGCAGGCCTCGACGATGAAAAGTTGCCACGAGTCTAACACATCTGCGGGACCTGTGGGTAAGATCAGCAAGGTTTGGTTTTCGGGTTGGGCCCGATTGTGTGGAATCGCTTCTGGGACATCGCCGCAAGCCCAGAACCAGTCTTCGAAAAATACCAGTTGCACACCGAGAACAGCGGGGCCAGTGATGCGCATGTGCGTGTCGCGCCAGAAGCCCAGCGTGGGGTGCCAGCCGAGATATTCATCGGCGACGTTGAGTCCGCCAATGTAGGCCTCGCGGCCATCGACGACGACAATTTTGCGGTGATTGCGAAAGTTGAATTGCAGGCGCGACCACCAAAAGCGATTGGTGCCAAAGGGATGAAACTCGACGCCAGCATCCCGCATTTCACGAAGGAATCGGCGTGGGAGTTTGCTAGAGCCGAATTCATCGAAGAGAAGTAGCACTTTCACGCCCGAGCGGGCTTTATCGACGAGGATTTTTTGCAAGGCCTCACCGATGGCATCATGCTTCATGATGTAGTAATTCACCAGCACGTAGTGTTGCGCGGATTCGATCGAAGCAAAAAGCGCATCGAAGGTTTTTTTGCCATCGGTGAAAAGGTCGAGCCGATTTCCTGTGAGCACGGGCAGACCTGCGAGGCTGCGCGCGGTGCTCATGAAATTGTTTGGGTGCTCGGTGATGGAGGGATTAAGTTGTCGGTAAAAATCTGCGGCCTTTTTGCTCAGTCGTTTGTCTTGCGCTCGGCGTGCGCGAACGTAGCCCGTGAAGCGATCTCTGCCGAGAAACCAATAAAGTGGAACAGCAAGATAGGGGAATGCGATCAATGATAAAATCCATGCGATCGTTCCTTGCGAGGTGCGTGTTTTCATCAATGCGTGAACTGCGTGCAATGCACCCGCCACGTGGAATACCACGACGGTGACGGCAATGATTTCAGCAATGAAGAACATAACTTATGCCGCAAATCTATCCGTGTCAGGGATCGAAGTCAATGGGAGGGGAGCTTTAAGTTTTACGTGTTATAGTCTTTTGACTTTGTTTTCGCCT
>JBIIAI010000060.1:0-17486 GCA_044239965.1 Akkermansiaceae bacterium
GTTTTGGCGAGAGTACCCACGCCACAGGCGATCGGCCCGCACATGCCGGCACAGTGCAAGCTCGTGACGAGCCCTGCAAGCAGCGCTCCAGTGGTGGTGGTGATTTCCATAATGGTGTTTGGTTTATCGGTCTTTGGTCACTTCGATGGTCGCAGGTGAATTTTTTACAGCGACGCTGATCAATGCCGACCAAGCGCTGATGAGTAATACGAAGGCGAGGACGACGTAGATCCAAGGGTGGCGATTGAGAAAGGAAGTGTTGGTGGTTTTCATGTGTGTGTTATGGGTTGGAGTTGGTTAGGAGACAATGGATTATTCTGGTTTGCGAAGCGAGCGAGGGTCAGGGCCCAAGAAACGAACGGTTTCATCGAACACGACGTCGCCGGGATTGGCTTCGATGCGGAAGGTGATTTCACCGGCACCTTGGTATTGGCCATGAGGCACGATGACGATAGCGGTTTGCTTGGTCTCGCCATGAGCAGGAAGTTCGATCGTTTGATCGGCTCCCGAGAGTGTGTAGCCTGCGGGAGGGTTGGCTAGGCTGAGTTTGACGCTGGCTGGTTGGTTGCGCTTGTTGAGAACGCGGAATTGGTAGTGGTTGCGCACCATGCTGCCATCGACGTAGTAAGGCGCGCCGCGCATGCGACTAAACTCAGCGGTGTAAGGCCGGGCGCGGGTGCTGGCGACGACACCAAGCACGCTGAGTCCGAGCAAGCCAAGAGCAGCGTAGGCGTAAATCCGTGGACGCAAGATCCGACGTTTTTTGTGTTGCAGACCGTTGAGCGAATCGTAGCGAATCAGACCTTTCGGTTGATCGACTTTTTCCATGATTTCATCGCAGGCATCGATGCACGCCGCGCAACCGATGCACTCAAGTTGCAGACCGTTGCGGATGTCTATGCCCGTAGGGCAGACATTGATGCAGCGACGGCAATCGATGCAAGCGCCCTCGGTTTTTCCTTTGGCTCCCCGAGGTTCGCCGCGTTTTTCGTCATAGCCAATGACGATGGTGTCATCATCGGTCAGAGCACTTTGCAAGCGGCCATAGGGACACATCAATACGCAAAATTGCTCGCGAAACATGCTGAACGAAAACCACAGGATGGCTGTGAGAACTGTGACGAAGGTGAAAACCGTGGCATGGGCGAGTGGACCTTCTTTGACGTAAGAATACAAGCGCTCTAACGAGACGAAATAAGACATGAACACATGAGCGATGGCAGCAGCGCAAGCGATGTAAAGCGTTTGCTTGATCACGCGCTTGACGATTTTATTCATGGTCCAAGGGGCGTCATCTAGCTTGCGGCGGGCTGGTCCATCGCCATCGACGATGCGCTCAATGCGGCGGAAAATGTGTTCAAGAAAAACGGTGTAAGGGCAAGCCCAGCCGCACCACAGACGACCTAACAGTGAGGTGATGCAAAACAGCGAAAATCCCAAGCCTGTGATGGCGAAGAACATCACCCAGAGATCTTGTGGTATCAGGGTCAGCCCCATGATGTGAAAACGTCGATTTTCTACATCGAGGAAAAGGGCCGGCGCACCATTGATCGGAATCCATGGCAGAAGGACATAAACGGCGAGCAGCAGGATGCCGAATATGCGACGCATGCTGGTAAAGCGGCCAAGGACATCGGCAGGATGCAGCACATAATGGGAACCATCACTGTTGATGGTCGTCACCGAATCAAGATTCGGTTTCTTGGGAGCGGTGCTGGACATGGGGAAACGATAGTCTTGAGCTGGCAGGTATGCTCGTCATGGCTTTGCAAAACCTGAGCAGAAATTGCCCGAAGATGCGAGAATATGCGCAGTCTGTGGCGTCAGCTCTGACCTTTTTCTGCAAGAAATCGCATCGCAGAGAGAGCTGAATGGCGTCCCGTAGCGAAGCATCCTTGCATCAAATAACCACCCGTGGGTGCCTCCCAATCGATCATTTCTCCTGCCAAAAATATTGCTGGTGCGGCTTGCAGTGAGAGTTCATTTGTTAGATTGTGCCAAGCGATGCCGCCTGCACTGGAAATGGCCTCGTCGATCGGTCGTGGCCTCTGCAAAGCAAGCGGAAATTGTTTCACCAATGCCGCCAAGCTTGCCACATCTTGGATGCCGCGTTGCGTGGCCTGCCAGGACAGTAATGCATGGGCCTGCGCCGACAAGCGCCAGCGCGTATGAGATTCTTCGATGACGTTGCGCTTTACCGATTCCATTTTTCGCATCAAATCATCGATCTCCGCCGTAGGTTTGAAGTCGATGGAAATCACGGGAGTATCCATGCGTCGCAATGCAGCACCCAAGGTGTAAATGATGCCGCCTTCGAGGCCGTAGCGGGTGATCATCAGCTCGCCGTTGGCACTTTCGCCATCGGCAAAAGCGTGACAATTTTTCAAGGGTAGTCCTTCGATTTTTTCTAACAAATCCTTTGGCCACTCCAGTTCCCAGCCGCAATTGGCAGAGACTAACGCTTGCACCTTGATGCCGAGATGATCGAACATGGAAGTCCACTTTCCATCAGATCCGGTGATCGGCCACGAGGCTCCACCCAGAGCAAGAATCACAGCGTCAGGCGAATCGACATAGAATGAATCTAGCGGATTTTCGCTTTCATCTTTGCCTGCAATTTTTTGGAAATGAAGGCGCAGTTCGGGATCATGCTCGATTCGACAAAGCCGATGCCGCATGTGAAATCTCACGCCGAAGCCGCGCAGGCGATCGACCCAGCGTCGCAACAATGGTGCGGCTTTCATTTCCTTGGGATACACACGACCGCTGCTTGCCTCAAATGTCTCGATGCCCAAACCTGCGGACCAATTTCTTATATCTTGTGGAGAAAAATCGGTGAGCCACTGATCCCACGATGTTTGTGGCATGTCGGGGCCGCGATAGCGTGTGCGAAACGAATCCGAGGCCTCGCCATGAGTGAGATTGAGTCCGCCTCGCCCAGCGACGAGAAATTTCCGACCCACCGATGGCATCGCATCGTAGAGATCCACTTGGATGCCTTGTGTTGCCAGCGTTTCTGCCGCAAACAAGCCTGCAGGTCCACCACCGACGACGGCGATTCTAGCTGTGGATGATGGCGGCATGACGCAGAGCCTAGGCAAATGCCCGAGGTCTGTCAATCATGCGACAATGATCATGCTTGCTCACGGTATGACAGTCGCGTTAGCATATGCACCTGTGAACGAGGGACCAGAAGCGATTTTAGAATTTGGCGTCATTGATGAAAGTGATGACTACATTGTGATCGCAAAACCTGCGCCTTTAATTGTGCATCCTTCGAATGGTCGAGATGAGCCGACATTGCTCTGCGGGCTGGAGGAGCTGTTAGCTTTTGAAGTGGCTAACGGAAAAAAGCCGGCGATCATCACGCGGCTTGATCGCGAAACCAGTGGACTCGTTCTCGTCGCCAAGCACACCGATGCCGCACGGCACTTGGCGATGAGTTTGCAATTTCGCGATGCCGAAAAAGAATACATCGCCCTTGTGCACGGTCGTCCTGAGTGGGCGGAGATCACGGTAGACCAACCGATCATACGGCAAGGATTGGTGCGTCCCAGTGCGATTTGGTTGAAACGCACGGTGCATGAATCGGGGCGAGAAAGTCTCACACATTTTCGTTTTGTGCGCAGTTGGGAAAATCACCTCGGTGTGTTTAGCGAAATTGCTTGCCTGCCCTTGACGGGGCGCACTCACCAAATTCGTGTGCATTTATCCCATCTCGGTTTGCCCATCGTCGGCGATAAAATATACGGCACTGACGAAACCACGTTTCTTGATTTCATCGATCACGGATGGAATGAGGCCATGCGCGCACGGATGATCTTGCCTCGCCAAGCCTTGCATGCGGCTCGATTGAAAATCGCCTGGGGCGGCGAAATGCGTGAGTGGCATTGCCCACTTTCTGAGGATCTGAGTCGCTGGATGAATGATCCAGCTGCTGCATCATTTCCTTCCTAAGAATCGTTTGTTTCTTCAGGTATTTCAGCCGATTGTGTGATTCACTGCGCACATTTTCCGATTGGATTGTCGAAAGTTGGTATAGATGATGCAATGACCCCGCCATGACAACTCCCACCACACACGCCGCATTGCTCAAATGGGTCAATGAAATGACCGAACTTTGCACACCTGATCAAGTCGCTTGGTGCGACGGCTCCCAAGACGAGTGGAATCGCCTCACACAGTTGCTGGTGGATCAAGGCACGTTCATTCGCCTCAATCCTGAAAAGCGTCCGAACTCGTTTCTTGCCCGATCGAAGCCGTCCGATGTCGCCCGTGTGGAGGATCGCACATACATCTGCGTGAAGCGCCCTGATGAAGCTGGGCCGACGAACAACTGGGCCGATCCCGCGGAAATGAAAGCAATTTTGTTAGAAAAATTCCGCGGCTCGATGAAAGGTCGTACCATGTATGTCATTCCTTTCTGCATGGGTCCGCTCGATTCTCCACTGGCCAAGATTGGTGTGGAAATTTCTGATAGCCCCTACGTAGTCGTCAACATGCGCATCATGTGCCACATGGGTTCTCATGTGCTCAAGCGTCTGGAAGATGAAGCCAATGGAGTGACGCTGCGTAAGCGTGATGGTCATGGTTATTTTATTCCCTGCGCGCATACGGTTGGCGTTCCGCTTGAGGCTGGGCAAGCTGACTCTAGTTGGCCTTGCAATGAGGATAAATACATTTGCCATTTCCCTGATACCCGTGAGATTTGGTCCTACGGTTCCGGCTACGGTGGCAATGCGCTGTTAGGGAAAAAATGCCTTGCCCTGCGCATCGCCTCCAACATTGCTCGCGAGCACAAATGGATGGCAGAGCACATGCTCATCACCGGTCTGCATGCGCCCGATGGCAGTGTCACCTACGTGGCCGCCGCATTCCCGTCTGCCTGCGGAAAGACCAATATGGCCATGTTAATCCCGCCTAAAGAATACGTCGAAGCTGGCTGGAAATCCTCGGTTGTTGGAGATGACATTGCATGGCTCTGGCCGCATGAGGATGGCAAGCTGCACGCCATCAATCCGGAAACGGGCTTCTTTGGCGTGGCACCTGGGACATCGTATTCGACCAACCCGATCGCTATGGATTCGATGAAATCCAATACAATTTTTACCAACGTCGCGCTCACCGATGATGGTGATGTTTGGTGGGAGGGCATGACCAAGGAAGCACCCGCTCACTTGATCGATTGGACAGGGCAAGATTGGACACCTGATTGTGGACGCCCATCATCTCACGCGAATGCACGGTTCACCGCCCCCGCAGCGCAGTGCCCCACCATTGATCCTAATTGGCAAAATCCTGACGGAGTGCCCATCGATGCAATCATTTTCGGCGGTCGCCGTGCTACTACTATGCCCTTAGTATTTCAAGCGTTCAACTGGGGCCACGGCGTCTATCTGGGGGCCACCATGGGCTCCGAAATGACGGCTGCTGCTGCGGGAACGATTGGCAAAGTTCGTCGCGATCCAATGGCGATGTTGCCGTTCTGCGGCTACAACATGGGTGCCTACTTTGCGCATTGGTTAGAAATGCGCCGCTATCTCACGCACTTGCCTCGCTTTTTCCACGTCAATTGGTTCCGCAAGAGCGATGAGGGCAAATTCCTCTGGCCGGGCTTCGGCGAAAACATGCGCGTGCTTGAATGGATCGTGCGCCGCTGTAAAGGCGAGGCTGCAGGCCACGAAACGCAAATTGGTTGGACGCCATCGTATGAGGATTTCAACCACCACGGACTAGCTGGATTCGGCGAACAAGAATTTGCCAACTGCATGGCCTTTGATCGCAAAGAATGGAAACAAGAGTTGGTCAGCCAGGCCGAGTTTTTCATCGATCTCTACGATCATTTGCCCAAAGAATTGCTGTTCCAACGCGAGCTTTTAGCCGCGCGCTTGGTCTAAGATTTGTGAGAAGTTTCCGTAAAAAAATCCCGCTCCAAAATGAACTGGTGCGGGATTTTTATATCAACTATGAATGCGTGAACGATTCGGCAATCAAGGCTTAGTGGCCTGGTTGGCTCTATTTGCTGCGGCTTCCTTGACGGCTTGCTCACGCATTTCGGCATACCATTGCTTGATATCATCGTTGTCTGGCATGGTGCCTGCCTCGACGGCTTTGAGGAATTTGGTGGCGATGGCTTCGGAGCGCATGGGCTTCGATTCAGGTTTCTGCGATTCTTCGACTGCTTTCTTGGCCGAGGCCAGTGCTGCATCTTTATCTCCTGCACGCCATTGCAAGCGAGATTGATTGATGTGTGCCATGCCGCCAGTGCGCATCGCACTGTGCACTTCGTCAAAACGGGTGGCGATGGTTTTTACCAATGATTCTGGAGCCGTATCATCTTGCAAAACGGCGTTGCTGGCTTCGTAGAGAAACATGCCGGACATCGGTTTTTCCGTGGTGGCATCAAGGTGTTTTTGGATCGATGCCCAATCTTTTTGCGTGATGGCCATGCGCAGCACCATGCTCTGGATTTGTTGTTCGGGCAGTCCGAGCGCTTTGGCTTCTTCGAGATATTTGTTCATTTCCTCGACGTTTTCGGCTGTCATTGCCTGATAAAACGCGCGCGAGTTTGCCATCATGGCGGAGCGTTTTTGATCCATTGCGGCGACCGCTTCGCTGAGTTTTTTGATTCCATCATCACCATCGAGGGCGCTCTGAATCGCTTCATCGGTGAGTTGTGAGGGATGCGTTTTGAGTAGAAATTTTCCATCGCGCACCAGAAAAGCCGTGGGAATGCCGGTGACCCCCGCCGCCTTGAGCCACTCGGTTTCAAACGCGCCGCCTTTGCCTACATACACCACGGGGTAGCTCATGCCCTTGCCTTTTTTCTTCACGAATGCGGCAACTTTTTCTTCGCCATCTTCCCAAACATTCATGCCGATCACGCGCAGACCTTTGTCGTGGTATTTTTCGTGAAGCTCATTTACATGTGGAATGGCAGCGATGCATGGTCCGCACCAAGTGGCCCAACATTCGAGGAGATAGAGTTTGCCCGGTTCCCAGTTTTCTGCGATTTCACCTTGGATGTTCTTGGCTGCAAGGATGGGCTTGATGTCAACCTCTGCTCCGGGCAAGAGCGTGATGGCAGGTGCTTGGGTCTTTCCTTGCGCTGCCGGCGTTGCCGGTTTGACGGGAGTGGCAGGTACGGACTGGGCATGGCAAAGGGCGATGCATGACAAGAGAATCAGTGTTTTTTTCACAAATTGATAACGCCGCCGCGTGGGTTTTTTGCGCCTATTTCGGAATTATTGCCCAGCGTTGAGATCGAAACGATCGAGTTTGCCTAGCTACGATGCTTTGTTTTGCTATTTCGACTTTTCTCCTTGTCATCATTAGGCGATTTGGTATTCTTCACGTAACCGATTGTGCAAACGGTCGGCATAATAACTGGGGCGAAAGCTTCAACCCATAACAAAACCAAAAAATACAGTATATGAAAACTAGCAAATGGACTCGTAAGGGTTTCACACTTGTGGAACTCCTCGTCGTAATCGCGATTATCGTTGCGCTTGCGGCTCTCTCCACTCCAGCGATTCTGAAACAACGGAAGAAGATGGATATGACACAGGCGATCAGCAACTCGAAACAAGTGTATCTTGTGCTGATGGACTTTGAAAATGACATGGGCAACTTCCCTGACCCGGATTTGGCTCGTGAGAACGATGACCTCGAAGGATTTTCCGGTAGCACGGCGAACCAACTGCTCGGTCAATTGATCGCAGGTGGTTACACCAAGTCTGAGGAAATTTTCTATGCCAAAGGTGGTAACCCCGCTGGCAACAAGAAGCCTAATGACGTGATCAGCCCGCGCACAGAAATCCTCCAAGCAGGTGAGTGCGGATTCGCCTATGTCATGGTGACAGGTGAAGGCTCCGGCCCACGTGGTCTGAGCACATCCGACAACGGTGGTCTTCCTGTGATCTGCGCTCCTGTGCAGTCCGGTGGATCTGATGCAGTGTTCAAGCCTGAGCCTTATGACAATCGTGGTGTATATCTCCGCGTTGACGGTTCGGCTCGCAACGAGCGTCTGAACCAAACCAACAACAAGGTGAAAGTGGCCAGCAAAACTCTGTTCGATACCGGCAACGGCACAGTGTGGGACACGGCGCTCACTCCTCAAGTTGTGCTTCCTCAGTAAGCATCTTCTAAGATCATCATCGATCTGATTCAGGGCGGCCCTTTGCGGGGTCGCCCTTTTTTCGTGAATCATCCAAAGAAAAAAGGGGTGCCGTTTCCCTGTAAGCCGGATTCTGTCCCGGCGGCCTCGCGGCAGCCATGGGCGATCATTTCTCTCCTTACTTGCGTAAGACCCCGCTTGCGCGGAGTGCGACTATTACCCGGAGAAGTGAGCGGGTCGCTCTCCCCTGTTCTGTCTTGCACCACGTGGGGTTTGCCCTGCCACCTTCGTTACCGTCGGCGCGGTGGGCTCTTACTCCACCATTTCAACCTTACCTGATTCTCGCAAGCGAGACCATCGGCGGTATATTTTCTGCGGCACTTTCCATCGAGGATCTCTCACGATTTCCCCGTCCTCACTTTTCACGAGGCACGCTACCCTGCGGTGTCCGGACTTTCCTCAGCCTGCCTTGCGGCACACTGCGATCACCCGGGAAACGGCGGCGCGATTGTAGTGGGGTTTTTCGCAGGGAGCGAGGTTTATTGTGTGGGAGATGCCAGATTTTGAGACATAAGACATAAGATGAGCTGTTGCAACGAGATGCAGGGAGTTTCGCGAAAAAGATGTCAAATCTTATGTCTTATGCCTGAGAGTCTTTTTTCTGAGTGCTATGGCGCTATCACTTTCTTCCAAAAATCTGATTTTTCGCGAACCATTTGTTCGAGAAATTCAGCGGCGCGGGCCATGGAGATTTCGAGTGGATGGCCGAGGCTGCTGATGGCACAGTGATTGAGGAAGATCGCTGCATCGATGACCTCGGCGCTGATGTGTCCCGCCACAGCGATGCTGGGTTTGCCCTCGTGCTGGGCAAGTTTGGCAATGCCGATGGGGCCTTTGCCGCAAAGCGATTGCGCATCGAGCGAGCCTTCGCCAGTGATCACTAAATCTGCCGATTGAACGCGCGAGCGGAGGTCGATGGCATCGGCTACCATGTCAAAGCCTGGCACGAGTTGGGCATCACAAAAATGCAGCAGTCCAAATCCTAAACCACCTGCCGCTCCCGCGCCGGGAGTCAGTGCATGATCATTTCCGTTGCTGAGCTCGGCGATGCGTTGGAGCAGGGCATCGAGCCACAAGACATCTTCGGCGCTAGCACCTTTTTGTGGACCGTAGATGGCGGAGGCTCCGCGTGGACCGCACAGCGGATTATCGACATCACAAGCGACGAGAATTTGCGGCAAAGGCATGCGCGCGCTGGTGTCGATTCGTGCGAGCTGACGCAAACTTTCTGGCGTGGGCGATAGCGAATGTCCGACATCGTCCAGAAATTCGACACCGAGCGCGGCTGCCATGCCAGCTCCCGCATCGTTGGTCGCGGAACCGCCAATCCCAATGATGATTTTCTCGGGTTGATGTTTCTCGATGGCATGACGCATCATTTCTCCGGTGCCAAAAGTGGAGGCCAGAGCGGGATTTCGCTCCTCGGGTCGCAAGCGCCACATGCCACTGGCGGCGGACATTTCCATGACGACTGTGGATTTTCCGGCAGTGGTGACTAGCCCGTATTCTGCAGAAATGGATCGGCCGAGAGCATCGTGGCACGGTGCCAGATGAAGTGTGCCGTTGAGGGCTGCGACCATCGCGGCTACGAAGCCTTCGCCACCGTCAGCGATGGGGCAAAAATCGACGTCCCAGGCTTCGCCAAGCCCGCATTGGATCGCCGCACAGGCTTGTTCAGCAGATAGGGAACCTTTGAATTTATCGCAGGCAATGAGGGCGCGAGGCATGAGCGGATTGCTGGAAAATGGTTAGGCTTCGGCGTGTTCTTTGCGCACGGCGGGTGCGATGGCATCGATGGCTTGTAGGGTTTCTGCCGACAGAGTGGGCACATCGAGTGCGGCGAGATTGTCATCGAGTTGGGCAACGGTGCGCGCGCCGATGATCACCGAAGTGACGCCTTGTTGTTGCAGTGCCCAGCGCAAGGCGAGGTGGTGCAAGGGCATGCCGAGACCGGTCGCAATTTGGTGTAGAGCGCGAATTTTTTCCTGCTGCGCGATCACTTGTGCTTCTTGCAAAAAGCCTTCGGAACGAGCTGCGCGCGAACCTGCGGGAATGCCATCGACATACTTCGGCGTGAGCATTCCTTGCGCGAGCGGGCTGAACACAATCGAGCCAATGCCATTTTCTTCCAACCAGGCGTGAATGCCCTCAGCCTCAGGCCAGCGATTGAGGATGGAATACGGTGGCTGATAGATCAAGGTGCGCACACCCATGGAGCGTAAAATTTCCACCGCCTCGCGAAGCATCGGCAGGGGATATTTCGAGAGTCCGACGTAGAGAGCGCGACCTGATTGCACCGCGGTAGCGAGTGCCGACATTGTTTCTTCCAGCGGCGTGTCAGGATCGGGACGATGCGAGTAAAAAATATCGACGTAGGGCACGCGCATGCGTGCTAGCGATTGATCGAGCGAGGCAAGGAGGTGCTTGCGCGATCCCCATTCGCCATAGGGGCCTGCCCACATCGTGTGACCAGCTTTGGTCGAGAGGATGATTTCATCGCGATGCGCCGCGAGGTTTTCGTGGAAAATTTTGCCAAAATTGCTTTCGGCCGAGCCCGGTGGTGGGCCGTAGTTATTGGCGAGATCGAAGTGGGTGATGCCAGCATCGAAGGCCCGCACAATCATATCGCGAGCGGCCTTGGGATCGTCGACATCACCAAAATTGTGCCAAAGACCAAGAGAAACATCAGGAAGTAGCAAGCCCGAGCGACCACAGCGACGATAGGAAATCATGGCTGAATCTTGAAGGGTATGTGGCAACTGACAATCTCAAAATCACGCAAATCGAAGGCAAAGGGCTGGCAGGAGAATGGCGGCAGAAGAATGGGGGAATGGATGATTTTTGTGCAGCGTTCATTGTTGTTCATCTACTATTTTTGTAGTAGTTGAATTCGCCGTTGCACGCAGTAGAATCGTGGATAAAATGGGCGCGATGCAACAACGCGTTCCGTGTCCTTTTTTGCCAATCATCGATGATGTGTGCGACTATCGGATTTTGCAACAACATGGAGCGCGTCGCGATGCGGGCTTTTATTTTTCGGCTTTGCAGTATGCGCAGCAGCTTTGGTGCGATGGCCATGCGGGACGAGCCTTATTGGCAGCCACGCGGGCCTTGTATGCGGATCTTGCGGAAGGGGATGAAGTTCTCTCGCGTTGGCCTCTGCCGTATTCGGCTTTGGCGTGGATGATGAAGCATCACGACAGCGATGATTTCCCGGGTAACCCTCGTTTGAGTTATCAGCATCAGGCCACGCGACTGCGCGGGGATCGTGCGGAGCTTCGTAGTGCGCGTGCTTGGGCGGTGTGGGCGTTGGCCTGTGCGGCTCGTCCGAGTTTGCCCGGTGATGTCACTTGCCCTGAGCGCTCGCGTGAGGAAATCACTTTGGCGCTAGAGCAATGGGGGCATGGGAATGAAGTGCTTGTCTGGGATAATGCGTTGCGTATGCTGGTGGGAAAATGATTGTTCGGGCATCGAGAATCTGACTTCCCTTGCGCGCTGTGCTTTGCTATGGTGGCGGGGACATGGAAGCGAAGACAATCGATCATGGCCCAGCGGTGAGGCAATTTTCCGTGATGCTCCCGAATCGAGTCGGGGCGCTAGCAGCTTTGGTAAAAATGCTGCGCACGCACGCGATTGAGGTATTGGGCTTGAGCATGCAGGATGCGCGTGATGCGACGATTGCTCGCATCGTAGTCAGTGATCCTGAGACGGCAGGTCATCTGTTTCTGGAAAAAGGCATTCCGCATACCTGCTGTGAATTGCTGGTGGTCGAGCTCAAAGAAGCGGGGCCAAATTTATTGCAATGCCTTGATCACTTGATGATGGCGGAGACCAATGTTGATTTTGCCTATCCATTGCTTTCAGTCTACCATGGCTATTCGTTGTTAGCGATGCATGTGGATGATTTGGAGTTTGCCGCCTCCATCCTGAACAGCGCGGGTTTCACTCTGGTGTGGCAAGATACCTTGAGTCGCTAGTTGCTTCGGAGCGGGACTCAGGTTTCAGCGAGTTTTTGCAAATTCTCATGCATCACACTCATCGCAGCACCGCTACCGCGGAGATTGAGAACATACGAGGTGGAAGTGTCATGGTGGACGGAGATTTCCAAGTTGGTCACCTCACCTTGATGCATGATGTTGTAGTGTGAGCAGAATTGTTTCTGGATGCGCAGACCGCCGACACGATTGCAGATCACCTCAGTCTGGCTCTCGCTGAGTCCGCGATCAAACGAATGCTGCAAGCCTTGCAGAAATGTTTTCAACATGGTGAGATCGATCTCGACTTGGTAATGTTCCATCGGCTTCTCCGTCTCGTTGTCACCAGCCCATGAGGCATCGACTGGTGTGCCGTCGGCGTCTAGAGGATCACTCACGAAGGAACCAATGCCTTTCTCAAAACCCTTGCGTATCAATCGGTTAAATGGCCACATAATCGTTAAGATTAGCGGTTCGGCTGAAAAAAGCCATAAAAAAGCACGCAAAAAAACCTCCGCTTTGTGAAAAGCGGAGGTTGGAGAAAATGAGGTTGCTCAAGTTTATTGCTAAACCTTATTGCTCGGGCATTTGTGGCATCGGGAAACCACCACCTGCAGGGGCCGGAGGTGCGTCCTCGATGCTTACCAATTCTAGTTCAAAAATCAGAGTGCTGTTTGGTCCGAGTTGCTCGCTGCGGCGTTGGTCGCCGTAGGCCAGAGCGGCAGGGATGAACAATTTCCACTTCGCGCCGATGGGCATGGTGGTGATGGCTTCTTTGAAACCAGGAACGACTTCGAGTGTCATCGGAACGGGTTTGCCTTCAGGTGACTTGTCAAACTCGGTGCCGTCGATCAGCGTGCCGCGATAGTTGACGAGGAATTGCTTGTTGTCCTCGGCACCTTCTTTAGGAGCTTCGTATTTTTTGTCACCGCCTTTGGCGAGAACTTCGTATTGCAGACCGCTCTTGGTGGTGGTCACTTCCTTGCGCTTGCCGTTTTCAGCGAGGAAAGTTTTTTCAGCTTCGAGATTTTTGGCAGCGAGTTCTTTTTCGCGTTTTTCGAGCAGGTCGCCCAATTGTTGCATCGCGGCTTGGATGTTCGCTTCGGAGATTTCAGGCTCTTTGTTGCTCATGGCTGCGACGAAACCTTTGAGGAATTCTGCGGTCTCGAGGTCGGAGAGGCCGATGCCAAAACGTCCGACTTGTTGGGCAAACTGGCGACCGTTTTGGAAGCCGAAGCCGTAGGACGAATTCGTTTTGATTTGCTCAGGTGTGAGTGCTGGTGCCGCGGGAGCAGCAGGAGCGGCGGGAGCAGCAGTTGCTTCGACGGGAGCGGTGGCAGCTTCCGTTGGTTTGGCGGCTTCTTTTGCAGGAGCTGCGGCTTCTTTAGCCTCCTCAGCGTGGATGGCGATGGTGGTAGCGAGCATCAGCACGCCGGGGATGAAGGATAATTTCATAATTCGAATGAGATAAATGGGCGCGCCCACGCTAGAGGCTTCCCCTTTGTTGTCGAGTGCAAAAAGCGCGGGCAGGGGATAAAAGAGCAATTGTCACCGAAAAATCGTAGGTTCCCTTGCTTGTTGCGCATTTTTCCTGATGGGAGAGTGGAAAATCGACGAGTCTTCAGTCCGTTGCGACTGGGTGACAATTGATTGCACAAGGAACCACCTGTGCCATATTCTCGTCGTGAAGGAGGAGCGGATTTGCAAGCGCTGCGGGCGCGGCATCGAGTGGCGAAAAAAATGGGAAAAGGTCTGGGATAGCATTCAGTATTGCTCGGATGCTTGTCGCCGTCAGCGCGTCAACGCCGTGGATCGACAACTCGAAGAATGCATTGTTCGCTTGCTGAGTCAGCGCGCGTCTCATGCCACCATTTGTCCGAGCGAAGCCGCGCGCGAGGTGTTTCCGTTAGCATGGCGTGAGCAGATGGAAGAAGCGCGCATGGCAGCACGACGTTTGGTGGCTGAGGGGATCATTGAGATCACGCAGGGCGGTCGCGTCGTCGATCCCTCTCACGCCAAAGGACCGATCCGATTGCGGAAAAGCAAAAACCTTCCGCCCAGTTGTTAGAGGTTGCCCATCAAGCCAATCGCGGCAAATGCGGATTATCTATCCACTTGGGCGGAATTCCTTGAGCAGCGGCGAGCAATGAGCCCACCACAGCACCGCGATGGCAATTGTCGCCGCCAACCATCGCATTGGCCAGGATTCCTTCCTCGGCATCGTGGTGATATTTCCAGCAAAGATACAACGAAGCAGGCATGGATTCGGCGATGTAACAGGCCGGGCTGAAGCGTTGGCCAATGATGTAAGTATCAGGCTGCGTCGTCCATTTTTCCGCCTTGGTACCCGAGATCCAATCGCCAGCTTCGCGCTGGATGGACTCGCGCAGTGAGAGTCCCTCGCGAATGCGAAACAGCAATCGCGCTAGGGTATCGGCAGCTCGCAACACATTTGCATGCGCATGTGTGAGGCAGACGTGTTCTTTCACTTTTGCCCGCAATTCTTCATAGGAGGCATCGCGCAGCACATAGCACAACGCAGGCACCTGAGCGAGGCCGCCAATGTGTTCGTCTGAGATGGCACATTTGCGCGGGGCTTTTCCCATCGCATATCGTATGAAAAATCCGCGATGATATTCTTCCAGATAGGTATCCCGATGTCGGCCCGGAGTGCGCATGAAATCAATGTAATGTGCCAACCACTGATCCGGATCATAGCCGCCATTTTTTTGGCACAGCTTGACCAATTCGGCAGCTAACTGAAAATTGAGCGTGTTTTCTCCTGCTCGCAGAAATTGATGATAATGCACATCGCGCTGCCCCCAATACACCGCTTGGTCGTGAAGGATTTCGCCTTTTTCGTTAGGTGCTTGGTATTTTGATCGCCACAAAATCGAACCTGTGTGCGGATGTTTCGGCGCGAGGTAAGTTTTGATATCACCATACTCGCGTCGCAAGGCATCGCGATCGTAGTACCAATGCACAGGCATGGCGATAGCATCCGCGACTAAGGAGCCAAGAAAAGCGCGCGCGAAAACATCGTCGGGTAAAGTCGGCAGAGAAGAAGGTTCGGTCATAAAAAGAAGCAGCGCTTGTTGGTTCTATGTCGGTCTGGCGATGCGTGACGACAATCAAGCCGTGATTCTTGATTTTGCAAATCGCACTCAAGAAAGCGCAAGGAAAAATTCCTTACTCTGCATGGACTCAACCAATCAAAATCAAGCGCGGTGGCTCACCATCGATCGGGTCTGGGGCGCGATGTATGCAGGGCGGCACATCTGTTCCTGGATAGTCGATGGCGATGCGCCATAAGTGACCCACACCAAAGCTGAACGTTCGTGCATTGGGCAATGCATCATAATGCAGGTCGTAATAATTTTCCGTTAGATACTCGAGAAAGCTCTCATCATCCGCTCCGCCAAAATCGGCGAGCAATCTCGCGCGCACGGCAGGCTCTTGTGCGCGCAGGATGACATCCTCATGGCTAACCCCAATGCTCGATGCACCCACATAGGTGCAGAGATAGGTATCGGCGATGTCAGTGGCACGATCTACATGAAAAGAACACACATCCGTGCGCATCAGCTCTTGCTGGTCATGTCCGATGTAACCGTTGACGCAATCGATCTCGGGATCGAAGCCATAAGCGCGCAATTGTTCCTGATCGCGCAGCATTGTTTCGATTGCGATTTTTCCCGCAGCACTCACCGGAAGAGCAAGCAGTTGATCGCGCTCCAGCGTGGTAATGCCGCGCTCTACGTGGAGGTGACGAATCACTTCCTCGAAATCGCCCTCTAACGTACGTCTCAGGCACAATGCATTGACGCCATCGCGCATCGGCGTAGAAACGAGTTCGTCAATGCTGTTCACATAGCGAACATGCGGATGATCAAGAGGCTCGGCTGTCATGTCAAAAAATGGGCACCAGCGATTCATGCAGGATTTGCCATGATGCGCACGAACAAAATGACCAGCTTTCCACGAGTCATCTCAGCAAATTCACTAGCGAGAGATCTGCTCGATCGGAATCCTCAGGAAAAACAAATCGCCACCACCTTCGTAGAGCACGCCCAGATGGCGATCATCCACTGGCGCAAGGCACGAGTAACCAAAACACACGCGCTCATCATACAGCAGTTGTTTTTCGAGCGGCCAGCTCATGCCCTCGTCATCGGAGCGTTTGATCGTCATATCCTTCCGCGCTGCAGTGCTATCAGGATTGCTGAAAAAATGTGTTTTCGTCTTGTCCCAGCGTAGCACACTGCCCATGCACACAGGTTCGCGCAAAGCCTTGCGGTCCGTTGCATGGGGCGTCCATGTGGCACCCAGATCTTTCGTGACCAATACCGTGCGCGCTCCACCGCGATTGTCGCGACAATTTAGCAACAGGCTGCCGTCATCTAACTCAACGACCTGTGCTTCCGTGGTGTCGATTTTTCCACCGTTACCGATGTGCCATGTTTCACCACGATCTTTGCTCCAAATGATCGTCGAAAAAGGTTTGCCCTGTGTCTCACCGCCATCGGCTGAACGATATTGCGCCGCAAACACCAAGGTGCCATCGCGCATCGTGATGCCTGCGCCGGGGCCATTGAACATCATGCGCCACTCAGGCTTCTTCAAATCCTTCGTCAAATTTCTCGGCTGCGACCACGTTGCACCATCATCATCGCTATGCACCATCATCAGCTGCGCGGTTTGCTCTGGCTCCAATCCTGGCCCGCTAGCATGCCAACCGCGATTGCCATGACTCCACAGGCCCACGACCCACAAACGTCCCGTCACCTGATCGCATAAAATGGCTGGATCGCCCACGCCATCGAAACCGAATTTAGGGTCGCTCCCTAGGTCCATGATCACCTGCATCGGCAACCAAGTCTGCCCGCCGTCAACACTGCGCGATAGGCCCACATCGATGTCCGCAGGCAAATCTCCCGCATGCTTGTAGCGGATGTCATAGACCGCACAAAGCGTGCCTTTGTTGGATCGCACTAAGCCAGGAATGCGAAAAAACTTGGAGCCATCATCGCCCATCTTCCGCACGGCTACACCGATCCGTTGCAGGGCACTTTTTTTGCCCACCTCATGCACCTTGCCGGAAATCGTCACACTACGCAAATGGATCTGCACACTCGCATTCATCGATGCTTCGTCTTTCAGCGTTGCGCTGATCCAGAAATGTTGGTCACCTGATGTCAATTCGTGATCTAACGAGAAAATGCATGACGTCTCTACCTTGCCAAGCTCCGTCAATTTCTGGGTCAATGCCGCACCTACTTGCCGATTTCCTAACATCAGCTGCAGGGAATCAATCTGGTCTGAGGCGAGAGTGCCGG
>JBIIAI010000138.1:0-8013 GCA_044239965.1 Akkermansiaceae bacterium
GTTTGCGCGGTGTTTGTGGCGACTTCCAAGGTGCCAGAGTTGATGACGGTACTACCTGTATGATTGATCGGTCCGCTGAGAGTCAGAGTCCCTACCCAGATTTTGCCAATGAGCCCGTGCCAGAGATTTCACCCGTGAGCGCCTGAGCCGCAGCGGAGGTGAAGCCCAATGTTCCATCGCCAAGGTTCACGCGTTGACCGTTGAAGGTGATTGGCCCAGAAAGATTGAGCGTGCCGGCACCGCTTTTTTGGATCGCACTTTGAAACGTCACCGGTGCCGAAATTTCGTGGCTGCCAGCCTGCGCGGAAAGCACGGAGTAGGCGCCGACATCTGCTTGCATGGTGAGGGTTGACGATCCAGAAAGTGTCCATGCGTTAGTGCCGGAGAAGCGCACATTCCCCAGCGTGGCATTTGTATCCAGATTCACGGTGGTAGGTGCACCTAGTGCCGCGAATGCGGCATTGCTGCCTACTCCGGAGGGAGTGGTGCCAGACCAAGTGGAGCTGCTCCAGTTCACTCCACCGGTATGTGTGGTATTGAAAATTTGCTCCGTAGAGAATCCATAAAAATGGAAGCTGGCGTTGTTGTTCGCGGGTGAGAAGTTGATTGTCTCTGCGGTGCTACCTGCGGTAAAGGTATAGCGGATTAGGTTGAGTCCGCCTGGGGAATTGAAGTCTTGGTTGATGGAAAAACTTCCGCCGCTTGACGTCGAGATATTCTGGGTGCGGTTCACCGTGTCCCATGAGCGATTGTAGAATGTAGTGGTATAACTTTCACCGACATTGAGATTATTCAGCGTCAAAACGCCAGGATTCCCATTGTAGATAAAGTTCGAGACCAAGGAACCAAGCTGACCGCCCACGCCTGTGATGGAATAATTGGTGCCGCTGGGATTTGCTCCCGAACTGGCCTCAAAGTTTACGCCATTGATGGTCAAGGCACCGCCTTGAATGTTGACTGCATTAAGGTAGGTTTTGTTGTTAGAAAGGCCGACGTTGGCATCGTTATCCCCGCTGCCAATCGCTGCGGAACTAAGAATGACATCAGCTGCATACGATGGGCTGGGTAGGAGCACCCCTGCAGCGGCTAGAATGAAAAACGGGTGGGAGAGGGGTTTCATTGTCGGTTAGAATTGGGGTAGATTCAGTGATATTACAAATGCATCAATTTGTGTAAATGAAATTTCCTGACATTTCCCTAACGCCGCACGAACAATCATGTTGGCATGCCTGATCGATGCAAAAAAGTATGATTTTGATTTTTTACAGGAAAAAAATGCGACATTTTTGCGTATGGGAAAATCAGACCGCAGAATGAGAAATCGCAGAATGTTTTTTGCGTGAGTTAATCCATTCTGTTGTTTAAGTTTCGAGTTTTTTGCACAGATGATTTTCCTTTGTCAGAAATTGCGTGTTGTGGGCGTATGAGAGAAATGCATTCTTTGTGTTCACGATTGGCGGTGGTTTTTTTTGCGGCGATGTCGTGGCTGGGGGCTGCAGAGGAATTGGTGCTCTCGGGTGCGGTGCCGGGCTTGGAAGAATCGTCGCACTATCGGGTGCGGGTGCGATTGCTTAAGCCGAACGCTGAGTGGCAGCAGGCGTTTGTGCTGGAGACGGTTTGCAAAAAGATGGAGAAGGGGACGGATGCTTACTTCGATACCTTGGCGGGATGGACGCATGGTTATGTGAACTTTGAGATGTCGGCACCCGTGGAAGTCGAAATTGCGCGGGCCAATGGTGCGGCGATTCGCTCTGCGGCAGTGCATCCACGACGCAAGGCATCGGCCTGTAGGGTGAAAAATGGCAAGGTGTTTGTGACCTTAAACAAGCCTTGCCAAGTGGCGGTGGACATCGATGGTCAGATGGATGAGCAAGACACCGGCAAGGGTTACAAGGGGCCGCCGATTCATACGATTTCGCTGTTTGCCAATCCACCCTTGCTCGATAAACCAAAGATCGGTGATCCGGGTGTGTTCGCTGTGAAACCGGGGGAGAAGCCGCCGTCCGATGGAGTGTGGAAGACCTTGGTCTTTTTGCCTGGTGTGCATGATGTTGGCTTGGCTTTTCCATTGCGGGCGAATCGAAGTTACTACCTGCCGGGTGATGCGATCGTGTATGGGACTTTTTCACAATCTTCTTGGACGGATGGACAAAATATTCGGATTTTTGGTCACGGGACTTTATCGGGTGCTCGATTGAAGCATCCAGAACATGTTAGGCCAGCGATTGCAGCAAGTGAACATGAGCGCTATCGTCCAATTGAGATTTTGGGAGCCAATGATGTGACAGTGGAGGGAATCACGATTGCTGACTCGGCAACGCATTCGCTGATGCTGGTGGGCGGCTACAAAGAGGGGCATCCCAATAAGGTTTCGTGGACAAAAATTTTCACGTGGCGCGCCAATGGCGATGGCATCAATCCGTTTGGAAATACCGAGATTGAAGATTGTTTTTTGCGCACGCAAGATGACTCGCTGTATGTGCAGGGTTTGGGGATTCGTCGCACGGTAGTGTGGAATGATGCGAATGGATCGGCATTTGTTTTGAGTTCTTTGCAAAATGTGAATGATCGGCCGATGGTCGTAGAAGATTGTGATGTGATATACTCTCGTGCGAAATGGCATCACTGGAGCGGTGGACGGGTATTCAACATGCGCGGTGAAGGCGAGGGAGCTGCGGGGCGAGGCGTGATTTTTCGGAATATCAACGTGGAAGATCCGCGGCCTACATTGCAGCAGTTTTTTCTCTGCATGCAGGTGCCGGAACCATATGCAACGAATGGTGGTCGGCGCGAAGCTGGAGATCTATCAGGTATTTTGTTTCAGAATGTTTCTATCGCTGCGCCCAGTGTGTTAGGTGAGCCACAAATTCTATGGGGGCTAGCTGATGCTCGCATTCGCGGTCTGCGATTCGATAATCTTACGGTGGGCGGAAAGGTTGTTGATGATACTGGATTTTTTCAAACCAACGAGTTTGTGGGCGGACTTCAATTTGAACCCTAACATTTTCTCTGTCATTTCTTCATTCGAAAATTTATGTTAGAAGATTGCAATCGCAGAGGTCATTGTGCCAAGTATGACGCCATAATTCCAAGGTTGTTTAGTCTTGGCCAAATTATGGGCAGGAGTGGGTATCGTTTTTTCTTCACTTACTCGGGCTGGCTTTATATTAAAGATTGTAACAAAACCAACACTTTTCCATCATTCGAATTTGCATGAACGATTTCTTCTCTCACATTGTAAGCGTTAGTGCGGCACTGACCATTTTTTGCTATGGCCAATCAGCTCCTGAAAAAAATTCTACGCATGATGTCGTCGTCTATGGCGATTCTTCGGGCGCAGTTGTTGCTGCCATTTCAGCGAAGCGCGAAGGCCGATCGGTGATCTGGATCAATCCCACAAACTTTCCCGGCGGCATGAGTGCAAGCGGCCTAGGCGCTACGGACTTTCTGGGGTATCGCAATACCTTTGGTGGCATCGCGTCCGAGTTTTATGATCGCGTGGCGAAGGAATACGGGGCTAGCTTTGTGCGTAGTTTTGAGCCACATGTGGGCAAGAAGGTTTTTGAAGAAATGATCGCCGATTCTGGTGCTACTGTGGTTTATCATGAACGGTTAGATCGGACACCTGGCAAAGGGGTTACGATGGAAGGCAAACGCATCACGGCAATCACCACTCTGAGTGGTAAGACATATCGTGGAAAAATGTTCATTGATGCAACCTACGTTGGCGATTTGATGGCGGCCGCGGGTGTGAGTTACACGGTGGGTCGCGAAGCAGAAAGCCAGTATGGAGAAAACCTTGCTGGCGTGCGTCGTGGCGATACCAATCCACGTGTGCACTATGGCCAAAAAGACAAAGACCATTTTGTCAAAGACGTCGATCCCTACATTAAAGCAGGTGACCCAAGCAGTGGCTTGTTGCCCCATGTAGTCCAAGGAAAAGGTCTTGTAAACGGTCAGGGCGACAAGAAAATTCAAGCATTCAACTATCGCGTTTGCCTCACGAGTAATCCTGAAAATCGCATTCCGATCGAGAAGCCTGAAGGCTATCGCGAGATCGATCATGAGTTGTTGCTGCGCAATTTTGATGCGGGAGACACACGCATGCCCGCACTCATCGAGCCCCTTGCGGGCACGGGAAAAAAAGTCGATTGGAATAACATGCATGCGGTTGGCTCAGACTATGTAGGCGCAAATTATGAATATCCCGAAGCCAGTTACGAGCGACGCAATGAAATCGAAAAAGCGCACCAAACATACATTCGTGGATTTCTTTGGACGATGTCGAACAGCCCACGCGTGCCTGAAAAAATTCGAGCACAAGCCGCTAGCTACGGATTGCCGAAGGATGAATTTGCCGACAACGGGGGCTGGCCTTGGATGATTTACATTCGTGAAGCTCGACGCATGGTGTCCGACTATGTCATGACCCAGCAAGATTGCATGGGTCAGCGCAAGTCCGAAGATCCCATAGCGTTAGGATCGTTTGGGATGGACTCTCATGCTGTGCAGCACATTGTTACCGATAAGGGAACCGTACAAAACGAAGGCGTGATTTGGCGCACGCCGCCGCGTCCGTATGGGATTTCGTATCGATCGATTATTCCCAAAAGAGGTGAATGCGAAAATGTTTTCTCATCGATTTGCCTTTCTGCTAGTCATGTAGCGCACGGTTCCATTCGTATGGAGCCAGTCTTCATGGCCTTGAGCCAGAGCGCTGCGATTGCGGCGGGAATCGCCATCGATGGTAACACGAGCGTGCAAGATGTTCCCTACAAGGCCTTGCAAAAGAAATTGGATGCCGCCAAGCAAATCTACAATCCTGTTGCATGGAAGCGTGAGCCTGCAGCACCGAAGAAAGTAGAAATTTTCGATGTCGATGCCCACAAAGGCTATGTCTATGCGGCTCCTCGCCCCGCAAAAGGCAAGCCATGGATTTGGTATGCGCCAGTGATCAATGGTGATGTGATCATCGTGCGGCACAAAAAATATCTCGATGCGTTCATGAAAGCGGGCATCGCGATTGCGGGTTATGACATCGGCGAAGTGCGCGGTGCGCCTGGTAGCACGGAGATGTTCACAAAATTTTATGATGCCATGGTTGAGCGGGGTTACTCGAAACAACCGATTCTGTTAGGGCAAAGCCGTGGCGGAATGATGACCTTAGCTTGGGCATATCGCCATCCCGAAAAAGTGCGTGCCTGGGCGGGCATCTACCCTGTGTGCAACTATCACAGTTGGCCACTGAAATCGTCAAAGCAACAAACCTTGGCTGATTTTGCGATGAACGAAGCGGATTTTCAATCTCGCATCAAAGAATTCAACCCGATTGAAAATCTCGCGGGTTTGGCAAAACACAAAGTCCCGATGTTTTCGGTGCACGGTGACAATGATATCTTGGTGCCTTACAACGATAATACCAAGTTGCTGCAAGAAAACTACCAAGCCGCAGGCGGAACATGTGATGTGAAAATTATCCCCGGCGGTGGTCACGAAATTTCCCCCAGCTTTTTCGAATGCCAAGAGCTCATCGATTTTGTTATCAAGCACGGAAAGCCGTAATGTGCTATCTGATCGTCAGCTGTTGTGATGTTTTTTCAATCACTGTTTCAGACTGATTGCCATTGAGTTCATCGATTTTTCATTGTTCGACGTTAAATCCTGACCTGCAAGTGGGCAGGTTTGCTAAATGCTTTTGCTTTCCAAAATCTCAAAATGGATCAAGTTCATGTCGTAGATTTGCATGCAATCAAGCGTGTGGAAAACGATAAAATCCCATGAAAACGAAACCACTTTTTTCGATCGTAGCGTTCTCTCAACAACTCCTCGTCACTTGCTCTTGCGCATTGTTTTTTGCTGTCAGCGGGGAAGCTCGCACCTGGACGAGTCCTGATGGCGGGAAAACGTTCGAAGGTGAATTGAAATCCTATGATCCTGAATCTGGTCTAGTAAGCGTGAAGTTAGCGAATGGAAAAATTCTCAAATTCCCGCAAGACAAAGTTTCAGCAGCGGACAATGCTTTTTTGAAAGAACAGGGGAAAGTGGATGCTAACGCTCCTGCTCCTAGTGTGTCTGTGGTTTCGGACATAGCAGAAGAGAAATTGTTAGAAAGATCCGATGGCAAACCAGCAGATATGAAGAAGCCTGTGCAGGTGTTTATTTTACTCGGTCAATCCAATATGGTGGGACTGGGAAAAGTCGCAGGTGCTGATGTTTCGTTAGAAAATGCCGTAAAGACTAAAAGCAAGTATGGTTATTTGGTGGAGGAAGATGGTTCTTGGCATGAACGTAAAGATGTTCGCTTTGTGCAGTATATGCAGAGCAAAGGCATGTTGAAAAATGAGTGGATGAAAGTGACGGGTCGAACAATGGGGCCGGAGTATGGAATTGGTCATCCTCTCGGCAATGCCATCGATGCACCGGTGATGATCCTCAAAAGCTGTATCGGCAATCGCAGTCTCGGCTGGGATCTTTTGCCGCCGGGAAGCGAACCGTATGAGCACGGTGGCAAGACGCAGCCGGGTTATCGTGGCACACCGGGGAATCCGAAGGGCAATGGTGAAAAAGTCGAAGGAGAGTGGTATGCGGGCAAGCAATATGATGATGACGTTGAGGATGCTAAAAAAGCACTCGCTGACTTGAGTAAGCATTACCCCGACGCTGAAAAGTATGAGGTGGCAGGTTTCTTTTTTTGGCAGGGAGAAAAGGATTGTGGCAATCCGGCCCATGCCGAAAAATATGAAGAAAATCTCGTGCGCTTCATCCAACAATTACGCAAGGACTTCGAGGCGCCGAATGCAAAATTTGTCATGGGCACTCTAGGCGAATCGAAAAAAGGCTGTGGTGGCAATGGCGAAAAAGTGTTCGACGCACAAATGGCCGTTGGAGGGAAATCCAGTAAGTATCCTGAATTTCAGGGGAACGTCGCCACAGTCTTCACCAACCCGATGGCTCAAGGTGGAAGCGGCAATGGTCACTACGGTGGCAAAGCTGAAGTCTACATGGATGTGGGGGAAGCCATGGGCAAGGCGATGATTGAATTGCTGAAATGATAGCAATTGTGAAGCCTTTGGGGATTTATTTCAATGCTGCCATCCATTGCTCCCAGCGTTTTTTGAACGAGGGAGAGGAGTTGCTGAGAAAGTTGGCTGCGGTTTGTGCGGCATCTTTTTCTCCGCTGAGCCACTGGAAACAGATCGCAGATTCGTGGCGCAAGGGGATGCCGATGTCGGTCGGGTTTTTGCGAATGACCTCGCGATAGAGATTGATGATGTTGGCTGGAGGCAGTCCTGACCATGACAAGGAGGCCTCGGTGTCGCCGTTGGAGAGAGTAACCATTCCTTCGCTTGCGGCATTGACGGTCGTAAAGCTGCGGCCATCTTTGCAGGCGATGGCGATAGTGATCGGCGCTTTGGAAATGTCTTCTTCGAGATCGGCGAGGAAAATGCCCGCACCTTCGCACATGCCGAGCAAGGCTGTGCGTTGCGTTTCTTCGTTAGCGTTCAAGTTGCTAGCTTTTTTCAATAATTCGGCGGCTTCAAGATACTGGCAGTTGGCTGTCAGAGCGGGCAATTTTTCCATCACTTCCGCAAAAGATAGACCAGCATTGTTACCGGTGGTTTGCGGAGTTTCTTCAAGCGCTTTGGCATGACGACCAAGTATGAGCTGCCATTCACGGATCAAAAATTTTGCCCGACCACGGGTCGCGAGTGTAGCGAGAACTGGTTCGAGATTTTCTGCGGCATCACGGCAATCTTGCGGGGTGGCAGGGAGATTGGTGAGTTGATTTTCTTGCAGCTTTGCGGCATCGGCCAAGTAGTTTTTGGCTTTCGCTTGATAGACCTCGATGAGTGAGTTGTTGCCCTTAATCGTGGCATTTTTGATGAGTTCAAAGCCAGGGAGAGCTTCTTTCATTTTTCCTTGCTCCCAGTTTTTGCAAGCGTTCGCCATCGTGCTCATCAAGAAAATCAGATCATCTTGCGGTGAGTCGGACTCGATGTTTTTGGTGATGGG
>JBIIAI010000141.1:0-7885 GCA_044239965.1 Akkermansiaceae bacterium
GGCAAGCAAAGGGCGCAGAGAAGAAGGGATTTTTTCATAAGAACTTGGACGTATGAGGGTTCGGGAAATTATTGGCGAGCGATTTCGGTTGCTACAGGTACGCCGCCTTCGCGGAATTTGACTTTAAGTGTGAGTTTTTGCAGTCGTTCAATGTTCACGCCATCGAATGAAGAAGGGATTTCAATGCCGATCAAATCTTTGCTATCGTCTACGAGTAACGAGACAAGTTGGCCATTGTCGCGCGGCCAGCGTTGATCGACAGTTCCTGAGACAACGTATTCATTGCCGCGCAGAGAATTTCCATTCTCAAGAAATTCTTGCATCGAGAGCGGCGTGCCGCCTTTGATCTTATCGGACTTTCCGCCGAGAAGGAATTTTGCGCCGACGAGGGCGATGATGACGAAGGCCGCGATGCCGATGATCGCGGTGATATTGGGTCCTGAGCTAGCGCGTCTTGCCATATGATGTTTCTATCAGTAGAATGTTGGGTTGTGGAGGAAAAAATCAATTATTCCCATTGGTGGCGTTTGGCACCGAACCAAGAAATGAGCAGACCTACGACGATGTGCAGGCCCAAAAGATAGAAGCACATTTGCTGTGGTGTGATGCTGGTGGAAATCACCGACTTTACGGCGAGATTGCGAGTCGTTGCCAAGGCTTCTACGGAACCAGACCAAGCCCAATAAGCGGAAATGAAAGGACGGGTGATTGCCTCGATTTTTTCAGGCAGTGCCAGCACGGCTCCTGATAAGGGCAATTGGAAACCGACGAGGTAGATCGATAGCAGCGATGCCTGCTCCGCCGTTTTCATCATCGCGGAAATGCCTAGGCACACCGCCGTCATTGCGCCATTGCACAGTAGAAGGAATACGGCGTGTTGACCGAATGACCCATCGAAGGGTGAGAAAATGTTCACAAAGACCGCCATCCATAGCGACTGCGCAACAACGAGGCAGGATAAAAACGCGACCTTACTGGCGAGGTAGGCAGTGGGGCTGAGACCACCGAATTTCTCCTTCTCGTAAATCAAGCGCTCTCCCGCAATCTCACGTGCCGAGTTATTGGAACCCATTAAGCCAAGTAGCACCACTTGAAACATGATGATTCCCGATAGCGCCGATCCTGCTTTCATGGTATCTTGGCGCACACTTTGTTGCTCCGCTAGCTCTGCCATTACATCGTTTTGACGCATGTCCGAGAGCGAACGGATCGGCACATTGGCTTTGTCGCTGAATAAGGACACCAGCACAGGGAAACACAACATGATTGCCAATTGCAAAAACACTTGGCCGCGATCGCGGAAAAAGATCCGCCAACGCCGTGAGAGCAAGGTTGCGAATTGACTCAGCACTCCGGGCGTGCGCACGGCGTCATCTTCTTGCTTCTCAGGATTTTCTGGATCATCATCGGCTACGACCTTCGCCTCAGGAATGTGCAGTTCGCCATCGCGGATGTTTTTGGCGCGAAGTTTTTCGATTTTTTCGTAGTAGGCTTCACGATGTTTTGCCCATGATGATTGCCAACGATCCGAAGCTTGTGTCGCGAGGCGGGGATAGACCTCCTCGGTATCCTTGACGGAAAAGTAATGCGTTAGCATGTCTGGGGGGCCGTGAAAGGCCACTCGACCCTCATGCAGCACCAGAATGGAGTCGTATAATTCCAAATGCGCCAGAGAGTGCGTCACCGAGAGCACAATGCGGCCCTCCTTGCGCGAGAGCTCGTGCAGCAGTTTGACGATCTCACGCTCCGAGCGCGGATCGAGACCGGAAGTTACTTCATCGCAGAGCAAAATTTTCGGATCGCTGACCAACTCCATCGCGAGGCCGAGTCGACGCTTTTGTCCGCCGGAAAGAACTTTCACGGGACGATCAGCGATGGCTGCCAATCCTGTTTCTTCAAGGGCGCGATCAATGCGTGCATCGAGATCGGCAGAGCCAGTGGTGCGCACGCGCAGGCGCGTGGCGGCCTCGATCGATTCATCGACGGTCAGCGGATCATAGGCAATGGAAAACTGGGGCACGTAGCCGATTTCTGAGGGCTCGAAGTCATGGCCATCAGACAAGCTCTTGCCATTCCACAAAAGCGTGCCTGCACTCTCGGCATTCAAGCCCGCGATGGTTTTGAGCAGGGTGGTTTTTCCGCATCCAGACGGACCTACGATGGCCATGAAATGCCCCCGAGGCACGCGGATCGAGACGTGATCGACAAGGTTGACCTCGTCGCCGTCTTTTTCGATGGAAAAACAAACTTCCTGTAATTCAAGCATAACTCTTCAAACGCACCAAAACAGAAAACTCTTTCGCTGGCGAGGCGGATTTTTGGGATTTTTTTGGTATGGAGTTTTGTTTCTTGAAGGTCTTATCAATCTGATTATATGGATCCGTCTTATTATGCGGCTTAGCCTGATCGTGCTCATCAAAAGGCAACAGGTAAAACTCAATCCAGTTTGCGTTTGGGGCCTGGTGGCTGTGGCGCGGCACCGGGTTTGGGCGCGGGCGGCTCCTCTAAGCGGTTGACTTCAAAATCTAACGGTTCTTGGTAAACATTGCCGCCGTCGATTTCCCAGCCACAGGGAATGTTGAGGCTGTCGGCGATCTCGCGGGCCTTGAGATAGGTAGGAAAACTGTTAGGGTTAACCTTGAAAATCACGACACATCGAGAGGTCTGCTTGATGTAGTTGCAGATGTTGTGGAAACGACCGCGCGGTTGCTCGCAGTCCGCAAGTGTGGCATCGCCCTTCGCGGGATCGAAGGTGATTCGCATGTTGAGTCGCGTCCACGGTTTGTTGTGTGGGACGCTGATGGTTTGATTGCGAACTTTGAGATTTTTCGCGGCAAAAAGTTGCACCGTTTTTTCCTGATCGTAGATTTTGATATCTGCCTTCTTGGGGATCTTGCGCAGTTCGCGGAAAAGGGCGCGCTCGTTGCTCTTGAACTCGCCCATGATCATTTTTTTTGCCTGTGGCGGATCGACGAGATGGATCTGATCATTGACCGTGTAGATGTAGAAAAGCACTGCCGATTCGGGAATGTCGCGGCTGTTTGGAATCTTGACGACCGTGGCCTGCGGAGCTTTGGGAATCGGGGTTTCATCGAGTAAGGCCTTGATGCGATTGATTTCTGTGAGAATGGCATCAGTTTTTTTTCGCTCGTCGGCTTCGAGCTTTTTCTCGGCCTCGACTTTTTTCTGCAAGGCTCCTAGTTCCATCAAGGCAGTTTTGTTTTCCTTGATTGAGTTTTCTAACAAAGAAAGATCTGCCTCGATTTTACCTAGCTCTTGTGGTGTGGGCTCGGGCGCTTTGAGGAGATCTTCTTGCTTTTTGATTTGATCGATCAGTTGTTGTTTCTCTTGCTTGGCCTGTTGAACCTCTTCCACGGTAGCGGGCTTGAGGTCGTTGAGGAGTTTTTCTACAGCTTGCTCGACGTCCATTTGCAGCAGGATCAGGATGACGATGAGCACGGCGACGACGTTGGTCAACGCGTCCATGAGTGAGTCCATGCTCACACCTTGTTCGTCGGATGATTTTTTGCGGGCCATGATGCTAGGAAGAGTATGGGCTTATTTGCGAAGGAAAAGAGAGAGATCGATTTCGCCTTGCGTAGGAACGGGGAGCTTGCCGATGCGAAGGTTGTATTTGGTCTCGGCATAGCCGCCAGCGGTGCGGAAGGTGCCGTGACCATCAGCACGCATCAGGAAGAGAACGAGATGTTCACGCGCAGATTTGGTTTCGTTAAAAATGCCAGCCAGCGTGCTATCGGTCTGAATGGTTGCCGCAGAGACGGGCGTTTTTTTGCCTGATTTGTCGAGGATGACCAGGCCATTGGCGTTGCATTCGATGAAAACCACTTGGGTATTGGCGGAAATGCCGGAGCCCGCTGGGTTGATGCGAACGGGTTGCGGTTTGGTATCGGGCTTAATCTTGCGCTTTTCGAGTTCTGCTTTTAGCTCGGCGAGTTGTTTCTCTAACGAAGGTCGTTCTTTTTTGAATGCCGCAATTTGATCGATGAGCTGCTCTAACATTTTTTGCAAGGCCGCATCGGACTGCGTCGGTGGGGCTTTGCTGTCGGCGAGTTGTTTGCGCAAAATGATGCGCTTGTTTTCCAGTTCGCTGAGTTCGACCAGTGCGGCATTGCGCTCCTTGAGAACTGCTTTGGTTTTCTCCAACTCGACTTGTTGTTTTTTGATGTCGGCGCGAAGTTGCTGATGCTCTTGAGCACGAGCCAATTCTTGCGGATCGCGATTGTTTTGCTCCTGCGCCTTGATGTCGGTAATGATCTTGATCATCATCGTCAAAATGCCGATGAGGCAGCATAGAATGCTCAAGAAGGGGAACAGGGAGACCCCGGCACCGGCAGCACTGGAATTGCGACGTGACATAGGTAAGAGTGGCGGAAAAAAGCGGACGGATTAGCGCGAGAAGAAGCCTTTTTTCTTAATGGTGATAGTTTCGCCGCCGAGTTGCTTGAGTGTCTCATTAAGCGATTCCACGCCTTTACTGAGCGAGGCGAAATATTCGTTGAGCTGCTTAGCGGGCTGCACCATGGCATCGCGTGTCTCGGAGGTGAGTTTGTCGATGGAGTGTTGGAAGGTTCCCTCGACCTTGGTCTGATGCGCATCGAGTCGCGTTTTCAGTGTTTCGCCTGCGTCACGTAAGATCGTGGAGGCGTCTTGGAGTTTCACCAAGAAAACTTCGTGAGCGCGAGAAAGCGAGGCCGCAAAGGCGGGAATGTTTTCAGCTTGCGAGAGCAAGAGGTCATCGGTGGCACTTTGTGAGTCGTTGAGTTTGGGCAAAAGTTTCTCTGAGCAAAAGGCATCGATCTCGGTGAGCATTTCCTCTTCCTCCTTCTGCATGATCGCCATCGGGAATGACATGATCATCGAGAGGATCAGTCCGAGCAAGGTCGTATCAAAGGCCACACCAAGACCACCGGTGAGGTTGTTGATCGAGGCCTTGAGCGCTTCAGGGTCTGTTGAGCCCGCAGAGAGTGAACTTACCGCAACGGACAAACCTTGCACGGTACCGATGAAACCGAGGATCGGAATGGCCCAGAGGAACACTTTAAGAAGTGTGTAGGAGCCGCTGATTCGATTGGCATCAATGTCCGACTGCGAGCTGAGGAACGTGGATACCTCGCCGTTGTTGTTGCGTTTTTCGAAAAGCTCTAGTCCCTTGCGAATGCGATTGACCATGAGGCTGTCGCGTAGGCGATTGGGGAGCTTATAGATGTGATCGATGAAACCACTTACGGTTTGTGAGGTGATTTCACTGCCGAGCTTGGCGGGGACGATGTCGAGTAACATCGCACGACGCTGGCGCTGTGTTTTTTTCCATTTCATCGCCAGGATCACAAATCCCCAAATGAAAAATAAGACTTCAGCGTAGTTGACCCAGCCGCGTTGCAAGAAGATGTCCGACATGTATTTCCCTTTGAAAGGAAGCATGGCGAGCAAGAACAGAGTCGTGATCACTACGCCACCGGCAAGGCTAACGAAAAAGTTGACGTTCGCGTGGTCTTCTTCGTGCCAACCTCCGCGTTGGCCTTGTGGTGCGCTGGTGTTTGCGGCAGCTGCATTGGTTTTGTTCGCGGCAGCGGGGAGCGCGGGGATTTGAAACTTGCCGTTACAGCCGGGGCAGGAGACGATTTTTCCGGCGTGTTCTTCTTCAGCAGTCATGCTGAGTTGGCAGTGTGGGCATTGGAATTCCATGGGTCGTTTGGTGTGAGATCGTTGATGGGGCGCTGTGCTACGTCCGCTCGCGCGGAAATCTGTCGCACAACGATGGAAATGACATGAAACGAGTCCTAGTCAAGCGGATATCCTGACAGGTTTAGTTGACTTAGTTGCGTTTTCGTTAGATTAGCAATGATTCTAATCATGCTACCACTGCTTTGCGCTCTTTGATGAAAATCCACGAAGCGAGTAGCAAAACGAGTAGCAGGATGATCCAGTAGTGATAAAAGGGATCGCCGATGCTGTGGGCTTGCACGGCATTAATTTGCGCATTGGCAAGTTGGTTTTCGCTGGCGCAATGACTGAAATCGGCCTCGCGGGTATCTGCAAAGTAGGTGGCGCTGGTGACGAGGATTTCCTCTCCTTGGCGGACTTGGTAAAATCCCGGTTGCTCGGGTGCGAAGAGTGGTTGGTTTGGGTCGATTGATTGGCTCGCTAGCGTTTTGCCTTGGGCGTCGAGTTGATCAAGAAATAACGCTGCGGTGTTGGGTTTGATTGCGATGTTGATCGGTTGGGCACATTCCCAATTTTCTTGCGACTTGGCAACTTTTTTGGTGCGAATTTGCTCGGCGAAGCGCAGTAAGCAAACGATCAACGCGGGCTGGGTGTCGATGTTGGAGAGGCGCGGATCGAAGTTAAAAAGCAATTGTTGGCTTGCGGGTACCGTCGCCGTCGCTGGGGTGCTGCGTAACAAGATCAGTGGTCGATCGGCTTGGCGTAGGAGCACTTCATCAGAGGGGCGGATTTCGAGAGAAATGGTTTCACGAATGAGTAACGCTTGCCAGTTGATGCCATTCATCAGCGGGTGCTGGGTGGCGATGATGCCGCCAGCAAGATACTGACCTCCTTGTGTGGCATCGTTGGAGAAAATGACAGCATTGCCCTCGGGAAGCACAGGGTCGAGCGGATCGTAGGATACTAAGGAAAGATCGGCAGTTTGCGTGCCGACAGGTTGCATGTTCTCGATGGAGCGGAGAATTTTTTTGCCCAAGGCTTCGAGTGGCGCTGCGGTAGAAAGAAACAATTGCTTGGGAGCGGGGCGCACAAGATGAAGTGTATCGTCGAGTGGGAACTGATCAGCCGAAAGCATCAGCTTGATGCGTTCAGATTTGCTGGGGAAATTCGCTTGCAGAGTAAGCAAAGAACGCGGTTCGAGGGTGATCGATTTTGGTGGGCTGAGTTGACCGTTTCCGGAATCGATCTGCCAGGTGCGTGTGATTTCCTCGTCCGAGTAATTTTGCAGCGTAGCGCGCCAGAGTAGGGTGCCGTCTTTTTCTTCGAACGCGACGCCAGTGAAGCCGCAATTGCCGATTTTTTCGCCTGCGGCGAGGAGGCGAGCATCAAAAGGCAGGCTCTCGACGGGAGTATCGGTCACGAACAACACGATGCCATCGCGCGAGACTAACGATCGAGCCAAACGCAGGGCGAGGGTGGGATCGGTGAGTGGCGCCAATGGCTGCCATGCTTTGAGTGCCGCGAGAAGTTCTTCGGTGCTCTTGCCGGCATAGACTCGTGGCTTGCCGGGGATGGATTGAAGAACGGTGTATTCGACCTCAGTGGCGAAGCCTTTGAGCGGAGGCAGTTGCTCGGCGAGGGAGGTGATGATGAGTTCTTTGGAAACCGACATCGAGGCTGAGGAGTCGAGCACGATGGCAATGCGCTGGGTGCTGCGGGCCATCGGGAATCGGGGTTCGGTCATCAGCCAGGTGATGAGAAGAACGGCGAGAAGCTGCATCCACAGGGGGATGGAATTGGTGAGCCGATCAAAGTTGCGCCCGGTATTGGCTTCGCGGTGCGTTTTTTCGAGGAGAAATAAGGTTGAGACCGGAAAAGACTGGGCCTTGCGCTGAAGGAAATGAATCAGCAGAATCGCTGGAATCCCGAGAAGGGCCCAGAGTCCGGCTGGATTGGCAAAGCTTGGCATGTCAAAGAATTACGAGATTCGGCACGGGATGGCGAGTGGAAAAATGTTGTCGAAGCACTTGGATTAAACGCAAAGGTCTCTAAGACGCTAAGTTTTTGAAGTTTGAAATGGACAAGATATGATGAAAAAAAACTTTGCGCCTTGGCGAACTTAGCGACCTTTGCGTTTGATCTAACTTTTACGATCTTTAAGTTCATTCATTTTTGCGTTGAAAAGATAGCGTGCGACAGC
>JBIIAI010000032.1:0-24953 GCA_044239965.1 Akkermansiaceae bacterium
TCTTTTGCTTGTTGTTGCGATCGAACTTATTGTTCTGAAATTTGTTTTTCTTGAAATCGTTCTGTTGCCCTTGTTGGGGGCGTTGATTGTTGTTTTGCTGGCCATTTTGCTGGCCATTTTGCTGGCCGTGTTGCGGGCGTTGCTGCTGGCCTTTGTTTTGCGAATACTGCTGCTTTTGCGGATGCTGCGCTTTGTTCTGCTGCTGCGGTTGTTGATCGCGGACAGGCCGATCTTGAGGTGGTTGCTGGGCAGGTTGTGGATTTTGTGGTGCAGCGCTCGATGCTGCATCATTTGGCGCAACAACTGGTGTGGCGGAGTTAGATGATTTTTTCGTAGCTCGTTTTTTGGGCGCCTCGGCGATGGGGGTTATGGCTTCCGGCGCAGGCGCTGGAGGCTTAGCGGTTTTGCGAGCAGCTTTCTTTGCGGTGTGTGCTACGGCAGGAGCGGGAGCAGGTGCTGGCGGTTCGGCGCTGGCGATTTTTTTCGCGACTTTCGCGGCGGCCTTCTTGGCTGCTTTTTTGGCGGGGACCTTGGTTGCAGGCGTGACGCTTACGGCTTCGACAGGAGATTTGGCCGCCTTGGTAGCCGCTTTTTTCGCGGTTTTCTTCGCCGCTTTTTTGGCGGGTGCAGCGTCGTTGGATTGGGGTAGGGAATCGCTCATGCGGTTTATACAGGGAAAATGGTTTTAAGAATCGAGCTCGCCAAGAATGGTGTCTGAGACTGCGAAGTTGGTGAATACATTGAGTGTGTCATCGTAGGCATCGAGGATGTCGTAGAGTTTGAGAACTTGTCGTGCGATGTTGATGTCATCGATGGTGACGGTGGTTTGGGGGAGTGAGGTGAATTTTTCGGACTGAATGGGCAGGCCTTGGGCGCGGAGTTCATGGGCTACGTTGCCGAGCAGGTTTGGTTGGGTAAAAATGGTGTGCTCGTCTTCGTCCGACTGCACGTCATCGGCTCCTGCGAGGATGGCGGCTTCGAGAATGAACTCCTCGGAGCCGGCGCTGGCGGCGAGGACGATTTCACCCTTGCGGTCGAACTGGTAGGCAACGGCGCCTGGTGTGGCGGTGGCGCCGTGGTTTTTGGAAAAAATCGTGCGGATGTCCTGGGCGGAGCGATTGAGGTTATCGGTGGCGATTTCGATGAGAAATGCGATGCCAGATGGGCCATAGCCTTCGTAGGTGACTTCGTGAATGGTGACGCCGCTGAGTTCGCCGGTGCCTTTTTTGATGGCCCGATCAATGTTCTCGCGCGGCATCGAGACGGCCTTGGCGTTATCGATGGCGGTGCGTAGGCGAGCATTGAGCATGGGGTCTCCGCCACCGGCGCGTGCTGCGATGGCGATCTCGTGGGCGCATTTCGAGAACACACGACCTTTGATGGCATCGACGCGTGCTTTGATGTGCTTGACCTTGGACCATTTGTTATGACCGGCCATGAAGTTTCAGAAAATAATTAAGGGTGTTTGTGTTACGTCGGGACGGGATGCTAGGGCATCAAGAAAAAGCCCGACCGGCAGAGGGAGAGAAGATGTGACGATGAGCACGCTTGCGGAACAATCAAGGGGTAGCTGGATGAGCTGCCGATAATCCTATCGTGTGGGCGATCCGTGAACTCAGGGACACTTGGCGCGCTTGGATTGCGATTCCGTGATGGGAATGTGCCTTTCCGGATTCGGAATGGTGCAGTAGCGTGCTGACGGGCAAACTATGGCGCAGGATGCGCTTGCTGGCAATGGTTTTTTTTCGTGAGCGAGGGAGAATGGAGATGCGACCGTCAATTGAGTGCGATTTCTGTGGAAATTGACGTAAAATGATCAAATTGGAGAGAAAAATCCAAAAAAATCCCAATTCAGGAAACAAAATTTTGACAAGTGGCCGCGAATCCGCTAAATCCCGCGCCCCGCAAGAGGGGTTGGAACCTCTCACAAACTAACAACACGCTCGCGTATCATGTCCCAGAAAACGAATCTCAAAGCCGCTATCCGCAACCGTACAGGTTCCGGCCGTCTCAACCAAATGCGCAAAGAAGGCTGGCTGCCTTCCGTCATGTACGGATTGGGCAAGGAAAACAAAAACCTGAAAGTGGATCTGCGCACTTTCGTCGATGTGCTCGCACACAGCACTTCGGAAAACATTCTTGTCAACTTGGACATCGAGGGCGTAGGCCAGTCTCTGGCGTTCTTGCAAGCTGTGCAACATCACAACATCACGGGTGCTCCGATTCACGCTGACTTCCGCGCTATCGATGAAAACACCGAGATTGTTGCTCACGTGCCACTTCACCTCGAAGGTGAGCCAGTGGGTGTGAAAAACGGTGGTGGTGTTCTGGAACACACAGTTCACTCCTTGGAAATCCGCTGCTTGCCAAACGATCTTCCTAGCTTGCTGCATGCTGACGTAACCAGCTTGGAAATTGGTGATTCTCTCCACATTGGCGACTTGAAACTGCCAACTGGCGTTGTTGCTACTCACGCTGCTTCAGTAGTAGTGGCTCACCTCGGCAAGCCACGTGTTGTCGAAATCGTTGCCGTAGTCGAAAAAGCTGCTCCTGCCAAAGGCAAGAAGAAGTAATCTTTCGCTCGATCACGTCTATCAAAAAGCTGGGAAGCAATTCCCGGCTTTTTTTGTGTAGTTGCATGAGGAAAAATCTCAATCTTCGATCCACAAGATCCGCGTTGGCTCAAGTGCGATTTTTTTCTGTTTGTAGAGCTGCCCTACGACTTGCTTGAAGGACTTTTTGCTCATGCCGAGATGCTTTTGGATCGCCGCGGGCGTGCTGTCATCGGTCAGCGGTAGTTCACCTGTTTCTTTGAGTTTTTCCAGAAACTGCTGTGCCATCGGGGTAATTTTTTTGCGCCCTACTTCTGTCAGACCGAGAGTTAATTTTCCATCGCTGCGCGTCTCTAACACATAGGCGGTTACGGTTTGTCCGTATTCGAGCTTTTGAAAAACTTGGTTGGCAAAAAACAAGCCGTTGTATTTGCCATCGACCACCGCTTTGTAGCCGAGATCAGTTTTTCCCCAGAGCAAGGCCTGCACGCGGGCACCATCTTGGTAGCGGGCTGCGGCTGAGACGAGGTGACGGGCTATGCGCTGGCTACCGACAAATCGACCACTTTTTTCATCGATCATGACTTTCACGACGTAATGGCGACCCGGGATCATCGGCTTGGCTTGCTCGCGGTAGGGAACGAGGAGCTCTTTCGGAAGTCCCCAATCAAAAAAAGCGCCCATGTCGTTGGCAGCGGTGCAGGTTAGTAGGGCGATTTCTCCCGGCATCGCGAGTGGCATCTTGCGCGTAGCGATGGGACGATCCGAGGAATCGAGATAGAGAAACACGCTGACATCCACGCCAACGTGGAGTTCGGGTGTGTATTCGGTGCCGGGCAACAGGATTTCGCCGAGATCGCCGGCATCGAGATAGAAACCGGAGTTGCGGGATTTGATGATGCGCAGGGAGCAGCGTTCGCCGAGTTGAGCCATGGCCGTGATCATGCGCCCGATGTAGCGGCATCGCAATACATTTCCCGCAGCAATTTCACAAGAATGCTAACATTTCCTGGCACTGCGTTCGGCTGTGACGAAGTTTTTTAGCGGCGAATGGCTGAGATGATCACGATCTCATATTTTTGTTTGTGGAGTGACGGCTCATTCGGCAGCGCGCACGCGACACCATCCTTCATGCCACGAGACACGTAGTGGCACGGCGTAGAGTTGTTGGAGATTTTTTGCTGTTAGAACAGAGCGCTTGTTGCCATCAGCAAGAATTGCTCCATCGTGCAATAACATCACACGCTCGATTTCCGGTGGGATTTCCTCGGGATGATGGGTGACGAGGATCACCGTGCAGCCTTCGCGCATGGTGCGGCGTAGACAACTAGTCAGGGCCTGGGATCCGCCGAAATCAAGAGCGGTAGAGGGTTCATCCATGACCAGCACTTGCGGTTTATGAGCGAGTGCGCGAGCAATCAAAAACCTTCTGCGCTCACCCGAAGACAGTGTGCCAAAGGTGCGTGCTGCTAGTTCTGACACGCCTGCCCAATCCATCGCTATACGCGCCGACTCTTGCTCGCGAGCACTGAAACGCATGTCGCGCGTGCGACCGTAGGCACCGCGTAGACCTGATAAAACAACGTCTGCCGCGATTTCATCGGCGGCGAAACGTTCGACTTGTTCTGGCGTGACCACACCGATGCGGTGGCGCAGTTCTTCTAACGACCAGAAAGATTCGCCAAACAATTCGCACGTGGAGGCATGATCAAACTCTACCGAAAGATCGCCTGCGAGGACTTGCAGCAAGGTGCTTTTGCCTGAGCCGTTGGGACCTAGCAGAGCGACACTTTCGCCATGACGAAACTCTAACGAAAAATTGTTAAGCACGCAGCGGTCACCTCGCCAGACGCGGACGTTTTTCAGTTGGAAAAACACCTCGCTCATGGTTTGGTCGCTTGCTGTTTTTGCAAGGTGGTGAATACCGAACGAATTTGTTCCAAGCTGCCGATCGCCAGAATGGTCTCATATTCAAATACCAATTTTGGTTTTAGCGAGAAGGTTTGCAGCGGAGAGAGATAAGAAACATCGCCGATCCCAGAATCGCGCACGCGATATGCGGTAAGAAAATTCGCATGAGGAAAAAATACCCCAACACCCTGCTGCGAAGCATCTACCCAAGCGGCCCAAGGTTCTGTGGTATGGAAGTATTCATTCTTTTTGCCAGGTTGCTTTTTCACGAGCTGCGCGGACTCTTTTTCGACAAAAACCAAGGTGTCAAAACGCGGGCTGACAAAAACGGCGGGCAATTCTTGATGTCGCGCTTTGTGTTCCAAGCTGCCGCTGTATGTCATGCGATACTTCAATCGCGCGAGTCCACCTTCTAGCGAAATCCACTGTTCCATCACCATGTCATCGACCCATTCGCCACTAGCCCATTGGCGTGGTCGGGTCTTCGTGTAGAGTGATTGCGGCTTTTCCTCATGTGCTTTGATCTCCGAAGGTACGCCCTTCCAGCTTCCACCCTGCACGGGATTGTAGCGCCAAGGTTGGCCGTTCCAGTCAGAGCCATCCACATCACCGTAGTAGGACTGTTGCACGTAGCGGCCATGGTCGAAGGTGTTGAGCAGATTTTCGCCGCTGCGTGATTTAGAAAACCAACCGACACTTCCTCCTGCGTCTTTGTTGATGCCGATTCTTACGTGGCCATTGTCAAGAAATACCCAATGTTCTTGCGCGTGCAGGAGTTTACAAAAAATCAAGGTGGAAAGGATGGTGCGTGTGATCCAAATCATGGTGAGATTCTCTCATGTGAGAAAAAATGCACAAGGGAGAATCGCGCACGCAAACTCGGGATGGCTGAGCAATGGCTGATAAGCCCTCAATCCAGAAAATCCCGCATACACGGGATGACTTCTGATGTGCTTGTGGTGTAGGATTTGAGTGTGAATTCGTCGGCTCGCTGCATTTGCTATGCCCGCCAGCACCGAAAACCCTCAAACCCAAATTTATGAAAAATCGTTTTGTCCCGCTGTGTCCTATTGTCGCGAGTATCTATCTCGTGCTGCCAGCTCACGCCGTTAGCTATTTCTGGGATGGCACCAGCACGACTACCGCTGCCAACGGAGGAAACGGTAATTGGGACACTACTACGACCAATTGGGACACGCTCGCGACTGCGGGAGCCGACATCGCTTGGCCCACTAGTGGAACCGACAACGATGCGGTATTCGGCGGCACCGCTGGAACAGTCACGATCGCGACAGGCGGAGTAACTGCCAATGATCTGACTTTCAGCACGACGGGCTACACGATTGGCGGTGCAGGACTCACGCTCAATGGAACCTTGCCTGTGATCAGTGTCACCGGGACAGCTACGATTAATTCTTCAATCACCACTGCAGTGGCGGGAGGTTTCAGCAAGACTGGAACTGGGACTCTCATTCTTGGCGCTGCAAATAGTTTCGCCGCAAACACGACACTCCAATTCGCTACCAGTAGTGGCAATCTTGGGGCCATTCGCTTGGCCCATAGCAATGCTCTTAGTGGAATTACTCTCATTAACGGAGTGCCTGCTTCAGGAACGGTCTCTCAGGCTCGGATTGAGCTGACTGGTGGTATAACGGTCTCTGGAACTGAGGTGAGAACTGGTGGTCGGACTAACTCGCAGGCCGCGGGAGCTACACTTGTCAATATCTCCGGCGATAATACTTGGGCTGGTGCCGTTCGCATCTATAATACGGGCGGAGGTCATGGAATACGTTCGGATGCCGGGACACTCACTATCAGTGGTGGTGTCAACAGTAACATTGGAGCTCGCACCTGGGAGATCGGCGGGGCTGGAAACGTGACGATCACGGGAGCTGTGACCACTGCGGTAGGTATTACCAAATTCGGTGCAGGCACACTTACCCTATCGAGTTCTGGAAATACCTTCACGGGTGATACCAAATCGGGTGCTGGCTCGTTGGTGATCAATCACGCGAATGCTCTTAGTGGTTCCGCTCTTGATATGGCAACTACTGATACTGGAACTGTTAGTTTTGGACCAACGATTACCGCTGCCACTCTGGGCAGCTTAAAGGGTTCGCGGAACTTGTCATTGAACAACACGGCAGCCGTTCCAGCAGCTGTTACACTCACGGTGGGGGCGAACAATGCAACCAACACCTACACGGGACAGTTCTCCGGTTCGGGTCATTTTTATAAATCTGGCACTGGAACGCAGACTCTTGATCCAGGTTCGGCAGCATCCATCAGCATTGGTTCTCTCAGCGCCAATGGGGGATCCTTGATTCTCAAGTCCGGGACTTTCGCGAACACAGCAAAGGATCCCCTAGGAAGTTTGGCGGCTTATAACGTTGGGGCTGGTGCACGTGGCGGCACTCTGACGATTGACGGTGCTACGCTCAACGTGGGAAGTGGAAATAATCTAAAAATTGCCGCTACTACCAGTGGCACTCTCAGCATACTGAGCGGCGCAGTTACCAGCAATGATATGGTAATCGGGCACAACGGGGCTGGTACAGCAACTCAGAGTGGTGGAACTGCGACCGTCACTAACCTTTACCATCAAGACGGTGGAGTTGGTAGCAGTTACACCCTCACAGGTGGCAGTTTGATCGCAAAAAGAATTTTTAACAATGCAGCCACGGGTGATTTCACCTTCAACTTGAATGGCGGAACTCTCAATTCAGCGGCTAGCACTACCAACCTCATCGATACACAGGGTGCCGGAGCTCAGATCTCCGTTCTTTTGGGCGCGGGCAATACTAACATTGATACTACAGCTTCGAGTGCATCGATCGTTCGGCCTATGGGAAATATGGCTTCTGCTGTTGGTACGTTTACTAAGGTGGGAACCAATACCCTGACACTCACCGCTACTAACACCTACACCGGAGCGACCACAATCACTGGTGGCACCTTGGCGCTTTCGGGCACTGGCTCGATCGCAGAATCCTCAGCGATCATTGTTGGCGCATCGACGACCTTCGATGTTTCCGGCGTGACGGGTGGCTTCACACTTGGCAGTGTGCAGACTCTTTCGGGCACTGGTTCCGTAGCAGGTGCGATGACTGTTGCTGGCACTCTTTCGCCAGGCAATAGCCCTGGTTCGCTCGCTACGGCCAGTCAAACGTGGGTCAACGGTGGTGATTTCAATTGGCAAATTCTTGACGCGACAGGCGCGGCGGGGACGGGTTCTGACACCATGGTCATCACGGGTTCGCTCGATCTCACAAGTCTGACGACGGGAGGGTTCAATATTAACCTCTGGAGCCTTGCATCCACAGGCCCCGATGTGAATGGAGATGCGCTCAATTTTTCCGTTGCGACCAACTACAGCTGGACGCTGGCTTCCACAACCACGGGGATTACGGGATTCGATGCCACAGACTTTATTCTCAATGCGGGAACCAACAACGGGACTAGCGGCTTTAGCAATGCACTCGATGGCGGTGCATTCACGATTTCACAGAGTGGCAACAGCCTGCTCTTGAACTACACCGCTGTGCCTGAGCCGAGTGTTGCGGTTCTGGGTGGCATGGGTCTGCTTGCGCTGCTTCGCCGTCGTCGTCGCTGATTCTTAACTGTGTCACTTTGCCCTTGCAAAGGGTCACAGTTGGGGCACTTTAGTGAATATGAAATCTACGATTGCGTGCGCTCTCAGTCTTCTGCTGTTGCCCTTTTCTTCCTGCAAATCCGCAGAGCCCGAGTGGGTGCCACTTTTCAATGGCAAAGATCTGAGCGGCTGGACACCGAAAATTGTTGGCTCGGCCGCGGGCGAGAACCCCTACAACACTTTTCGTGTTGAGGATGGCATTTTGAAAGCCTGCTACGATCAGTATCCGAAGTTTGATGAAAAATTCGGGCATCTCTACACCGATGTTTCCTACTCGCATTACATCCTGCGCATGGAGTATCGGTTCGATGGGCAAAAAATGGCCGATGCTCCAGGCTATGTGAATTTTAACAGCGGCGTCATGGTCCATTCTCAAGGCGCCAAAGATCTTGGCAAAGATCAATCATTTCCGATCAGTCTTGAATTTCAGTTTCTCGCCGATGAGGGAAATGGCAAACGCTCGACGGGAAATGTTTGCACGCCAGGCACACACATTGAAATTGATGGCAAGCTCGTGACGCAACACATTGTCGAGTCCAGTGCTCCCACCTTTGCGCCCGAGGAGTGGGTGAAAATGGAAATCGAAGTCCGCGGTCACGACGAGATCATCCATCGCATCAACGGCAAAGAAGTGCTGCGCTACCAAAAGCCTCAACTCGATCCCACTTGCCGCATTTGCCCCGCCCAGCCCTTGCTGGATGCTGGAGCGAGCAAAGACCTCTCCTCCGGCCACATCGCTCTCCAAGCCGAAGGCCACCCCGTGTGGTTTCGGAATATTGAGATCAAGAAATTGCCGGTGGGGGAGAAGAAGTGAGAGAAGACATAAGATTTTCAGACGTAAGACGTAAGACTTGAATGGTTTAATCACGTGAGAATTATACTCAGCTTCTTGTTTTGCTTGGTTGGAAGTTTTTTCAGTCTAGCTATCATGGTAGTTTATCCGCTGACTCCCGTGATTGAACCAACAAGGGGTTATGAACCTACGTTTTTTGAAGCATCCGTGAATTTGATAGCTGCCATTTCTTGGCTTTTCTTGATACTCACGTTTGTATTTCGCACAAAACTACGTAAATATACCTACACGTCTCTTTTCCTGTGCTATGTTAGCTTGTGGACATATTTTTTGATTGGTGACAAATCATGCAGTGATTATGACATGCCGTTTGTGATTTTGCTGACTCATTTATTGTGCTTCCTGCCTCTATTCTCAGCGCATCTCCTTTCAAGTGCTGAAGATACAAAGCAGACGTAGAACTTGAAACGCAGAATGCGCAAATGTGGACAGAAGATTTTTGCGTCGATATAGGAGTTGCACGAGATATCATGCAGTTCTTCGTTTTATGATTTTTATTCTGCTTCGAGGGTCATCAAGAGCGTTTTTGGTGCATTCGAGCCGACGGCAGCAGGCTGCCTTGGGGAAAGCGGCAGCAGGGCTTCCGCAGTCCAAGGTAGCTTTTCGGTCTAACTAAAACGTCCCGCAGCGAGGCGTTCCATGGGGAATCCGGTGGGGTGATCGATGGCGAGATCGGCGATGATTTTTCCGGTAATCGGGGCGAGGCTGAGGCCCATCATGGCGTGGCCGGTGGCGATCAGGACGTTTTGATGTTGGGGTGCTCTGCCGATGTAGGGCATGCCATCGGGGGATACGGGACGTAGGCCTGCCCAAGGGGTGACCTCGGCGAAGTCTTGCTCGCTGAATTCGGGGAAATATGGCTGAACGCAGCGGACGATTCCTTTGACTCGATTCGGGTTGACCTTGAGCGAGAGATCGCCGACTTCCATGGTGCCGGCGAAACGCAGGGTGCCGTTCATCGGGGTGATGGCGACTTTGGCCTCACAGAAAATCGAGCACAGTTGTGGAAGTTGTTTCGGATTGTGCAAGGTGAGCGAGTAGCCTTTTCCTGCTTGCAGGGGCAGACTCATGCCGAGGTCGCGGAGAATTTCTGCGGACCAAGAACCTCCGGCGATCAGTAGTTGATCGACTTCGTGGCGCTGACCATTGGCGTGTATGGCGGTGACTTTGCCTTGCTGTTGCTCGATTTTTTCGAGTGTGGTGTTGTAATGAATCGTGCCTCCGGCGGCGATGACGCGTTGGCGCATCAGTGCGGAGAAAGCATTCGGGTTGAGATGGCAGTCATCGGGAAACCACACGGAGCCAGCGACGTTCATGGTGATGGCGGGGTCCATTTTTGCGGTTGCTGCGGCATCGAGCACTTCGGCGCGCGCGCCGAGCGAATGAGCCATGGCGGCAACGGCAGCTTCTTCGTCGAGTCCATGCTGGGTTTTGCACAGCATCAGCAAGCCCTTCTGTGTGAGGCCGAAGTCACCTTCTTGCGAGAGCTCGGCAAACAAGGCCCGGCTTTGCAGGTTGAGATCGAGCAAGAGTTGTTGGCAGGCCTCGACGTGGCGTGAATTGGCATGGCGGTAAAAGAGCCAACCCCAACGCATCAGTGCCGGGCTCAGACGAGGTTTGACGTAGAAGGGGCTTTGTGGATTGAACATCCAGCGCAGACCTTTGGAAAGCATACCAGGGGCGGCGAGGGGAATGAAGTGACTGGGCACAACCATGCCGGCATTGCCGAGCGAGCAGTTATCGCCCTTCTCGGCCTCGCGTTCGATGATGCTGACTTTGAGCCCGCGTTGCAGGGCATAGTAAGCGGAGCAAAGTCCGATGACGCCGCCGCCGATGATCCAAATGTGTCCGTCTTTTTTCATGACTGTTTGTGCGCGCGGAACATGGCACTGTACTACACAAATGACTAGTTTTTTACGGAAAAATTTAGGCCTGCCTCTGAAGAAAAGGAAAGGCTGGATAGATGATCAACTTTTGCTTAGAAAAGTGCCGTGAAAACGCTGCAAGTTCTCTTTGTCCTGCTCCTAGCTAGTCTCCCCCTTCACGCAGAATGGAAGGTGGCAACGGTCAAGATGGATGTATTGTTTAACAAAAATCCGTTGACTGTGGAGTACGACGAAGTGGCAAATCAAAAGAAGGAGGTGATCAAGCAAGATGCTCGCAAGGTGGCGATGGATGATAAAAAGAAAGAGCTTGATGCAATCAATGTGGAGTGGCGAAAATTGGTGTCGGAATATCAAAAATTGTCCGTGAAGTATGAGGAGAGTGATGAGGCGAATAAAATCCGCGCCCTAACGGAAAAGGGAAAACTTGTGGAGAAGGAGTGGAAATCGCTACAGCAGGATTATTACGAGTTTCAGAAAGAAAAAACGAAGGAGATCAATCAGGAGATGGCGAAGAAAATGCGCGAGATTTTGAATGACTTGACCAAGTTAGTCGGGGAATACGCGGCGCAACAAGGCTACGATGTGGTCTACGAAACCTCTGGCTACACCAACACGGGCCTGCAAGTTCTCGTTTATGTAAAACCGGGAATTTCAACCGATATCACGGATGAGGTGTTGAAGTTGGTATTGGCGAAAAAGTGATCGGAGGAAAAAGTGTTTCTTTTTATTCTGGCACAAATTTTTGTTTAATTGTTCAAAGCTGAATCGCGGGTTTTTTAACGACGGATTGAACGGATTTTCAGGATGATACGGATTTCTATTTGAGTTTCATGGAAGTTGTATTTCACCAAATGTAATGTAAGCGATTATTTGCACTTAGATCAATTTTTCAGAATCTTGAAAATCTTGGAATCTTGTGATAAAATGGCAGCATTATATCTTGCCGCTGCTTATGTGATTTCGATAGGTTTCGCCCTAATAACTCTTAACCAATAACAAATAACTCCTCACGCATCACGCGGCTTCCAGTCTTTTTTCCAAACCTTTTTGGTCGGTGTTTTCTTCCCCGTTTCTCCGAGTGAGGCGCGGTCATCGGCTACGGTGCGGTGACCAAGAGATGCGAGGAGGTTATTGATTTCCTCGGCTTCTTTGAGGAGCGGCAGGAGTTTTTCGGCGCTGAGGCCGGGTTGATTGAGCGCGGATTGGTTGGCGGCGTAGCGTTGGTTGAGGGCTTTTTCGCTAAGCTTGGAAAGGGCGTCTTCGGCGGCGCTTTGGAGTAGTGTGTTGACTTCTTGGTGAAAAGTGGGGTCGCGTTGCAGCGCGAGTTGATCGGGCACCGGGAGGCTGGCGAGGAAGGTGTTGATCGCGGCCGGACTGGTGGCATCGCAATCGGAGGAGAGGATGCTTTCGAGGAGAGGAATGCCTTCGAGAAAACGCGAGGCTTCGAGTAGGGTTTCAAGCTGTTCGCAAAGGAAACGTCGGGCCTCGGTGGAGTGGAGGGCGAGGTTGCAGAGATAGGCGACGGTGGGGTCGATGTTGCTAGGCTCGTAACTGGGTGCTGTTGCCTCATCTTGCGGCTTGCGTTGCTCGCGGAGCTGTTTTTTTTGCGCGGTAGAAGTAGCGGCGCGGAGATCCGGAGCGCTCATTTGGAGGCGGGTGGCGCAGTGATTGAGCAGGGAATCGCGAGATACGGGATCATTGATGTAGGCGAGCAGGGCGGCGACTTCGCGGGCGGTATTGCCGCGGGCTTGTGCATTGGCGAGACCACCCTCGACTTGAGCGCGATCAATTTTGTAGTCGAAAAAGGGTCGCGCTTGGGTGAGGAGTTCGCGAAAGGCCTCTGGACCCTCGCGTTTGAGAAAGGAATCGGGGTCATCGCCGGGTGGCAGGCTGACGACGCGGATGTGGATGCTTTCGTTCGAGAGCTCGCGAAAGGCTTTGATCGCAGCTTCGTAGCCGGCTTTGTCGGCATCGAAGCAGAGGAGAGCAGTATCGGTATAGCGCTTGAGGAGTTTCGCGTGTTGCGGGGTGCAGGCGGTGCCTTGTGTGGCGATGGTGTGATCGATGCCGTGCTCGTGGCAGGCGACTGCGTCGAGCTGACCTTCGCAGATGAGAACGGCCTTTTGGGTCATGATCGGGCGGCGGGCGCGATCGAAGGCGAAAAGGACTTTGCTCTTGGAGAAAAGCGCGGTTTCGGGGGAGTTGAGGTATTTTCCGGAATTGGGATCGAGGACGAGCTGGCGACCAGTAAAGGCGATGATGTCGCCTTGCTCGTTGGAGATGGGGAACATCAAGCGATTGCGAAAGCGAATGTAGAGGCCACCTTGTTCGCGTTGGATAGCGATGCCGGAATCGACGAGTTCGCGGCCGGTGAATTTTTTCTCGCGAGCCCAGTCGAGAAACATTTTTTGATCATCGGGCATCCAGCCTACGGCCCAGCGGATTGCCATTTCTCGTCCGTAGCCACGGGATTGTAAGTATTTTCGAGCATGTTTGGCGCGTGGATCGCTGAGCAGTAGCTCATGCATGAAGCGTGCGGCCTCGCGGTGGAGGTCGAGCAAACGACTACGCTTGCGGCGATTGCGCTCGGCATCGGGATCGTAGACGTCCTCGACGATGGGAATATTGGCCTTGGCGGCGAGCCGGCGAACGGCATCGACGAAGGACAGTCCCTCGTATTTCATCACAAAGGAAAACGCATCGCCGCCTTCGCCGCAGCCGAAGCATTTGAACGATTGGCGTTGGGGATTGATGTGAAAGGAGGGCGATTTTTCGTTGTGAAACGGGCAATTAGCCTTGAAGGAGGAGCCAGCACGCTTGACGGGGATATAGGAGCTGATGAGGTCCACGATATCGGTGGCCTCAAGAACTTTGATCCGAGTTTCTTGGGAAATCTGTGCCAAATTGGTGCGAGCTAGTGCGGCGGAAATGTGTAGCAGAAAGGCGACGAATCGGCACGGAATTTTTTTGCGCTCTACAAATTGTATCGATTGGGAAGTTTTTTCACAAAAATTTGTCCGCTGCTGGAATGGATGCCCAATCTAGTGGTGAACATATTCTTCAATATCAGTCATTTGCGCAAAATTATGAGAAAATTTCACTTTCCATTCATAGCAAAATCCGCATAATAATTACTATGCCATAAAAACTATATCGTGCACGTTACTCCTACTTTCCACGGCTTTGTGCTGTCCGCTGCTTCATGCATGGACACCAGGCGTGAGTACTCCACCGCCACTCTCGGGACTGGCGGTGGATACGAAGGATCGCAATGACGTGATTTCCTTTTTCCAAAACGTCTATCAAGCATCGGAAGGATACGAAGCGGTGATGAATTGGACGGGCAATCATGGAACATGCTCGGAAGGCACCGTTTCTTCTGCATTTGTCGATATGGTGCAGCGTCGTGTGAATTACTACCGTGCCATGGCAGGAGTGCCTGCGTCAGTGGCGATGAATACGGCATCGACTGTGGTGACCGCGGATGATCCGTATGGTGCGGCGAGTTCAGTGACAAAAGTTGAGGCTTCGCGCAAATCGGCATTGTTGATTAGCAGAAATAAATTATCGACGCATGATCCCGTCACGAGTAGTTCCTGTTTCACTGCTGCTGCAGGCAATGGTAGTTTTTTTGGCAACATTACTTTAGGTTTCTATGGCCCCGGCGCAATGGACGCCTACATGAAAGAAAATGCGAGCAATCTTGATGCAGGTCACAGGCGCTGGCTCCTCTACACTCAGGCAACTGATTTTGCTACGGGTGATGTGCCTTATGTAAATATAAACCTCGGAGAGGCAAACACTCTCTACGTGCGCCAGCGCAGCACAGAGCTCGCCACGGTTTCTCCTCGTTTCATCCCTTGGCCGAATGCAGGTTATTGCCCATGGAATCATGCGACAGAATTCTGGTCGTTGAGCTATCCAGGTGCAGGTTTTTCCGCTGCCACTGTTTCAGTAACGAAGGCTGGTGTCGCGCAAACCGTCAGCAATGTTAGAAAAAATCAGCTCTATGGAAACAATTCGATTACTTGGCAGGTGGAAAATCTTGCGATTGGTGGAGCAGACACCACATATCAAGTAACTGTCTCTGGAATGACGGGAACGAATGTTCCAACCACCCACACCTATGAAGTGACGTTTTTCAATCCTGATCTCCTATTGACGACACCCAAGTTGGACGGTGAGGCAAACCCTCCTGTTACTGGAGGAAAATACGCTCTCACAGGGGTGAACATCGCAGAAGAGTATCGCTTAGAAGTTGGTGAAAAATCGGCACTGAGTGAAGTTGAAGGAGCTGAAGATGCGACATCTTCCCTTGTGATCGAGGGACCGGTCAAAGGCTACTCCCAGCGTAGCACCAGTATCGTGAGAAGTGGCGCGAAAGCATTCAGACTCGGGGTCGCTAGCCCCGAGCAGACAGAACAGTGGATCGAGTTGGACCGCGTGATTCTCCCTCAAGCTTCATCTGCCTTACGCTACCATCGTATGATTGCTTTTATCAGTAGCGGAACCACATTTGTTTGGCAGTATGCAGTAAATGACAACGGCGATTGGAAGGATTTCCCTGGCTCTGCTAAGGCCGGCTCGTCTCCTCTAACTCAACCCTCAAATATCACGGAAGGCTCCTATACGAGCCAGTTGAGCCATAGTTTTCCTAGTGAAGCCATCGGTGTTCCTACACGTGTGCGTATGCTGATTCGCAGGGCTCCCGGTGATGAGTTTACAGCAGGCGATGCGGAAAATTACAAAAACAATGGCGTATTCATCGATGATATCTCTTTCTCCAACTGCGACTGGTTGAGTCGTCGTGTTCTAACATCCATTCCCGCAACCGCGAAAGAAATTGCCCTAGATGCAACATCGGCTGGTAAAGCACTCACGAATGGCGCGCAATACACGCTCCGCGTTCAGCCACGCGTAGGCTCCAAGTGGATGACGGCGAGTCCGTTGCTCAATGTATTTGTTGGCAGTGCTCCTAATAAAGCACCTACCTTAGCTGCCATTTCGGATCCTTTAGCAATTTTAGAAGATGCCGGTGAGCAATCCATTTCTCTCAGTGACATCACAGCAGGTGGTGAAGTTCAAGAGGTTAAAGTCATCGCGCGTTCGAGTAATCCCGCGCTGATTCCTGATCCGGTTGTGGATTATACCAATCCTAATAGCACCGGACGCTTGCGCTACAAACCCGTGGCCAATGCCAGTGGCTCGGCAGTGATTACCGTGACGGTCGATGATGGCCAGGCGGAGAATAACCAAGTAAGCCGTAGCTTCAATGTCGCGGTGACGGCGGTGAATGATCCAGTGGGTATCGTTGGTCTACAAGACATGAGCATTGCGGAAGACACGAACACAGGACTGGTGCCATTTTCCCTAGCAGATCCGGATTCTCCATTGCCAGTGATGACGATCACTGCGACTAGTAGCGACCTTACCTTGGTTCCTGTGAAAAGCATTCTCTTGGCGGGCACTGGTGCCAATCGCACTGTGAAAATCACTCCAGCCTTGAATCGCAGTGGCACCTCACTCATCACTCTGGTAGCATCAGACAAAACGACGCGCATCACCACGTCGTTTACGCTCACCGTGACGGAAGTGAATGATCTACCGATCCTAGCGAAAATTGGGGCTCCCAAGGCGTTGAAGGAGGATAGCCTTCCATCCATCGTTGCCTTCAGTGGTCTCAGTGCTGGTGCCAATGAATTGCAACCTCTGACAGTCACTGCGACATCGAGTAATCCTTCGATCATCCCAAATCCGGTTGTGAACTACACTAGCCCCTCCGCTGCTGGTTCATTCAGCATCACACCCGCTCCAAATCAATCGGGAACAGCGACCATTACTCTGACCATTTCTGATAATGGATCGGTGAACAATACCATCACACGCACCATGCTTGTAAGCGTAGCACCTGTGAACGATGCTCCCACGATTTCGCCAATAGTACCGTGGAAAATGGTGAAAAATTCGACCAGCGCCCCTATTCCTTTCACGGTAGGGGATCTGGAAACAGCTCCAGGCGCACTCACGGTGACTGCGGTGACGAGTAACAAAAAACTGTTCGCGCCAACGGGTATTGTATTCAGTGGTTCTGGAGCTAACCGTTTTATTTCACTTACACGGATCGCCAATGCCATCGGCACCGCGACGGTCACTGTGACTGTCAAAGACGAGAAACTGACTGCCGTCCGCACGTTTTTGGTTACTGTGAACGCCACGGAAACCTATGCAACTTGGGTCGCTAACCGCTACCCAGGCTTGGTCGAAGATGGATTCGCTGGTGACTTCGATGAAGATGGTCTTTCCAATGGAGCTGAATATGCATTAGCACTCAATCCCACGGAAGTATCGATTCTAGGTGCACAGTCGCATAGCCTCGACACCGGACTTGTAGAAATTACAATCCCGTTGTTAGAGAAAAAATCCGACGTCGTTTATGCCGCAGAGTATTCTGCTGATGGAATGAATTGGAGCAGTGATGGCATCACTGTCACTCATGCATCTGCCATACTCAAAGCGAGCGTGACAGGTTCTGCAACAGGAAGCCTGCGCTGGAAGATCACGCAAGCAGTTGATTGGTCAGAAATCGCAGGATCCCGGAGTGCGCGCAAAGGGAATCACATCGCGGATGTTTGCCATACCTGTGGCAAACATCAACATGCGTTCGAAGCCAAGGCCGAAGCCTGCGTGCGGCACACTGCCGTAACGGCGAAGATCCACATACCACCAGTAATCCTCTGGATTGAGGTGATGGCGTTTCATGTTTTCTAACAAAACGTCGAGGCGTTCTTCCCGTTGACTGCCGCCTACGATCTCGCCGATGCCTGGCACTAGCACATCCATCGCCGTCACGGTTTTGCCATCGTCATTGAGGCGCATATAAAACGGTTTGATCTCCTTCGGATAATTATACACCGTCGTCGGTTTTTTGAAATACTCTTCGGTGAGCCAACGCTCGTGTTCGCTTTGCAAGTTGAGACCGTATTCGACAGGGTATTGAAACGTCTTACCGCTTTTTTCTAACAACTTTACGGCTTCGGTGTAAGTCACTCGCTCGAAAGGGCGTTCGGCCACGAATTCCAATCGCTCGCGCAGTCCTTTATCGACGAATTTTTCAAAAATGCTCAGATCTCCCTCGCTGTGATTCAGCGCATTGACGACAAGATGTTTCACCAGCGCCTCGGCCAGATCCATGTCACCTTGCAAGTCACAGAATGCGACCTCGGGCTCGATCATCCAAAATTCTGCGGCATGGCGTGTGGTGTTCGAGTTCTCAGCACGAAACGTCGGACCGAAGGTGTAAATGTTCGATAGCGCACAGGCAAACGTTTCCCCTTCGAGCTGGCCACTGACGGTGAGGTAGGCGCGTTTGCCAAAAAAGTCCTCAGCATCTTGTGCCGCTTTGTCGGGTGGCAAGGTCGTGACGCGAAACATCTCACCAGCACCTTCACAATCGCTCGCTGTGAGAATCGGTGTGTGCACGTAAGTGAAATCGCGCTCTTGGAAAAACGTGTGGATTGCATAAGCCATGCGACTGCGCATGCGGAAGACTGCGCCATGGAGATTCGTGCGTGGACGCAGATGGGAAATGCTGCGCAAAAATTCCAAGGTGTGGCCCTTTTTCTGCAAGGGATAATCAGACGGCACTTCGCCCACGAGTCGAATGCTCGTTGCTTGCAGTTCCCATTTTTGGCCTTGGCCTAGCGAGGGAATCAAGCGACCGGTGATTTCTACGGAGGCACCGGTGAGCATGCGATCAACATCCTCATAGCCTGCGATGCCGGCATCGGCTACGACCTGCATGTTCGCAAGGCAGGAGCCATCGTTGATTTCCAAAAAGGAAAAAGCCTTCGAGTCTCGGCGCGTCCGCACCCATCCGGCGATGGTTACACTTTCTCGCTCTGTCTCGCTCGCCAGCACACGTTTGATCATTTCTCGCATGGCCGATTCCTAGCGTGGGCACAGCCTGCTGTCAAATCCAAGCGTGGAGAATCCTACATCGGCTGCGCGAGAAACTCGTAGTCTTCATTGCGGCTTTCCAGCAATTTCAGCAACCACGCATCGGAAAGAAATACCACCCAGTGGCCTAACACATCACGCGCTACGACACCGCCGGACGGGACTTGCAGCTCTGGTTGCTCTTTGATCGGCGAACCATCTTTGGCGCGCACCCAGCGGATGCAGTTCCACGGCGACGGCTCCACGCGACAAGGCGCACCATATTCGCTTTCTAACCGATACTGTAAAACCTCAAACTGCAAGGGCCCCACCGCACCGAGCAAGGGCACGCGTTGCATGCTGCTCGGGATCTCAAATGGCTGCGCGAGACCTTCTTTCAGCAATTGATCCAGACCCTCGCGAAATCGTTTGAATTTTTCGGTGCCGACGCATTGCACGTAGCTGAAGCACTCGGGCGCGAAGCGTGGAATTTCATCGAAGTGCAAATTCGCTTCCATCGCCAAGGTGTCGCCGATGTGAAAATCGTAATTGCCCACAAGCGCCACCACATCACCGGGATAAGCCGTATCGACCGTCTCGCGGTCTTGGGCGAAAAGTCGCTGGCTGTTTGATAAACGGATTTTTTTCCCCGTGCGGGTGTGAGTGACGTTCATGTCGCGCTCAAAGGCTCCCGAAACAATACGGATGTAAGCCGCGCGATCCCGATGTTTCGGATTCATGTTCGCTTGGATCTTGAATACGAAACCTGAAAAATTCGATTCGGTAGGATCGACCGTGCGCTCGGCCGCTTGACGCGGCGAAGGCGGTGGCGCGAGCTTCAAGAAAGCGTCCAACATAAATTGCACACCGAAATTATTCATCGCCGAGCCGAAAAAGATTGGCATTTGCTTGCCCGCGAGCACCTGCTCCATATCGAGTGGTTCCGTAACAACGTCCAGCAATTCAATGTCCGCACGCGCTTGTTCCAGCACTGCTTCATCCACCGTGCCGGTCAAGGCATCGTCATCGATTCCCCCCGTTTTCACCGGAGCACGATAGGCACCGTGAGCCGTGCGTTCGAACAAATGCACCTCGCGTTTTTCCCGATCGTAAATGCCACGGAAACGCGGACCATCGCCGAGCGGCCAGTTGATCGGTGCTGGAGCCAGACCTAACACTTTTTCCAACTCATCGATCAATTCCAAGGGCGGACGCGAAGGACGGTCGAGCTTGTTGATGAACACAAAAATCGGCACGCCACGTTTGCGGCAGACCTCGAAAAGTTTCAGCGTCTGAGCCTCGATGCCTTTTGCCGCATCCACCACCATCACCGCCGAGTCCACAGCCGTGAGCACACGATAGGTGTCTTCCGAGAAATCTTTGTGTCCAGGAGTATCGAGCAAGTTCACACAACAATCGCCGTATTCGAACTGCAACACCGTCGATGACACCGAAATGCCCCGTTGTTTTTCCAGCTCCATCCAGTCGCTCGTCGTGCTGCGCTGCGAGGCGCGCGCGGTGACGCTTCCCGCCAACTGCAAGGCTCCGCCGTAAAGCAAAAGCTTTTCCGTCAGAGTCGTCTTACCCGCATCCGGGTGAGAAATGATGGCAAACGTGCGACGTCGCGACGTTTCGTGAGCTTGCTTGATGGATTCGGGAGTAGACATGACAGAGGCGGACAAACCGTGCTCCACTTCGTAGCACGCTGGCAAGCATGGAATGCAACGAGTAACGAATGAGTTTCGGTATTAATTATGCTTATGCATAAAACTTGCATTAACTGAAATTCGTGCTAGGATTCGCCTGCATGAATGCCACTGTTACGAATCGCAAGCTGCCTGTCACCATTCTCTCCGGCTTTCTTGGCGCGGGGAAAACGACGTTGCTCCATCACATCCTTCGCAATCGCGAGGGCAAAAAAATCGCCGTCATCGTCAATGACATGAGCGAGATCAACATCGACGCCGAGTTGATCCGATCAGGCGATGCCACACTCTCGCACACCGAGGAGAAAATGGTCGAGATGAGCAATGGCTGCATCTGCTGCACCTTGCGTGAGGATTTATTGCTCGAAGTCGGAAAACTGGCGCGCGAGGGCAGATTCGACCACCTCGTGATTGAGTCCACTGGGGTGAGCGAGCCGATGCCTGTGGCCGAGACATTTACCTTCACCGATGAAGAGGGCCGCTCCCTGGGCGACATTGCGCAGATCGATACCATGGTCACTGTCGTCGATGGCTACAATTTCTTGCGCGACTTTTCCTCGTTAGAATCTCTACAAGAGCGTGAGCAGGCGATCGGCGAAGAAGATGAACGCACCATCGTTGATCTACTCACCGATCAGATCGACTTCGCCAATGTCATCTTGCTCAATAAAATCGACATGCTCGATGAAGCGCAACGCCAGCGCGTGCATGCCATGGTGCGCGCGCTGAATCCCAAGGCGAAAATTTACGAAACGAAGCAATCTGAGGTGTCACTGCACGCGATCATCGATACTGGACTCTATGATCAAAGCCAAGCTGCGCAGCATGATGGTTGGTTAGACTCCCTCGTCGAGCATACACCCGAGACCATCGAATACGGCATCAGCAACTTTATCTACGCCCGCCGCCGCCCCTTTCATCCACAGCGTTTCCATGAGTTGTTGCAATATGAATGGCCCGGCGTGATCCGCTCGAAAGGGATCTTTTGGCTTGCTACGCGCCTACGCCTCGCCGGCTTTTGGTCACAAGCGGGAGGCATTTGTCGCAACCACTGTCTCGGCTACTTTTGGGCTGCTGTTCCGCGTGATCAATGGCCGACCGATGAAGAAAGTATACGCCGCATCATGAGCACATGGCGTGAACCGAATGGTGACTGCCGCCAAGAAATCGTGCTCATCGGCTCCGGCATGGATCAGGCCTATCTAACGGCCATGCTTGACCGCGCATTGCTGACTGATGAGGAAATGGCCATCCCCGAGAAAAAATGGCCAAAAACTTTTAAAGACCCGTTTCCCGAATGGAACATGGGCGTTCTTGCCAAATCATGATCATGAAAACGCTCACACACTACCAAAGATTGCGGCAGGCGGAAAAGGGACTCGCTCAGCAAATGATCCTGTGGGGCCATGATGTGCGTCACTCTGGTGGCAATGCCTTGCAACGCTTTGGCATGAGCCGAGAGGCATCGAGCGGGCTACAGGGAACCAGTTGCTATCGTATGGAATGGGAAAACGGCGAGGTGCAGCTTCACGGCGCCGTTGCTTCTTGGCACGCGCATGATGCTCCCGCTGCCGAGGGCTGCCTCTACAGTCGCACCCAAAAGCGTATACGGCTGTGGGTCCATGCAAGACCTCCCATCCCTGGCGAAGATCATGGAGAACATGGTCGAGCCGAGCGTTGTTGGACCGCCTTTCAGCCCCTGCAACGTTGGTTGATCGCCTATGAAAGCTGGGTGCTCGCAGAACTCGGCGCGGATTGGCGAAGGTCCACGTGGCGTGCCCAGTTTTCGCTGGTGAAAAAATCTCCCTGGCTTGCTCCGCCCGCAGCTCTTGCATGGTGGCGTGAACACGGGCTTCACTTATATTGAGCGCGGTCTTACACTGGCACGGGGATTTGTTCGAGGATCTCGGTGATGATGCCGCGGGCGGTTTGGCCGGCGTAGCGGGCATCGGGGCTGAGCACGAGGCGGTGAGCGATGACATCGGCAGCAAGCGATTGAATGGTCTCGGGGATGACAAATTCACGACCTTCCCACAGACACAGTGCTTGCGCCGTTTTCATCAGTGCTAGGGATGCTCGCGGGCTGGCGGCCAGTTGCAATTCTTTGCGCTGGCGGGTGGCGGCGACGATTTGCACGGCGTAGTGTTGCAGCTCGGGACTGAAGCGCACTTGTTTGGCGCTTTGCATGAGTTGCAGCATTTCCTCGCGCGTGACGACCGGCTGCATGTGGCTGACAGGGTGATCGAACAATTGGTCTGCGAGAATGCCGACTTCTTCGTCCTCGGTGACGTAACCGAGGCCGCATTGCAGGGCGAAGCGGTCCATTTGCGCCTCGGGCAAGGGATAGGTGCCACGGAATTCGACGGGGTTTTGCGTGGCGATGACGAAGAAGATTTCGTTCAGCTCGCGCACGGTGCCATCAATCGTGACTTGGCGTTCGGCCATCGATTCTAACAACGCGCTTTGCACGCGCGGAGAGGCGCGGTTGATTTCATCGGCTAACAGAATGTCGGTGAAAATGGGCCCGGGCTGAAAGCGGAAGCTGGTAGTGGCAGGGTCGAAAATGGAGGTGCCAAGTATGTCTGAGGGCAGCAAGTCCGGAGTGAACTGCACGCGCTTGAAGGTGCTGCCATGGATCGCGGCGGCGAGTGCTTTGGCGAGTGTCGTTTTTCCCGTGCCAGGCACGTCTTCTAACAAAACGTGACCGCCTGAACAGAGGCAGGAAAGGATGCGGCGGATGGCTGAGGACTGGCCGCGGATGACGCCTAACAGGGCGGACTCGAGACGTTGGGCGATCGCAAAAGATTCGTTCATGAAAAAAAAGAGAGGTAACGCTGCTGGGGATGCTGCGCGGTGGTATTGTGCTGCGCAACGGATTCATTCTAGTCACAGGCTTTGACGAATTTACAGATTTTTCTGCGTTGTGACGGACGGGGGCGAATTCTTTGGCGGAGTCGCTTGCATTTTGAGAAAATGCATCCATCATGGTGGTGATGATTCGTTTCCGCATCTTTGGCATTCCCGTAGAAATTCAACCGTGGTTTTGGCTGATCTTGGCATTGTTAGGATCGAGCTTCGGGCAGCGCGGCGGGAATTTGAATGAGGCTCTCTCGGTGGCATTGTTCGTGATCGCTGGTGCGATTTCCATCCTTGTTCATGAACTTGGGCATGCGCTTGCGGGAAAATATTTCAAAGCACAGCCGATTGTCGTATTACACAGTTTCGGTGGTGTTGCGGTGTTTCCATACGCGCAATTCACACGCATGCAGAGTTTTTTGGTGACGGCCGCTGGCCCGGCGATTCAGATCTTGTTAGGTTTGGTTGCGCTCGGGGCTTACATCTATTTCATCGAACATTTCACTGAGGCATTTGCAGGTTTCGTGAGAGATCTCTGGCTGGTGAGTCTCTTTTGGGCTATTCTAAACCTCATTCCTGTGCATCCGCTGGATGGAGGACAGATGTTAGCTGCGATGATGGGACCAAAGCGCCGACGTCTTTTTTTGCAGCTTAGCATTGCCTTCGCGGTGTTGTGTGCGGTGGGGCTCTTCGTTGCGAAAATTGGGATTTTGATGCCGATCTTTCTGCTCTATTTCGCCTACCAAAACTTTCAGGAGTTGAGAAATTTCCGTTAGAAAAAACACAGCCGCACGCCAGCGATGATCGAGAATAGGATCACGAGCGACTCGAACCAGCGTTGCGGCACTTTTTTCACGAGATAGCGACCGCTAAAAACTCCGACCCACACGGCGGGAATCAGCATAGCGTTGAGCGTGAGGGTCGAGGGATTGATCAACTTGAGCTGAAAGTTCATCGGGAGTTTGATCAAATTGATGAGTAGAAAAAATCGGGCACTGATGCCGATGAGCTCCATCTTGGGAATGCGGCGAGAGAGCAGGAAAAGTTGAATGACGGGCCCTGCGGCATTGGCGATGGCTGTGGCCATGCCGCCAGCGATCCCTGCTGAGATGCCAAAGCCCGATGAGTGTGCCATGCGATCAAAGGCTGTCTGATTGAAGAGACGTAGTGCTTGAAATGCGACCATTAAGAGCACAGAGGCGCCGATTCCATGTCGCGCCTGCTCATCATTGACCACGGCGAGAATGGCAAAACCGCCGACGAGGCCTAGCAGCGCGGGTAAGATCAGCTTGCCGACGGGCTTCCATGAACCATGTTCGCGAAAGGCGGGATAGACGGTGAGATCAGCGACGATGAGTAGCGGCAGCACCAGTCCTACGGAGGTTTTGGCACCGAAAAGATCGGCGAAAAGAAACACCGAGATCAGAGAAATGCCGGTGAAGCCAGATTTCGCCAAGCCCACACATAACGCGCCGATGCACGCCATGACCCAGGCTCCGGGACTGTGAATCAGCTCATTCACCGGCCCATTTTTACGATGTGATCAAAGTGTTTTTTGATGACCGGAGTGATCGAGAGGCGAGTGCCTTTTTGCAGCACCAC